>NZ_JBBECC010000183.1:0-11862 GCF_040882025.1 Parvibaculum sp. | reverse complement strand
TCCTTGCCGTCGAAGGCGATGCGGATCCAGCTGCGCGCTTCGTCATATTCCTCGATGCGCCAGCCGAGAAGGCGCGCGCAGGGTGGTGCCGGCATGTTGAAAAAGGAAGTATCGGGGATCGCGTTCATGGCTGACCTCATGCGGCACGGGATGCGGAAGCCGAAGATTAGCTGGGGACATCCTGACAGCATTATGTCAGGATGTTGCCATGCGCAGGGCCGACCGACTTATCGAGATCATCGGACATTTGCGGAAAGCGGACCGCCTCGTTACGGCGGACGCGCTTGCCGAGCGGCTTGAAGTTTCGGTGCGTACGATCTACCGCGACATCGTCACTTTGCAGGCGCAAGGCTTGCCTATCGAGGGGCAGGCGGGCGTCGGCTATATGCTGCGCGGGCCGGTAGACCTGCCGCCGCTCACCTTCGATCACGATCAGCTTGAGGCGATGGCACTGGGTCTGGCTTATGTGACGCAAGTCGGCGATGCGGCGCTGGCTGCTGCTGCGCGTGCGGCGCGGGCCAAGATCGATACGGCGTGGACCGGACAGACGGTGCCTGGTGTTATCGGGCGCCGGGTCCGTTCACACCAGAAGCCTGAGCGACGGGCCCCGGATTTCACCGCCGCACTTCGCGCCGCACTTCGTGTGCGTCACGTCGTCATGTTCGACTATCGGGATGCCGAGGGGACGCCGAGTTCGCGAAGGGTGCGGCCGCTAGCGCTGACGGCGTTCTCCGATGGCTGGCTGCTGATTGCATGGTGCGAAGATCGGCTGGACTTTCGCGTGTTCCGGCTCGATCGCATGAGGAATCCGATCGTGCTCGATGAGGTTTTCGCGGAAGAAGAGGGCCGAGATTTCCCGACCTATCTCAGGGAACGCAGTCCCGACGCTGTTTCGCGCAGGTGACGCGAGGTGCTGGGCGCGGTAGACGCTCCTCCTTGACCATTTGCGGTTTCGGAACAAACATTCGTCGATGACCGACGAGCAAACGGGTCTTGCGAGACGGAACTCGGGTTCCACAGGGGCCGCGACATTCGAATGCGACGTTCCGGCGCGACTCGACCGTTTGCCCTGGGGCCGCTTTCACACGCTGGTCGTGATTGCGCTCGGCATCACGTGGATTCTCGACGGGCTCGAAGTGACGCTTGCCGGGTCGGTTGCCGGCGCGCTGCGGGAAAGCCCGACGCTCGGGATGAATGCGGCCGATGTCGGCCTTGCGGCCAGCGCCTATCTCGTGGGCGCGGTTTTCGGCGGCATCTTTTTCGGCTGGCTCACCGACAGGTTCGGCCGGCGGAAGCTCTTCTTCATCACACTCGCTCTCTATGTTGCCGCGACAATTGCGACGGCCTTTTCGTGGAATCTCGCGAGTTTCGCGTTTTTCCGTTTTCTCACCGGAGCCGGCATCGGGGGCGAGTACACAGCTATCAATTCGACGATCCAGGAACTCATTCCGGCACGATTTCGCGGCTGGACCGATCTCGCGATCAACGGCAGCTTCTGGGTCGGGGCGGCGCTTGGCGCCGGGCTTTCAATTGTGCTGCTCGATCCCGATATCGCGGGTGGCGATCTCGGCTGGCGGCTTTGCTTTTTTGTCGGCGGCGTGCTGGGGCTGTTCATCTTCGCTGCGCGCTTCTGGATTCCCGAAAGCCCGCGCTGGCTGATGACGCATGGCCGCTCGGCGGAAGCGAGCGATGTGATGGCTGGCATCGAGGGGCGCTATCGTGCACGCGGCCACGTGCTGGCAGAAAACCTTGACTGCATCAAGCTTCGCGAGCGCGGGCCGCTACGGTTTCGGGAAATTTTCGAAACGCTTTTCCGGCTGCACAGGCAGCGGTCGCTTGTGGGATTGGCGCTGATGTCGGCGCAGGCATTTTTCTACAATGCGATCTTCTTCACCTATGCGCTGGTGTTGACCGATTTCTACGGCATTCCGGCGGCGCAGGTCGGTTGGTATATCCTGCCTTTCGCGCTCGGCAATTTTCTCGGCCCGCTCCTTCTCGGCCGATTGTTCGACACCGTGGGGCGCCGGATCATGATCGCGTCGACCTATGCAATTTCGGGTGTGCTGCTGGCGCTGAGTGGGTATCTCTTCGAACAGGGGTTGCTCACGGCGCAGACGCAGACCATTGCCTGGATGGTGATTTTCTTCTTTGCGTCGGCGGCGGCGAGTTCGGCCTACCTGACGGTCAGCGAAACATTTCCGCTTGAGATCAGGGCACTTGCCATCGCTGTGTTCTACGCCGTGGGAACGGGACTCGGCGGCGTTGCCGGGCCGGTGCTTTTCGGTCGGCTGATCGAAACGGGCTCACGCGAGGCCGTTTTCATGGGTTATCTGTTCGGTTCGGTCCTGATGATTGCCGCCGCAACTGTGCAGGCTTTCTGGGGTGTGGCTGCCGAGCGAAAACCGCTGGAGACTGTCGCCAGGCCGCTCGCGTCATCCGATCAGGAGCGGGCATAAAAAGATGCCCTCAAAATACACTCAGTTGAGTTGACTTTTTGTCATTTTAGCCTGACCCTTTCTCCATGATCACGGAGGAAACGGGCTCCAGGACCCGAGAAGCCGCTGCAGCGGCCATCCTGGACACAGATGACACGCAAACGTCCGTTGCCGGGAAGGCAGGGGGCAGCCTGTCGGGTGCGGCCAAGCGGAAGCTCGAAAGCCGCCGTAAATTGATGGCCGCCGCGCGCAAGCTTTTCGTCGAACGCGGCTATCACGAAACGCGGCCGCAGGACATTTCGCGCGAAGCGGGCGTCGGCCACGGCACATTTTATCTTCATTTCGAGGACAAACTCGATTGCTTCCTTGCCTTCACCGAGGAGGCGGCCGAGGAACTCGAGGTGTTCCTGGAGCGGCACCTTGCGAATGCGGGCACGCTGGAAGACGGCATCCGCGAAATCCTGCTGGCGATTTTCGAGTATTCGGACGCCAATCCCGGCGTTCTGGCCGCAACGCTCACCGATGTCAGCGTGCTGTGGAAGGGCGATACGGGCCGGAAGATGCCCGCCGATCGTTGGGCCGAGGGCTGGATCAAGGCGCTTGAACACTGGAAAGCGACCGGCGAGGCGCTCGCCGATCTCGACAGCAGGCTCGCGGGGTATCTCATTGTCGGCGCGATCAAGCAGGGTGGTGCCTATGGCTTTCGCCAGAAGCTCGAGCGCGAGGTGCTGATCGACGGCATGACCAGGCTTTTCGTTCGTGCACTGAAAAAATAACAGCGGCAAGCAGCGGCCCGCAAAGAGGCCGAACCGGAGGAAGCGAGAATGACAAAGCTCTCATACACACGAGACGAGCTAATGGCGTCGCATGTCTATGCGCGGCCGCACGAGGAAGCGGGCTACAAGCTGCATGGCGGGTTTCTGGCGGATGGAACCTATGTGTCGCCGCGCGTGCTCAATCGCTGGCCGGCGGTAAAGGCGTGGGCGGCGCAGTTGGAAGCCAAGGGCTATCCGCTGATCGACGCGACTGTGCAGCTTCTGAAGCGCGGCAACTATCCCAATATTCCGCAAGAGAAGTTCCTGCTCGCTCATGGAGCCGGACAATCGTTCTGGAATTCGCTGACCATTACCGGTGTGATTGAGGCGCGTGGACGAATGCTCTGCGATCTCGACGCACCCGATTTCCAGACGATCATCGAGGACGATATTTCCGAAACCTGCACCGGGCACCTGCACAAGGGGCTCCTCTATGCGCATGGCGCGGACGAGGGGGGCGATCCTGCCGCACCGGAGTTCGGCGCACATGATCAGATGTGGTATGCGGCGCGCGATCTCTGCTTCGGCAAGGACCGTTATCCATTGCCGGAAGTGCCGGAGAATATCGGCCGACCGGACGCAGGGCGGCTGATGCCACAACTGCCGGCGGGCTTCGAGCAGCTCATTCTGATGCTGATGAATGTGCTGATGATCGAGGTCAGGGCGGAGAGTTTCTTCGCCTTTTGCTGTGAGATCATGCGCGATCCGGACGCCTTTCCCGAGCGGCGGGAGGCGGCGCGGCTTGCGGCCGAAATGGTCGAGCGCATCCGGACCGACGAAGCCATTCATGTCGGCTATCTGCAGACCACGATTTCCGAAATGCGCAGCTTCACCTTCAAGGGCATCGACGGTTCGCGCGTCAAGGGCAGCGATCTGATCGATCCGATCTGGGAAGGCATGGTTCATTGGCATGCTGTGACTCAGGCCGATTTCGGACGAGAACAGACGCGCGAAGCGATCCGCACCGGATTGGCCAAGACGCCGGACGGAGCGGGACTCTTTGCCGAATTCGATGCGCTTGACGATATTCAGAAGGCAGCGTGATGCGCGACCTGCAGGGAAAGACCGCTTTCGTGACAGGCGGCGCAAGCGGCATCGGACTTTCGATGGCGCGCGCCTTCGGCGCTGCCGGTATGAATGTGATGCTTGGCGACATCAACGAGGAGGACCTTGCGGCGGCCGTCGGCGAACTCAAGGAACGGCAGATAAAAGCGGCGGGTATTCGCTGCGACGTCGCCGAGCGCAAATCGGTGGAGCGCGCGGCGGAGGAAACCGTCGCGACCTACGGCAAGGTGCATGTCGTCTGCAACAATGCAGGTGTCGGCGCGGGTGGGCCTATCGGCACGCTGAAGCCCGGCGACTGGGATTGGACCATCGCCGTCAACCTGATGGGAGTCGTCTACGGGACCGAGGCATTTCTGCCGCATATCCGCGCGCATGGCGAGGGCGGGCACTTCGTCAACACAGCGTCGATGGCCGGAATTGTTTCAATCCCCGGCATGGAGCCTTACACGGCATCGAAATATGCCGTAGTCGGGATGTCGGAAGGGTGGCACGCGCAACTCGCGCCTGAGAATATCGGCGTGTCGGTCTTGTGCCCCGGATTTGTGCGGACGCGCATTTTCGAAAGTGCACGGGCGCGGCAGGAGCGCTTTGGCACCGCCGCCGACGACCGCGATCCGGCGCGCGCAGAGGCAGCAAAACAATTCGTCCTCAGTGGCCTCGATCCGGATCGCGTTGGTGCGCGGGTCGTAGAGGCCGTGCAGGCCAACGAGCTTTATATTTTCACGCATCCGGATATGGCGCCCATGTTCGAGGAACGCGCGCGCAATATCGAGGCGGCTTTCGCGCGCGCTGCGGAAAGTCCGGCGCTTGCTGGTTCCGAGTACAAGACACCGGAGCAGATCAAGGTATTCGACTAACAAGAACAAAATGGGAGATGCGTCATGCGGTTTGGCATTTTCTACGAGCACCAACTGCCGCGGCCCTGGCACGAGGGTGACGAGCTGAAGCTCTTTCAGGACGCTCTCGACCAGGTGGAACTCGCGGACAAGATCGGCATCGATCATGCGTGGGAAGTCGAGCATCACTTCCTGGAGGAATATTCACATTCTTCGGCGCCGGAGGTTTTTCTGGCGGCGTGTTCGCAGCGAACCAAGAACATCCGCCTTGGTCACGGCATCACGCTGATGCCGCCAAACTACAACCACCCGGCGCGTGTGGCCGAACGTATTGCAACGCTCGATCTCGTATCGAAGGGTCGCGTCGAATGGGGTACGGGCGAGAGTTCGGCGCTGCTTGAGCTCGGCGGTTACCGCGTGCCAGTCGAACAGAAGCGATCACAGTGGCGCGAGGCCGTAGAGCAATGCGCCAACATGATGGCGATGGACCCCTACCCCGGATATGAGGGCGAGTTCTTTTCGATGCCGTGCCGCAATGTGGTGCCGAAGCCGGTGCAGCGTCCGCACCCGCCGCTCTGGGTCGCCTGTTCCAATCGTGAGACGATCAAGCTCGCGGCGCGGCTCGGCATCGGCGCGCTGACGTTTGCGTTCGTCGATCCGGCCGAAGCCAAGCAGTGGGTCGACGATTATTATCGCATCTTCAAGGAGGAGGCGGTGCCGATTGGCCATGCCTGCAATCCGAACATTGCAATGGTGACGGGCTTCTCGCTGCATAAAGATGCCGAGGAAGCCAAGCGCCGCGGCATGGACGGGTTTCGCTTCTTCGGCTACGCGCTTGGTCATCACTATATTTTCGGCGAGCACAAGCCCGGCCGAACAAATATCTGGGAAGCGTTCGAGAAGGCGCGGCCGCACCTCCCGGAAGAAGGCGGCAATCGTGGCATCGGTACGCCGGAACAGATGCGTGAGCATCTGCGCGGCTTCGCAGCGGCGGGCGTCGATCAGGTGTCGTTCATCCAACAAGGTGGACGCAATCGGCATGAGCATATTTGCGAGGCGCTGGAAATGTTCGCGAGCGACGTCATGCCGGAGTTCAAGGAGCATGAAGACGAGCGGCAGAAGAAGAAGGCGGAAGAACTCGCGCCCTATATCGAAAAGGCAATGAAGCGGAAGCAATATATGAAGGCGCTGGCAGACGATGAGATTCCGAATGTCGTTGCGTTGGGCCGTCAAATCACCGATCAGGCAGCTCGGACAAAGGAAGAAGAGGAAGCACGCAAACGCTTTTCCGAACAGGGGCAGGTGCCGCTTGAGGATCCGCTGAAGAAGGCGACCAGTGCCGACTGATCCTGAAACAGGATGGAATGATGAAAGGGCTGCCCGACAAGGCGGCCCTTTTTCTTCTGCGCCGAATGGTCGCGCGTCATTTGTTGATGTGGCACCGTCGAAATTCAAGTTCATAGTGAACGGAGCCAACAAGAGGGAGATCAACATGAAAAATGTCAGTAGAGCTGTCGTGTTAGCGGTGGCGGCAGTGGTACTGTCCGTCGGGCTGGCGCAGGCGCAGGCGCCGCGCATTACAACGGGTGCCGAGCTCGTGTCTGCATGTACCGCGGCGACGAGCGCGAGCACCACGGCGGATGACCGAGTTGCGCGGGCATCGTGTCATCAGTTCCTTGCGGGGCTTGCGGCGGGTGTCTACGCGTCGGTCGAGCGCGGGGCGCCGCTCGTCGTGCGGCGCATGGGTCCGGGCATGGACGAGGAGGTATGTTTCAGGCTGCCGGACAATCTTCCGTTCGAGGCGTTCGCGCAGCAGGTCGTCGAGTTCGCGCCGGAGCATCCCGAGCTTTACGACAGAAGCGCCTTCGAGATGGGTGCGCGGACGCTGGCAGCGAATTATCCCTGTCCGGAATAGACGTCAGGCGTTGCGGAGATACCAGTCGAAGTCGACATCGGAGATTTCGGCGAAGAAGCGGTCGCATTCGACTTCCTTGATGGTCAGGAAGATGTCGACAAACTTTTCACCGAGCCGTTCGCGCAGAAATTCGGAACGGCGAGCGGTTTCTAGCGCCTTCCACCAATTCATCGGCAGCGTCGCTTCGCGCTTTAGGTATCCGTCGCCTATCACCGGTTCGCTTGGCTCAAGTTTCTTGTCGATGCCTTCTTCGATGCCTGCGAGTACCGCAGCGAGCGCCAAATAGGGGTTGGCATCGGCGCCGCAGACACGGTGCTCGAGATGGCGCACGGCGGCGGGCCCCGACGTGACGCGCAGCGGCACGGAGCGGTTGTCGATGGCCCATGCGGGCGCCAGTGGCGCGTAGGAATTTCGGCGAAAGCGGCGGAACGAGTTGGCGTTCGGGGCGAAAACCGCCATCGCGTCGGCCATCGTTGCTTCCAATCCACCGATTGCGTGGCGAAACATCGGCGTCAGCGACGGATCGTCGCCGGCAAAGAGATTTGGGTTCTTGTCGTCGGCCAGTGAAATGTGCACATGCAGGCCGCTGCCCGACATGCCGGCATAGGGCTTTGCCATGAAGGTGGCGATGTAGCCGTGGCGGTCGGCGACGCCCTTAACGAGGCGCTTGTAGAGGATTGCATCGTCGGCGGCGCGCAAGGCATCGTCGCGATGCGCCAGTACGATTTCGAACTGACCGGGCGCATATTCCGAGATCAGGGTGCGGGCCGGGAGGCCCATTTTTTTCGCGCCGGCAAAGATGTCATCGAGAACGGGCGTGAAATCCTCCACGTCCTGCATCAGATAGGCCTGCAGATGCGAGGGTGCGAAGCCGTTGGGTGCGGCGGGCGGCCGGGGCTTGCCCGACTGCGCGGACGCACGATCGATCAGATAGAATTCGAGTTCGATGGCGACGACGGGCTTCAGCCCCTTGCGTTCGAGCGAAGCGACGGTGCGGGTCAGCGCGTGGCGCGGATCGGCTGACGTCGGCGAGCCGTCGCGTTCATACGAGGTCAGGATTAGTTGCGCGGTCGGCGTGTCGTGCCAAGGCGCGTGGGTCAGCGTTCCGGCGACCGGTAAGCAGGGCCGGTCACTGTCGCCCTCGGCCCAGACGAGACCCGTCTCCAGCACATCGGCGCCCAGCATGTCGAGCGACTGGATCGAGCACGGGAGCGGTCGGCCGTCACGATAGGCGGTCAGCATTTCTTCCGGCCGCAGGACCTTGCCGCGCGCGACCCCCGACGGGTCCGTCAGAAAGGTTTGAATCTGAACGATCTCAGGGTGCACGGCCAGAAAGTCCACGACTTCCTTTTCATCGGCGCGGGTCATGCCGCGATCTCCTTTTCGCCGCAGATCAGGGACAACGCCTCATCGAAATGTGTCACCAGCCTGTCGACATCGGCTTGCGTCGTCGAGGGCGCCACGAGGGTCATGTTGTGGAACGGCGTCACCAGAACATCCCGGTTGAGCAAAAAAAGATGGATGGCGCGTTCGACGGCGTGATCGATCGCGGCAGCGGCTTCCGCGCCGTCGCGAAGAGGACGGGCGCTGAACACGAGTTCGGCGCGGGCACCGAGCTGCGTTACGGTCCATGGCAAGCGGCGTCTTTCGACCGCGCTACGCAGTCCTTCCGCAAGGCGCGACGCCAGAGCCGTCATGTGTGCGTATGCGTCGGCAGTCATCACTTCTGTGAGACAGGCGTGCATCGCGGCGAGTGCTAGCATGTTGCCTGAAAGCGTGGTGCCAATGCCGGAATAGCCGGGCGCCTTTGTTTCCAGCACGCGGCGCATATCGGCTTCGACCTCCGACGTGAATCCAAAAACGGCAGCGGGAAACCCGCCGGCGACCGGCTTTCCCAGCACGAAGAAATCGGGCGAGATATTGCGCGCGCGCGTGAAGCCGCCGGGCCCGGCGGAGATCGTGTGCGTTTCGTCGAGGCAGAGAAGAGTGCCATGGCGGCGCGCGGTGGCGAGCAAGCCTTCGATGAAGCCATGTTCCGGCAAAACCATCGCTGTGTTGGTCAGCGCCGGCTCGGTGAGCACGAGCGCGATGTCTCCGTGCGCCAGCAGTGCCTCGACCGCTTCAAGATCGTTGAACGGGGCGGCGATGCTTGCTTTCGCGATGTCGCTTACCTGGCCGAGCAGGCCCGGCTTCATTCGCGTCCTGCCTTCGTCGAGCTTCACGAAAGCGTCTTCGACCTGCCCGTGATAGCAGCCGTCGAAGACCAGCACTTTCGGCCGGCCGGTCAGCGCGCGAGCCCAGCGGACGACGGCGCGGTTAGCGTCGCTCGCTGTCGCCGTCACCTGCCAGAAGGGAAGACCGAAGCGGGAAGAGAGCAGCGCTCCGACTTCGGCGGTCAGCGTCGAGGGCAGCATGGCGGTCAAGCCGTGCTCAGCCTGTTCGGCAATAGCGCGGGCGACGGGCGCCGGCGAATGACCGAACATCGCGCCGGTGTCACCGAGGCAGAAATCGGTATAGCGGCGACCATCAACATCGGTGACGATGGAGCCCATGGCCTCATGCACGAAAAGCGGGAAGGGCGTTTCCCAGTCAAGCATCCAGTGGAGCGGCACGCCGCCGGGAAAATGCGTGCCCGCTGCCGCCGCCATCTGCCGCGAGGCTGGATGCAGTTCGACAAAGAACGAGCGCTCTGCGGCAATCAGTGCCGCGGCACGCGCCTTGATTGCGGCCGGCATGGACATGGAAGACGCCCCGGATGAGACGGTGCCCCCGACAGGATTCGAACCCGTGACCCCCTGATTACAAATCAGGTGCTCTACCAACTGAGCTACAAGGGCGACCGTGCGCGCAAGATAGTTGCGGGCCGCGCCGACGGCAAGCGGTGCTTCGCGGCACCCTGCATTTGGCTCGCACGCATTCCCGGAATTGGACCCTGAAAAGCCTTGCTGCCCGGCCCAACTATGGCCTTGGCCTTTGGCGTGTGGAGGCGGCGATGGGCGATCAGAAGGCAGCAAGTCTTCATACGAGGAAACCTTTTCCGGAGGAAACACCATGAAGCTTTTGTCAGGTCCTTTGAGCATGTTTGGCGCCAAAGCGCAGATCGCCGTTGCCGAGAAGGGGATCGATTGCGAGATCGAGATGGTGCCGTTCACGCTCAAAGATCGTTATTCACCGCTTCATCCCGATGTGTTGCGGGTAAATCCGAAAAAGCAGGTTCCGGTGCTGCTCGATGGGCCGGTCGAGATTTTTGATTCGACGCAGATTTTCGAATATCTCGAAGACAAGTTTCCAACGCCACTGCTTTGGCCGGCCAACGTCGAAGCACGCGCCAATGCGCGGCTCATGGAATTGAAGTCCGACGAAGTTTTCTTTCCGTCTTTCGTTGTTCTGTTGCAGACGCTCGGCGACCCGCAAAAGCTGGAGGCGCAAGCGGCTCTTGCGAAGATCGGCGACTACTATCGGGAAATGGACAAGCTGTTGGCGCAACGCGACTATATCGCGGGCGTCTATACCTACGCCGACATCGCGTTCATGTGCGCCAGCTTCTTCACCTCGTTCATGGGCGGTGCGCCGAATCCGGCATTGTATCACCTCGCTGCCTGGCGCAAGCGCATGATGGCGCGGCCGGCGGTGGCGCCGGTTATTCATGCTCTTGCAAACTACCTGACCGAGAATCGGTTGAAGGCCCCAACGTTGTGACGACGCTCGCAAGATTTCCCGGAATTCAGCCATTTATAGTTAACACCACATGAACGGCAGGCTCAGGCGAGGTTCAATCGCCTCGGTGCATTCTTGCGCGTATTGGGGGCGGACAAACGCACCCTGAGGCGCGTCTCCGCTCCCTGAAAGGAGCGTTAGCGTCATGTGGATGAGACTCAGCCTGTTGCTTGCGGCCCTGCTCGCCTGGGACATGGTCACGGCAGATGACGGCAATTCGGCGTTCGAGCGAAGTGGCAGGGCGCTGATGGCGTTCGAGCCGGTGCGCGAACTTGTAGGGTATGTCGAGAGTGGCGATTTTCTGGACGACATGAAGTCGCTGACGTCCGTGGTGTCGGCGGAAGGTGTGGCGCTGGTGGCGTCGCGCAACGTTGCCGAACAGCAACGGACCGACCGACAGCGTGCCGAGCGACGTGAGGCGCGCGAGGAGCGACGTACCGAGGTGCATCTCTCGCAAGAAGATGTCGATGCGATCGCGAAAGCGGTCAAGGACCTCTACGCCGCCGAGCGGGAAGCTGCGGATGAAGAGAAACCGACATCGTTGGTGCTTCCGGAACCTGAGGAGGTTGAACGATCGATGGCCGAACTCGGCCCCGATCTGTTGAGCGCTATCGTCGCGGCGTCGCGGGCGACGGGCGCCAACTCGGGTTATCTGCTCCATATTGCCCTGCGCGAGAGCGGCCTTGCGCTGACCGCTCAGGCCCCGACATCCTCGGCGACCGGGCCCTTCCAGTTTATCCAGCAGACCTGGTACGAGATGCTCGGCCGCTATGGCCCCAAGCATGGGCTGGAATCGGAAGCGGCGTTGCTCGCGCGGCAGTCCAATGGGCGCTTTGCGCCGGTGTCGAACGCGGCGCGGAACGAGGTGCTGGCTCTGCGGACAGACGCGCATATCGCGGCGCTCATGGCCGGCGAGCTGACGATGGAAAACAAGGAGGCGCTCGAAGATCTACTGGGCCGGACGCCGGCACATGGCGAGCTTTATGCGGCGCATGTTTTCGGGCCGGCGGGCGCCGCGCAGCTCATCAAGACGCGCGATACCGCAGCGGCGACATCAGCCGCATCTCTCATGCCGTCCG
>NZ_JBBECC010000182.1:58690-61654 GCF_040882025.1 Parvibaculum sp. | reverse complement strand
TTCCTTGATTGCCGTTAGTTGGAGATCACCCCCGATTGAAGGGGGACTGCACCGGGGTTTCTGTATTACCGCTCCTGCTGATTGGAGTTCGCGTGTACCGCCACAAGAAAAACCCCTCCCGAAATTCGGGAGGGGTTTTCATGTCTCTCGGAAAGTGATGGCGGTTCCTACCGCGCTTCGATCAGCCCGCGCGTTTCGGCTTTGTCAGGGGGAATTCAATGCAACCCCCAAACCCCCTCCCCCAATTGTCACAAAAGTTTCGAAAACCCGTCATCCAGGGGTCACGCGCCACCTTTAGACCGGCTCTACCGATCAAAACCGCCTTTCGTTCGGTTTTGGCAATCATTCGGCGGAGGCGGTTTTCATGCTCGATCTCGACAATGTAACGGTGCGCTACGGCAATCGGGTGACGGCGCTGGAAGCGGCGACCGCGGATTTTCCGGTCGGCCGCTTCATCGTGCTGCTCGGCTCGTCGGGCGCCGGCAAGTCGACCCTGCTGCGCTGTCTGAACGGCCTTGTCCGGCCGACCTCAGGCAAGGTCCGGACGGAAGACGGCGGCAACATTCTCGGCAGTATCGCCGCGCTGCGCCGCCACCGCCAGCGCACCGGCATGATCTTCCAGCAGCATCACCTGATCGGCCGCCTGACGGCCCTGCAGAACGTGCTGACCGGCCGCCTCTCCTTCCACGGCACCTTGCGGTCGCTCCTGCCCCTGCCCAAAGCGGACAAGATCATCGCGCTGGAGGCGCTTGATCGCGTCGGCCTTGCCGACCGCGCGCTGCACCGGGCGGATCAACTGTCGGGCGGCCAGCAGCAGCGTGTTGGCATCGCCCGCGCCCTGGCGCAACAGCCGCTCGCTATTCTGGCCGACGAACCCGTCGCCTCGCTCGATCCCGCCACCGCCGACAAGGTGCTGGCGCTCCTTCATCGCATTTGCCGCGAAGACGGCATCACCGCCATCGTCAGCCTTCACCAGGTTGAGCTTGCCCGGCGTTACGGCGACCGGATCTACGGCCTCGCCGCCGGCCGCATTGTTTTCGACGGCACCTCCGACACGCTCGATGCCGCTGCTCTCGAACGGATTTACGGAACGGTGGCCAAGCCCGTGCCCCGGCCCCAGCCCGATCTCAACTCCGCCCCTCTCAAGATGGCCAAAACAGCTTAAAGGACCCAACCGATGAACTTGTCCCTGACCCGGCGATCCATGATCGTCTCCCTCGTCGCCGCCGCGGCGGCCTTCTCGCCGCTCGTGGCCGAGGCGCAAAACCCCGATCCCGACACGCTGCGCGTCGCGCTGCTGCCCGACGAAAACGCGGCCACGCTGATCCAGAACGCGCAGCCCCTGAAGGATTATCTCGCGAAGACGCTCGACAGGAAAATCGAGATCATCGTCACGACCGACTACTCATCCATGATCGAGGCCATGCGCTTCGGCCGCATTGAGATCGGCTATTTCGGCGGTTTTTCCTATGTGCTGGCGAAGTCGAAGGCGCCTGAGATCGAAGCCTTCGCGGTCGGTGTCGAGAAGGGCAAGCCGACCTACAACTCGATCCTGATCGCGACGGCGGACGGTCCGGTCAAGTCGCTTGCCGATATCAAGGGCAATCCCTTCGGCTTCGGCGACCAGGCTTCCACGTCGAGTCACCTTGCCCCGCGTGCCTACCTCGTCAAGAACGGCCTCGTCGGCGATACGGATTACAAGGTCGTGCATCTGGGTACGCATGACGGCGTCGCCCGGGCCGTTCAGAATGGCCAGATTCCCGCAGGCGCCCTTTCGGAACAGATTTATCGCGCGCTCGTCGCTCGCGGCACTATCGACGAAAGCAAGCTTATTCAGATCGGTCTCAGCGACCCCATCCCCAACTATCCCCTGACCATGCAGGGCTACCTTGCGTCCGAGCTGAAGGAAAAAATCCGCGAGGCCTTCCTCGATCTCAAGGACCCGGAAATCCTCCAGTCTTTCCGTGTCGAGGGCTTTGCGGAGACCGACGATGCGGCCTACGACGTGCTTCGCGACACCGCGCAGATGCTCAACCTCGAACTCGCGAAGATGAACTGAGCCGATGAGCATGTCGCAAACCTACGCGACGATCCTGGCCGAAGAGCGCCGCGGTGGCATTCGCCGCGCGGCGCTCGCCGCCACGGTCGTTACCGTCTGCATTGCAGCCCTCTGGATCACAGGCTTTTTCGACAGCCAGCGTTTTCTCGACGGCATCCCCGCCCTCGCCCAGCTTGGCTCCGAAATGGTGCCGCCCGACTTCGGGCGCTGGCAGCACTGGCTGCGGCCGCTGCTCGACACGCTCGCCATGTCGATTGCGGGCACGGTGCTTGCTGTCGTCATCTCTTTGCCGCTCGCGGTGCTGGCCGCGCCCAACACCTCGCCCAACGCGGTCGTCTATCAGTTCACGCGGACGATACTGGCCTTTCTGCGCTCGATACCGGAAATCATCCTCGGCGTGCTCTTCGTCGCCGCGGTCGGCTTCGGTGCCCTGCCCGGTGTCCTCGCGCTGGCGCTCCATTCGGTCGGTATGGTCGGCAAGTTCTACGCCGAAGCGATCGAACACGTCGATCCGAAGCCGCTGGAGGCCGCGCGTGCGGCGGGCGCGACGCGCCTTCAGGTTATCACCCATGCGGTGTTGCCGCAGGTCTTTCCGCAACTGGCCGACATCACGCTTTACCGCTGGGAGTATCACTTCCGCGCTTCGGCCGTTCTCGGCATCGTCGGTGCCGGCGGCATCGGCTTCGAGCTGATGGCGGCGCTGCGCCTGATCGCCTATGACCAGGTATCGGCGATCCTCTTGTCGATCCTCGCTTGCGTCGTCGTTGTCGACGCGCTGGGCGCCCGTCTGCGCAAGGCACTGAAATAACATGGCGGACAAACAGAAAATCGTCGTCACCAACCGCGTCTTCCCCGAGACGCGGGCCTTGCTCGAAGCGCATGCGCATCTCGTCGTCAACGAAGGC
>NZ_JBBECC010000182.1:1792-58590 GCF_040882025.1 Parvibaculum sp. | reverse complement strand
CGCAACATTCTGACAGGCGATGCCTCTGTCCGGAACGAAGGCTTCGCCGGCTGGCGGCCCGCGCTCTACGGCGCCGGGCTCGATGGATCGACCGTCGGCATTCTCGGCTTCGGCCTTGTCGGCCGGGCAATAGCTGAAAGGCTTCGGCCCTTCCGCTGCCGTATCCTCGCCTCGGACGCGCAGCCCCGTCCCTTGTCGGATGTTCCCGGCGTCGAATTCGGCGAGGCCGATCGTGTCCTGGCCGAAGCCGATTGGCTGGTCCTCGCCCTCCCCCTCACCCCCGCGACGCAGCACATCATCGGCCGCGCCGCCATCGCGCGCATGAAACCGGGTGCGCGCATCGTCAATCCGGCGCGCGGCTCGCTGGTCGACGAGGCGGCAATCGCAGACGCCCTTGCAACCGGACACCTCGCCGGTTACGCCGCCGATGTCTTCGAATGCGAGGACTGGGCGCGAGCGGACCGGCCGGAGGAAATCGACGCGCGATTGCGCGCCGCCACCGGCCGTACGGTTCTCACCCCGCATATCGGCTCCGCCGTCACGCATGTCAGGCGCGACATCGAACTCTCGGCCGCGCGCGGCATCGTCGACGTCCTCGCCGGTCGCCTGCCCGTCCATGCCGTCAATGCACCGAAAAAACCCGCCCTGGAAATCGTCGAAGATGCTGAACCTGCTTCATACAAAAACGTTTCTCGCGGTCATTGACGCGCGCGGCTTCCGGGCGGCGGCGCGTGTCCTCGGCATCGCCCCGTCGACGGTTGTCGACCATGTCGGCCAGCTTGAGGCCGAACTTGGTGCGCCCCTGATCGCCCGCCGTCGCGGCGCCGTTCGGCCGACGCCGCAAGGCGCCGCCTTGTTGCCGCTCGCCCGTGCGCTTGTCTCGACGGCGGAGCGTGCCCGGACCGCCGTCATGGGCGCGCCGCTGCGGCTCGCCGCTTCGAGCAACATCGGCACTTACCTGTTGCAGGCACCGCTGGCGGCCTTCCGCCGTCGCGGCGGATCGAACGTCGATCTGTGGATCGGCAGCAACCCTGCCGCCCTCGATCGCCTGACGCAAGGCGCGGCCGACATCGCCGTCATGGAATGCTGGCAACCCGCGGATGCCTTCGAGGCGCATGACTGGCGGCGCGAAAAACTGGTGCTGATCGTCGCACCGTCCCATCGCTGGGCGGATCGCGAAAGCGTACGGCCGGATGAATTGATCGGCGAGCCGCTGCTGGGCGGCGAACGTGGCACCGGCACCGGTACGCTGCTGCGCCGCCGTCTCGGCGCCGTTGCCGGACAACTCTCGACGATTGACGGCTTTGGCAACACGGAAGCCGTGAAACGCGCTGTCAGGGAAGGTCTTGGCGTGTCGCTGGTGATGAAAGCATCGGTGATCGACGAGATCGCAAGCGGGGCGCTGGTCGCGTTGCCGCTTGCCGGCGTCGAACTCGTCAAGGAAACGAAAATCGTCCTGCCGCGCGATATGCCCGCCACGGCGCCCGCTCGCCGCTTCCTGGCCCACGCGCTTGCATGAAGGGCGCTACCGCGCCTCGATCAGCCCGCGTGTCCGGGCGATCTGGCCCTCGGGCCGGGCAACATCCGCGGCGAGGACGTTGACCTGTTCGTTGATATCCTCCGCCAACGGATCGACGCGCTCATTGTTGATCGCCACCTCGTAGTAAAGGTGGTTGCCGGTCGCGAGCCCCGTCTTGCCGACATAGCCGATGACATCGCCCTTCTTAACGCCCGAGCCGGCGACGACACCGGGCGCGAAGCCCGACAGATGCGCATAAAAGGTTTCGACATGTTCGGCATGTTTGATCGTGACGAGTTTGCCGTAATTGCCGCGCCAGCCCGCCATCGCGACGATGCCGTCCTCGGCTGCATAGACAGGCGTTCCCTTCGGCGCCGAATAGTCGACGCCGCGATGCAGCCGCTTGTCCTTCAGGACCGGGTGAATGCGCCATCCGTACCCGGACGACATGCGCGCGACACCGAGGTCGATCGGCGCGCCGAAATGGAGTCCCCGGTTGGGTAGCGAAGGCAACGCCGCCACGGGCCGCTCGAGCGGCAGGACGTAATTGGCGGCCGCGGGGTCGAGAACCTCGGCCAGACTGAGGCCGCTCGCCTCGGCGGCGGTGGAGGGAAGAAGGAGGGAGAGCGAAAAGAGGGTGGGAAGGAAGAAGGCGGCGCCGGAAAATGTCGGTCGGGCGACCAGTTTTGGCTGTCGTCGTTTCACCGGCGATCCTCTTCTTCGTGGCCGGCGCGGTCGCCGGGCGGTCCATCCGTTTTCAATACCGGAGATTTCTATAGTTGATGGCTGCTCCGGGGGCAAACCGGATTAACCTTCCCGGGCATTTGTGACAGTTTAATGACTGTTTTGTGACAAAGGGGGGGTAAGGCGTTGTTCGACTGTCTGCCAGATGGCAGCAGCGACAGCCTCTTCTGTGCCGCCGGCATCGATCACAGCGCAGCGTTCGGGCTCGTTTTTGGCAATGTTTAGAAAGGCTTGGCGCAGGCCCTCGTGGAACTCAAGGTCCATGCGCTCGTAGCGGTCCTCGGCCGAATTGTCTTTTCCCTGCCGCGACTTCGCGCGTGCGAGGCCCTGTTCGACCGGCAGATCGAGGATCAGCGTCAGCGCCGGCATCGCATCGCCGACGACCATCTCCTTGAGTTCATTGATGAATTCAGGTCCAACCCCCGGCCCCTGATAGGCGATCGTCGAATCCACAAACCGATCCGAGATCACCCATTCACCACGCGCCAGCGCCGGCAGAATTGTCCGCTCCAGATGCTCCGCCCGCGCCGCAAAGTGAAGCAAAGCCTCGCTTTTTGGGCTCCAGCGCGTCGTTTCGCCGGTCACCAGCAACTGCCTGATCGCCTCCGCGCCCGGCGCGCCGCCGGGCTCGCGCGTCACACAGACCGCCTCGCCGCGCGCCCGCAACTTCTCCGCAAGTCGTTGAATCTGCGTCGATTTTCCGGCGCCCTCGCCACCTTCCAGCGTGATGAACCGCGCCCGCCCCAAGGGTCAGCTTCCAGACAGCATATGCATCAGTGAACCCAGCGCCCGGCTGATAAGTCCTTGTTTTTCAACGCTTCCTCCGGCCACCAGCGGGAATTCCCGCGCCGGCGCGTCCGGCGTCTCGACCTTCAGTACACCGATCTTTTGACCCGCCTCGACCGGCGCCATGATCGGCGATTCATATGCGACGGACACTTTCATGTCGCGGCGCTGATCGACCGACAGGATAACGTCGATGTCCGAGGTGCTCACCAGCGGCACCTCCGCATAGGTGCCTTGCCAAACAGGTGCATTGTCGACGGGCGTTCCAGCTGCCACGAGCTTGTAATTCTTGAACGCACGGAACCCCCAATCGAGAATCCGCACCGTTTCGTCGCCCCGCGCCCTTTCGCTCGGCAATCCGTTCAGCACCAGGATCAGCCGCCGGCCATCGCGCTTTGCCGAAGCCGTAAGGCCATAGCCGGCCGCTTCCGTATGGCCGGTTTTCAGTCCGTCCACGGATGGATCGAGATAGAGCCCGGGATTGCGATTGCCCTGCCGGATGCCGTTCCAGGTAAAGTCCCGCTCCTTGAAGATCGGGTAGAATTCGGGAAATTCCATGATGATGTGACGCGCCAGAAGCGCGAGATCGCGCGGCGTCATCACATGCTCTTCATGCGGCCAGCCGGTCGCGTTCTTGAACACGGAATTCGTGAGGCCGATTTCCTTGCCCCGCTCGGTCATCCGGATCGCAAAGGCTTCCTCCGAGCCGCTCAACGCTTCCGCCACCGCGATACAGGCGTCGTTCCCGGACTGGATGATGATGCTCTTGAGGAGCGCCTTCACCGGAACCGAGGAATTGAGATCGGCAAACATGGTCGACGAGCCCGAGGCCGCGCCCCCTGTGCGCCATGCGTATTCGCTGATGATAAATTCGTCCTCAAGGCTGACGCTGCCCTCGCGGATTGCGCCGAACAGTACATCCAGCGTCATCAGCTTGCTCATGCTGGCTGGATACATCGTCTCGTCTTCGTTCTTGCCCCAGAGGACGTCGCCGGTCTCGTAATCCATCAGGATCGCGAATTTTGCCGACGTATCGAAGGCCTGCGCCGTGTGCGGCGCGGCGAAAGCCGCCCCGATCAGGGTTGCACAGAAGATTAGAAAGGAAGCGGCGCTTTTCATGGTCTGTACTTGTCCTCTTCGGCGACGGGACGACCCGCTTGCCGGCAATGGTACGGTCTAGTCGACAACGATCCGTGCGCCGCTATGTCCTCGCTGCACGACGGATTGCAGTGAGCTGTCGGCAGCCGGAACGTCGGTAAGCGGTCCGAGGCGCACGCGATAGAAAGGCGTGCCTTCGACTGTCGTCGTCTGAATTTCAACCGGCCCCAACCCTGCCAGTTGCTGCCGTACGGCTTCTGCATTCCGCAGATTCTGGAACGAACCGGCCTGCACGTAAATGTTGCCTGTTCCCGTGACCGGTACCTGACGACTTGCACCGGGATCGTCGCGAATGGGTTCCATTGTCGCGCTGGATGGACTCGAAGCCGGCGTGACGTTCTGCGGCGGCGCGCTCACGGCGCCCGCGGGCGGCGCAAGTTGCGACGCAGAAACGGCGGCGACCGATGCAACCGGTGCGGCTGCCACGCGGCGTTCGTCCGGCGGCGTCTCCACCTTGGGCGCGATGAAGGTTTCGGCAACGGCGCGTCCGTCGCCAATGCCGCCATCGAGCGGCGCGCGGCCAATGAATTGCACCCGAACCTTGGCCGTACCTTTTCGCATGAAATCGAGTTCCTCGGCGGCGCGCTTCGACATGTCGATTTCGCGTCCTGCGGCGAAGGGACCGCGGTCGTTGATGCGGACGATCACCGAGCGGCCGTTTTCGAGATTGGTCACGCGCGCAATCGTCGGCATCGGCAGCGTCGGATGTGCCGCGGTCATGGCATTCTGATCGAAAATTTCGCCATTGGCGGTCGGCTTGCCGTGAAACTGCGGCCCGTACCACGAGGCGATGCCGGTCGAGTCGTATTTGTCGTCCTCGCGTGGATAATACCAGATGCCGGCGATCTGATAGGGTTTGCCGACCTTGTAGAGGCCGCCGCCGGTTTTCAGGGGCCCCGACCCTGAGGGCTTGCCGGTCGTTCCGCAGCCCGCCAGCAGCAACGCGAGCGCCAACGGCGCCAGCAGGGCGAACACCGCGCCGCGGACCCTTTCGGAAGCTCGAACAGGCATTGAAGACCCCTCTCCGAGGAGGTTGTCGCTCGTCACGGGCGACGAATCGTTCCTCGAATGTAATCGTTTTTCTTATAGTCAGCCGTGCTTTCGGCGGCAAGCGAGACCGGGCCGACGGGCCGAATTTGCTACGGGCTGCATATGGTTACATCATGCGCGCATCGCCGTCGCGCCTTCTCGGAACAAACAAGTGAACGATCTCTCTTCCCGTCCTGCCCGCTCCTCCCTGACCGCCGACCTGGTCGGCCTGATCCGCCGCAAACCGGTCGCTCCCGCCGATCTTGAAGCCGCCGCCCTCTTCACGCTCGATGCGGTTGCCAACAGCCTGGCCGGACACAATTCTGAGCCGGGGCGTGTTTTGATGGACTGGTGGCGGGCCCGAGGCGTCTCCAACACAGCGCCGGAACCGGCGCGGCTCGCCTTCCTGATGGGCGCGCTCTGCCACATTCTGGAAACGGACGATCTGCATCGCGAGTCCGTCGTGCATCCCGGCTGTGTTGTCGTGCCGGCGGCATGGGCACTGGCGGCGCCGCGCGGCGCCAGCGGGCAGGCATTCCTCACGGCGGTGCTGCATGGCTTCGAGGCGGCGACGCGGGTTGGCATGGCGGTCGGTCCGGCTCACTACCGGATATGGCACAACACGGCCACCTGCGGTCCGTTCGGCTCGGCCATGGCGGGTGCATCTCTCCTCGGCCTGTCGGATGAAGCGGCGGTTCACGCGCTCGGCAATGCGGGCAGCCAGTCCGCCGGCCTCTGGCAATTCCTCGAGACCGGCGCCATGACCAAACATCTCCATGCCGGTCACGCGGCGGAAGCCGGCGTCAACGCCGCCGAGCTGGCAGCATTTGGTTTCACGGGTCCTCCGCAAATTCTCGAAGGTGAAAAGGGTTTCTTTCGCGCGGCCTGCCCGGATGCCGATCCGGCCGCCGTCCTGCGCACTCCCGACGCACCGTGGCAGCTTGTTCGCACCTCGATCAAGCCGTGGCCCTCATGCCGCCATACCCATCCGACGATCGATGCGGCTGCCGAATTGCGCAGGCGACTGCTGGCCGACGGTATCGGCCTCGATGCAATTGAAACGATCGAAGTTTCAACCTATGCGGCTGCAATCGATGTCTGCGACCGGCCGGTGGTGCAGAGCGATTATGAAGCGAAGTTTTCGCTGCAGCATACGGCTGCAGCCGCCCTGTCTTTCCCGGAAGTCGATTTTGCGGCCTTCGGAGCGGCGGCGCGGCAAAGCTGCGCGTCACTCGCGGCGCGCGTTCGGATCGAAACGGTCGATCCCTGGGCGTCGGCCTATCCGGTACACTGGGGCGGCAAGGTGCGCCTCCGCCTGGCGAACGGAACGGAACTCGAGGCCGAGCGAACGGATGCCAAGGGCGACCCGGAGGCACCTCTCGGCCGCGAAGAAATGGTCGAAAAGGCCGCCATGCTTCTCCGCCACGGCGGCATCGAAAACCCGGCACCGTTGATCGACGCCATTCTCGGCCTTGCCGCAAGCCCAGCCCTGCCCGATCTCGCGTTTGGCTGAAATCAACCGGCGGCGTTGTCGACCATCGGCTTGATGAAACTCAGATAGGCCTGTCCGAAAAACCCGATCAGGAAAGGCATCCAGATCCAGGCCGTGCGCCAGCGCAGCTTGCGCTTCCTCTTTTCGGGCACCGAGGACGCGCCGAGCGGCGCGGGCGGAGCGACATCCGTTTTCGGGGCGGCCGCGGCGGCCTCGGCGAGAATCAGTTCACGGGACTCTCGTCGCTCCTCCCGAAACTGCCGGAACATAAAAAGGCCGAGCAACATGATGATGCTCAGCGGAATCCACGGCGACGTCAAATCAACCGGCACAACGATACTCCCCCCGAAAGCTACGCCCGCGGCATTCTTGCCCGCTTTTGTGCCATTTTGGCAAGCATTGTCGGGAGTTGCAAAAGGGAATTGACGTTAACCATAAGGGAAGGACGCGGAACGCCCTGATACGTGCCCAAAAGGCACGGCTTCTCTGTTTTCGGATCAAGCCGCGTCGTCATGCATCGCGGGAAGCCAACTCAGGCCTGTCGGGAACAGCGCCGGCCATCTTCCCGGTTGAGTCACATCGATACAACGGCTAACCAGTGCAGCTGGATGGGTGGCCGAGTGGTTTAAGGCACCGGTCTTGAAAACCGGCGTGGGTTTGCGCCCACCGTGGGTTCGAATCCCACCCCATCCGCCAAACCGTCGGGCTGCTTTATGACGACGTCTGGCCGCGAACGGAATGGCGGCCTCCGGGAGACGGAAACCCGAAAGCCGCCTCCCGTTCAATATTCGTCATGAAGTTTCAGCCAGCTCGTCGTGCCGCCGGTCGCAAGTCGAACGCTTGACGTTGAAACCTGGAGGGTCGAAATCACCGGCCGATCTTGAACGTCGCACTACCCTTGGCGACCAGCTCGCCCGCATCATTGCGCAGTTCCGCTTCAGCAAAGGCGATCGACTTGCCGCGGTGACGCACCCATCCCTCGCCTGTCAGCGTTCCCTTGTCGGCGCGGCCGACAAAGCTGGTCTTGAGTTCAAGTGTGACTTGGGGCGTGCCGGGCTTTTCGTGGGTAAGCCGCACGGCATGGCCGCACAATCCGTCAAGCATGGCCGAGAGGAAGCCGCCGAAAATACGCCCGCCACGATTGAGGAAAGCGTCGCCAGCGACGAAAGAGGCGCGGATATAGCCGCGCGCCTTGTCTGTTTCCAACACTTTCTTGCCGAGCGTGAGCGCCGCAGGCGACTCCCAATTGTCGTCCAGCGGTGGCACGTCACTCGTCTTGTGGCTCAAGGCAATCTACTCCCGGCGGGTTGCGCCGGCACATACTGCCTCAGGATGTCGAGTCTGCAAATGGCGGTGAAAAGCTGCGCTTGAACTCTTCCTTGCAGGCGACGTGTGCTTCCGACAGCAAGGCGTGGCCCTTTGCCGAGCACGCCTTGTCGGCGCGGTATTCGGCGACGCCCTTGTTGGTGCAGGCGCGCAGGTCCGGCTCCCAGAGGAAAATGCAGACCATCGGAATGAACCGTTCCTTGCACTCCAGTTCGGTGATCAGGTGTTTTTCCTCCGCCGTGCGACGACCCCACCAGGCAGCGGTATTTTGTGCGCGGCTGTCGGACGAGTCGATGCAGTCCGGCACCGGCTGGGCTTGCGCGCGCTCGGGCGCGATGAGGAGCGTAAACGTCAATGCAATGCCAAGCGCCAGGCAAATCTGTACGAGATACTTCACAGCGTTTCCTCCCACGGCACCCCCCAAAACTAGTAATTTGCTTTTACTAGCTTGCCAGATTCCGCCGCAACCGCAAGTTGAATTCCGGTAATGAAGCCGGGCTCTGCCCAAAGAGCCCGGATTCCGCATCGAATGGCTGAAATCAGGCGCTCGCAGCGGCCGACGGCCGGGCTTTCATGCGTTCGAACCATGCGCTCACGTTCTTGAATTCCGGGTTGATCGGTTGTCCGACAACGGCGCCGAAATCGAGAAAGCCGAACAACAGAATGTCGGCCAACGACAACCGCTTGCCGGCCAGAAATTCACGGCCATTCATCAGTTTGTCGAGCCAGGCAAGCTTGTCCTGGGCGATAGCCTTCAGGCCGGCTGCCGCCTCCGGCAGACAACGCATCCGGTTCTGGAAGAGCGGCAGGCCTTCGGAATACCGGAAACCATTGGCCATCGGTTCGCAGATGTTGAGGTCGACACGGCGCGTCCACATCCGCGTTTCGGCGCGTTCTTCGGGTGTCGTGCCGATCAGCGTACCGCCGGGAAACTTCTCGTCGAGATATTCGCAAATGGCCGTGATCTCGGCGAGCACCGTGCCGTCGTCAAGTTCGAGCGCCGGCGCCTGGCCGGACGGATTCTTCGCAAGATAAGGTTCCTTGCGGTTCTCGCCAGCCATTAGATCGACTTCGACGAAGGGCAGCTTGATACCCTTCTCCTGCATGAACATTTTGACGACGCGCGGGTTTGGGCCGATCGAATTGTAGAATTTCATGGGTAGCTCCCTGTGGTCCGGTCTCTGAAATGCCGGTATGGCCCCATGATTAGCCGAATGAGGCAGGACACGCCACTGTCTGGCTTTTTCCGACTTGGCGCATGGCGGCATGAAGACTATGTAGGCAGTCCGGCGCGCGTTCCGCGTCCGGCGCGGGAGGCAAATGATGAGCGCGCAAAGCGCCGACCCATCGGGCCCAAAACGGGGCCTTTTTTACGGCTGGTATGTCGTCATCGCCGTTCTCGTCATCATGACGACGACGGCCGGTCTCGGTTTCTACAACCTGTCGGTTTATCTCAAGGCATTCGTTCTGCAGGGCGGCTTCTCGGTTTCCGCGACGTCAGCCGCCACGGCCTGCTTCTTCCTTGCGTCCGGTCTGACAGGACTCGGCGTGGCGGCATTGATCGAACGCCACGATCCGCGCTGGGTCATCACAGGCGGCGCATTGATCGCCGCCTTTGCAATGTTGGGGGCCGGTTACGTCACCGAACTCTGGCAGCTCTATGCCTTTTATATTCTGTTTGGCATCGGCTATGCGGGTGCGGCGCTGATCCCCGGAACGACGCTGGTCGCGCGCTGGTTTGCGCGGCAGCGCTCGGTCGCGCTGTCCTATGCATCCACAGGGCTCTCGCTCGGAGGCATCCTGTTGACGCCGCTCTCGGCATGGATGATCGAGCGCCTTGGTCTCGGCGGCGCCGCGCCATGGCTGGCGCTGATGTTCATTCTCGGCATTATTCCCGTCGCCTGGCTGCTGATCCGTCCCTCGCCGCAATCGATCGGGCTCGGGCCCGACGGCGATCCGATCGCGCGCGATGCGAGCGGTACGCCTCTGCCGGCCGACGGCATTTCCTTCGACCATGCCGTTCGAAGCCGATTCTTCATTTTTCTGACGACGGCTTACATCTTCGCGATGATGGCGCAGGTTGGCGTCATCGCCCATCAGTACAGCCTCGTTTTCGCGCGCACCGATAGCAGCAGCACGGCGCGTCTTGCCGTCGCTACCATGGCCAGCGCCAGCATTGTCGGCCGGCTGATCGGCGGACAGGCGCTTCGATGGATGCCGTCGCGCGGTTTTGTGCTCGGGCTCACCCTCGCGCAAGGCGCCGCCCTCGCCTTTTATGCCTTTGCCGAAACGACGCCGGCGCTGCTCGCGACAACGATTGTCTTCGGGTTGACTGTCGGCAATCTTCTGATGATGCAACCGCTGATGGTCGCCGAGGCCTTCGGCCTCAAGGCCTACGGCCGCATTTATTCCGTGACGCAACTTTGCATGACCGCCGGCGTAGCGACGGGCCCGGCCGCAATTGGCTTTCTCTACGAAGGGCTCGGCGGTTACGAAGTCGCTTTTCTCGCAATGGCATCGGCCTCTCTCCTCGCCTTTCTGCTGATCCTCGCCGCCGGCCCGGTCCGCGCCCTTATTGAAGGCAAATCCCATGCGTGACTTCGGCCCCGGCATCATTCTGGACAATCCGGCCTTCATCCACGAAACGGCATTGATCTATGGCAAGGTCTTCATCGGCGAAGGCGCATCGCTCTGGCCCTATGTCGTCATTCGCAGCGAGATGCATGAAGTCCGCATTGGCCGGCGAACCAACATCCAGGACTTCGTAATGATCCATGTTGGCAACGAGACACCCACGATCATTGGCGACAACTGCTCGATCACGCATCACTGCACGATCCACGGCGCCGAAATCGGCGACAATTGCCTGATCGGAATCAATGCCACGCTCATGGATGGCGCGAAGATCGGTCGGAATTCGATTGTTGCGGGCCATTCGATCGTGACCGAAGGAATGGTCATCCCCGAAAACTCGATCGTTGCGGGCGCGCCGGCCAGGGTCATCAAGACCCGGGACAACGGTCCGGCCAATATCATGAACGCCCGTTTCTACTACGAGAATGCGCGAGCCTATGAGCAAGGCGACCATCGGGTGACGGAGCGGGAAGCCTTCCGCCAGGCAATGACCGAAGAGATGCAGGCGTTGACCACCGCTAAATGAGATTCCGCTTGGGCAAACTGACCGGAAGCTCTATTTAGGTCAGATCAAGTCATTCGCCCATCGGCCTTGCCGGAGTTCGACCACATGAATGCTGGCTCCGCGCCAGAAGCGCCGCGCGCGCCCACGCGCGCCGGCCTCTTTTATGGCTGGTATATCGTCGGCGCGGTTTTCGTCGTTCACACCGTGTCCTGCGGATTGATCTTCTACAACCTGTCGATTTTTCTCGAAGCCTTCGTCACCGGTGGCGGCTTCTCGGTATCCGCCGCCTCGAACGCCACCGCGATCTTCTTTATTTCTTCCGGCATAGCCGGGCTTGGTGTTGGCTGGCTGCTCGACCGCTACGACCCACGCTGGGTCATTACCGGCGGCGCGGTCCTGTCGGCGTTGGTCCTCGCCAGTGCCGGCCATGTCACGGAACTTTGGCAGCTCTACGGCTTCTACGTTCTCTTCGGCATCGGCAATGCGGCCGTCGCCATCATTCCCGGAATGACCATCGTCGCGCGCTGGTTCACACGCCAGCGCTCGAAGGCGATTGCCTATGCCTCGACGGGGCTGTCGATGGGCGGCATCGTTTTCACGCCGATCTCGGCCGGCCTTGTCGGGACACTTGGACTCGGTGAGGCGGCCTATTGGTTGGCGCTGATGATGGTGCTCGGCGTCATTCCCGTGACGCTGGCGGTGTTGCGGCGCAATCCCGAAGCGATCGGCCTCTCGCCCGACGGCGATCCGCCGCGCCGCGCGGCCGATGGAAGTCTTTTGCCACCGGACGGCATCGGTTTCGCAGAAGCTCTTCGCAGCCGCTTCTTCGTCTTCTGCACAGCGGCTTTCGTTTTCGCGATGATGGCTCAGGTCGGGAGCCTCGCGCATCAGTTTCGCCTTGTTCTCACGCGCACCGGCGACACCTCCACCGCCGCACTCGCCGTCTCGGTCATGGCCGCCGCCAGCATTGCCGGACGTCTTGCCGGCGGCTGGTTGCTGGCGCGCGTTTCCTCGCGCCGCTATCTCTTTGCGATCTTTGTGTTGCAGGCCTTTGCCTTTGCCGCTTTCGCCTTTGCCGAGGGCGCATTGGCGCTGCTGATCGCTTCCGTCATGTTCGGTGCGACGGTCGGCAACATGCAGATGATGCAGCCGCTGATCATGGCCGAGGCTTTCGGCCTCAAGGCCTATGCGCGCATTCTCTCCGTCTCGCAGATGGTCACGACTTGCGCCAACGCCGCGGGTCCGGCGTTGCTCGGTCTTTTGTATGTCGCGGCAGGTGGCTACGAGACGGCCTATCTGGCGATCACGCTGTCGCCGCTGCTCGGTTTTGCCTGCCTTTTGGCGGCGGGACCGGTGCGGGCTTTGATCGAGGCTGAGAAGAACGCTATACCATCTTGAAAGCATTAATGGATTCGCTCTGCGCACACAGCTAGACTGATGTGCCACCCCCCTTCTGTCACGGAACTGTCATGAAACTGTCATCAAACTTCTACAAGGCCCTCGCCATCGGCGCGCCGGCCCCCTATCGCGAGCTGCCCGTGGCGCTCGAGCGCATGATCCATTTCTTTCCGGGGCATAACGAAAAGCTCCGTGCACGGATCGGTGAGATCATCCCCCAGGTCGATGTGCTCCTCGGCAATCTTGAGGACGCGATTCCGGCCGACGCCAAGGAGGCGGCGCGCAAGGGCGTCATCGAGGTCGGCAAGGCGCACGATTTCGGGCAGACCAGCTTCTGGACCCGCATCAATCCGCTGAACAGCCCCTGGATGCTCGACGACATAACCGAGCTTGTCGGCGAGATCGGCGACAAGCTCGACGTCATCATGCTGCCGAAGGTCGAAGGACCGTGGGATATCCATTATCTCGACCAGTTGCTGGCCCAACTCGAGGCAAAGCACGGCTTGAAGAAACCGCTCCTCATCCATGCTATTCTGGAAACGGCCCAAGGCGTTAAAAACGTTGAGGAAATCGCCTGCGCAAGTCCGCGTATGCACGGCATGAGCCTCGGCCCGGCCGATCTTGCCGCCTCGCGCCGCATGAAAACCACGCGCGTCGGCGGCGGTCACCCCTTCTATCGCGTGCTCGAGGATCCGAAGGAGGACGGCAGCCCGCGCATCGCCGCGCAGCAGGACCTCTGGCACTACACTTTCGCCAAGATGGTCGATGCCTGCGTCTCGAACGACATCCGCCCCTTTTACGGCCCCTTCGGCGACATTCAGGACGCGGAGGCCTGCGAGCAGCAGTTCCGCAACGCCTTCCTGATGGGCTGCGTGGGCGCCTGGTCGCTGCATCCAAATCAGATCGCCATCGCCAAACGTGTCTTCAGCCCCGATCCGGCGGAGGTGCTTTTCGCCAAGCGCATCCTCGAATCGATGCCCGACGGCACCGGCGTCGCCATGATCGACGGCAAGATGCAGGATGACGCGACATGGAAACAGGCCACGGTCATCGTCGATCTGGCGAGGAAGGTCGCGGCCCGAGACCCCGAACTCGCCAAGGCCTACGAACTCTGAGCCGTAGCGCCCTCCCCTACGCCGTCAGCTTCGCCGCGCGCCTGGGCGCCTTCGCCGCGCCCGCGGGCTTTCGTGCGGCAACCTTCAGTCGCGGACCCGCGGCGGGCTTCGCCGTCGGCGCGGCGGCGACAGCCGTGGCGGCTTTCAGCTCGTCGAACGACGACTGGATGCACTCGGCATAGAAATCCGGATCCGGCATCATTTCGCGACAGGCGGTGAACGAGATCGTGATGTTGCCGCAATAGCTGAAGATCGGGTGGATGATCCCCATGCCGTCCAGGATCGGCGCGAGGCCGAAATGCGTGACCATACGCGCGCCGGTCATGTAGAGCGGGATTTGCGGACCCGGCACATTGGTGATGACCGTGTTGAAGAACGGCTTGATGCGGTTCGCGATACCCAAATTCGAGTAGAGACGTGCGGCGAGCCCGGACATCGTCGATGGAATGAACTGCGAATAGTCGCTCAGCGTTTTAGCGCCGATCGCGTTTGTGAGTTCCTTCGAGCTTTTCGTGGACTGGAACACGGCTGCGAGGCGCTCCGCCGGGTCCGCAATATCGGTGCGAATCGCCAGCATCATGCCGCTGACGAGATTGCCGGCCGCTTTCTTCTTGTCGTCAGAACGCACCGATATCGGCGCCATGGCGATCAGCGATTCCTTCGGCAGTTCCCCTTTGGCCTCGAGATACTTCCGCATCGCGCCGCCGACAATAGCAACGATCGCATCGTTGACGGTCGCTCCCTCAATGGCGCTTTTCATGGCGCGGATATCTGTGAGCGGAAACGAGCGGCCGTCGAAGACGCGGTGCGGGGATATGTGCGAGTTGAAGCGCGTGCGCGGCACGGGCCCTGCCGTCTTCAGCTTGCCTGCCGTGAGCCCTATGCCCACTTTCGCCAATGCAGGGACCGAAGAGGCGACGACGCCCGCAAGCTTGAATGGCTGGCGCAGATTGTTGACATAGGTGCGCGACAGAAGCTCCAGCACATTGGGGTCGCGCTCGGGTACCCAGGGTTTCTCGGGCGGCGCCGGTCTCGCGTCGGGCGCGATGTCGTGAATGGCGGCGACGATCTCCGCGCCGGACACGCCGTCGATGGCGGCATGGTGGATCTTCGACATGATGCCGAAACTGCCGGCCGGCAGGCCCTCGACCTGGTCGAGCCCTTCGATCACCGTGAATTCCCAGAGCGGCCGCGACGTGTCGAGCGCGCGGGCGTGAAGCCGCGCGACCTGGATGCAGAGTTGACGCCAGTTGCCGGGTTTGGGAAGCGCGATATGACGGACATGAAACTCAATGTCGAAGTTCGGGTCTTCGATCCAGTAGGGATGGTCGAGGCTCATCGGCACGCGAACGACGCGCTGCCGGAAGGAGCGTGCGAGATGAAGGCGCGTCTCGTAATTTTCGAGGATGCGCTTGAAGCCGAGCACGCCCCCTTCGACTGTCGACTGGTCGTAAATCGTCAGGCCGCCGATATGCATGGGTGCATTGGCCGTCTCGAAATAGAGAAACGACGCATCCATCGGGCTGAGTTGTTCCATGGTTCTGTCCTCCCAAGGGGTGCATCTCGGGAAGCGGCATGGCCCCTCCGGTTGCACCTTCATTGATCGTTTCGAACCGGCGCCTCCTCCTCCCCCGAGGGAAAGCGGCCGGCTGTCGTTCGTTCAGCGGCGCGGATATCCGAGCCTGAACGGTCCCTTGCGGTCGAAGGCCTTGAACGCGCCTTCCTTCTGCGCCAGACGATCCGCGACGGCCCAGAGCACGGCGGGATTGACGCCGAGGCCGCAATGGCTGCCAAGAACCTCAATATTTTCGGCCTTGTCGCTTTCGCGCAGGACGCAGGTCTTCCAGTTCACCACACCGTCGGTGCGGGTGAATATGGCTGTCGCCGGCATGGGAAGGTCGCTCTGTATACGAATGAGATCAGACTCGGCAATGTCGTCAACGGATTCGCCACCCAGCTTCTCGTAAAGCTTGCCGGCATGTGTCGCCCGCACGTCGTTGGCGAAGGGGCTGCCGAGCGAAATCACATAGCGCACGGCCTCCGGCATTTCGAGCGCGACATCGCGGGCATAGATGCCGCCAAGGCTCCAGCCGACGAGGCTGACCTTGCGGCCGGTTTTCTTGTGAAGCGCCGCGACCTCTTCATAAAGCCGGTGTCGGCGTGTCATCATGCTGCCGATGTTGCGGCCAAGGCCCCAGCCATGAGTTTCGTAGCCCATCCGGTCGAGGTAGCGGCGCAGCATATGCGTGGAACCGTCGGCGGCGAGAAACCCCGGCAGAGCGACAACCGGATGCCCGTCGCCGCGCGGTGCCCGCAGAAGCAGCGGGACCGAAGCAAGCCCGAGACCGAGCTCCAGTAGGGCGCGGGGTTCCGCGAATGTCAGAAGCCGTGAAGGGGGCCGGAGCCGTTTTTTTGTCCGGGGACCGATTCCCATCGCACCTGCATCCGCTGCCGCTACCATATCGTTTCCCCTCAAGGCTCGAAATGCCCCGGTTTGTTGAGCTTCTTCTGGAATATCCCGCTCTCCTTGAAAAAGCGTCCGCCAGATGCCGCCAATCTGAAAAGGCTACTTGTCATTGACGTAGCGTTCAAGCGGCGTAGACGGAGTATCGGATGGCGGAAAACCACGCTTTCCGGCGAGGCGGCGGTACGTAAAAAAGAAGCCTCCCCCCTTTCAGGGAGAGGCCAATTTCCGGAAAGGCCCGAAAGCCGCCAAAGAACCGTCAGGAAAGCGTTGCCAAAGCCTCCGGCTTGAACGGCAGCAGCTGATCGAAGGCGCCGTTGTGGACCTTGTGAGTCCACGCCGGATCGACCAGCAGCGCCCGGCCGACCGCCACGAGATCGAACTCGCCGTGCTCAAGCCTGTCGAGCAGGTCATCGATGCCTGTTGCCTCCGATGCCTCGCCCATGAAGGAACCGATGAACTCGCCCGACAGGCTGACGCTGCCGACGGTGATGGAGGGCTTGCCGGTGAGCTTCTTCGTCCAGCCGGCGAGGTTGAGGTCGGAACCTTCGAATTCCGGCTCCCAGAAGCGACGCTGCGAGCAGTGGAAGGCGTCGACGCCCGCATCCGAAAGCGGTTTCAGGAACGCGCCAAGTTCCTCCGGCGTCTGCGCCAGCTTCACCGTGTAGTCCTGCTGCTTCCATTGCGAGAATCGCAGAATGAGCGGGAAATCCTTGCCGGCCTCACGACGGATCGCTTCGACAATCTCGACCGCGAAACGGGTGCGGCCAACAAGATCGCCACCGTATTCGTCCTTGCGCTGGTTGGTTCCATCCCAGAAGAACTGGTCGATGAGATAGCCATGCGCGCCGTGAACTTCGACGCCATCGAAACCGAGGTCGCGTGCGTCCGCAGCGGCGCGGGCGAAGGCATCGACAGTCGCCTTGATCTCGGCCTTCGTCATCGGCTCCGAAAGCGGCTTGCCGGGCTTTGTCAGACCGGAAGGCCCATGGCTCGGCACGTCCGGATTGGCGGTCTTGGCGGGGTTGCGCATCATGCCCACATGCCAGAGCTGCGGCATGATCTTGCCGCCCGCGTCATGGACTTCCTCAACGACGCGCTTCCAGCCCTTGAGCGCCGCCTCGCCCCAGAACTGAGGCACATTCGGATCGCCGGTTGCGACCGGGCTGTTGACTGTCGTGCCTTCGGTGACGATCAGTCCACACTCGGCCTCGGCGCGGCGGCGATAATAGGCCGCGACTTCCGGGCCGGGAACGCCTCCTGGCGACTGGGAGCGGGTCATGGGGGCCATCACGACCCGGTTGGGCAGCGTCAGCCCGTTTAGCATGAAGGGTTCGAACAACGACGCAACGGAACGGCTCATGCAGGTCTCCTGAATATCGTGAATATCAATGGCGGTCATATTGGTTATTTGACGAAGAATGGCAATCCCGCTTGTGGGATCAGGGTCTTCGACGTACGGGGTTTTCGTGACGCCGTTTCACCTGTTAGAATTGTGCAATGTACGGGGGAGTGCGAAGACGTCATGGAAGTTAACCGGCAAGCGAAATTTCGCATCGGCCAGATTGTTCGCCACAGGTTCTATCCTTTTCGCGGCGTGATCTTCGACGTCGACCCGACCTTCAACAATACCGAGGAATGGTGGCAGTCGATCCCCGAGGAAGTGCGGCCGCGCAAGGATCAGCCTTACTATCACCTGCTGGCCGAGAACTCGGAGACCGAATACGTCGCCTATGTGTCTGAGCAAAATCTGCTGCCGGACGAGTCGGGCAAGCCGGTACGGCACCCTCAGGTCCACGAGCTTTTCGGCACCTTGCAAGGCGGCATCTACGCGATCCGCGCAAAATCCGCGCACTGACGCCGGCCGTCATGCTAGTCAGATATGCCGACGCCCCGAAAGCGGCGGCCTCTTGGTCTCTCTCCACGAAGGGCTTATACCTTGCGCCGCGATACCAGGCCGTATTTCGTTCGCCGGCTTCTCAATGGGTGGGTGCGTTTCTATGCCCGCCGTTTTCTCATCCCCGGATTCGATGCGATCGGGCCGGGGCTCGATGTAACGAGCCCATGGAACGTTGAGCTTTGGGGGGGCGGTATCGTCGCCGGTTCAAATCTTCATCTGCACGCGGCCAGGGGAAACATCGTGCGTCTCGCTACATGGCGGACCGGCGAACGCGAGGGCCGCATCGTCATCGGCGATCATGTGCTGATCAGTCCCGGCACGCATATCGTTGCCTCCGAAGAGATTCGGATCGGCAGCAACACGATGATGGCGAGCGGCTGCTATATCTCGGATTCCGACTGGCACGACACCTATGACCGCACGGCTGAACTGGACAAGCACCGTCCTGTCCAGATCGGTGAAAATGTCTGGCTCGGCGTCCGCGCGATTGTCGGCAAGGGCGTGAGCATCGGCGACAACAGCATCATCGGCGCCGGCGCCGTCGTTACGCGGAGCATTCCGGCCAATTGCATCGCGGCCGGAAATCCGGCGCGCGTCGTGCGTGAGTTTGATCCCACGCGGCCGTTCAGGAAACGTGAGGCGTTATTCGGCGACCCCGAGAAACTTGAGCGCGACATGGACAACCTCATGCGCTATCAGCTGCGCGAAAACACGGCGCTTGGCTGGCTGCGAAGCGTCTTTGCCCCTACGCGTTCCGATTGAGTATCAGGATTTCTTGGGAACCGGGACGGCGGAAATCGCCTTGGTGATGCCGTCGAGCTTCACGGGAATCTTCACATCGCCCTGCCCGACAAGACGAAACACAACCTCCATCTGACTGCCGTTCTTCATTGCATTCAGACGTTCTTCCGAAAGCAGGATTTCGGTTTGGCAGCCGCCGGGGATGCAGAACATGAATTGCTGGCTGAAGTTCTCCTTGCCGTCCACAGACCAGCCGATTCCGGTTGGGAGGAATGTACCGAGCGGCGTAATGGCGAACAGGAAAAGTTCATTCTGGCCGTCGCCGTCGCTGTCCTGCGGACCGTAGCCGACACCGAGATAGAGCAGCCGTTGCTTCTCTTCGCCGCCCGCCACGCCGACAAAGGCATGGCAGCGCTTGCTGCCATTCTCGTTCTCGTCGCAGCGTGTGCTCCACGTTCCGAATTTCTGGATCTCGGGTTCCGGTGCGGCCGATTGGGCCTGTGCCGGAGCAATGCCGGCGGTAGAGAGAAGAACCGCGGCGGCTACGCCGGAAAACAAACGCCGAAGAGACATGGCAAATATCCTTTTCGTACCGAATCGGTCGATGCAAGGTTCCGCATTCCCTTTCTGGCATGCGAACCGCCGACCATGCTTCCTCATAGACTCGCATTTCGGCATAAACAAGGCACTGGAAATCTTTGAAAAATCCGGGAATTTGCTTAACGCTATGCGATGAGATCAGGTTCTCCGGCCCGCCGCCGTCCGACGATTCCAAAGGAACACAACTTGCTTGCGCTCCCGTTTCCCCGGCTCCCGTTCGGCCTCACCTTGCTCGTGGTCCTGCCGCTTCTCACCTCCATCTTTGCCACCCCGGCCGAGGCGGATCACGCGATCGCAATGCACGGTGAACCTCTTTATCCTGAAGATTTTACCCATTTCGCCTACGCCAATCCCGCTGCGCCCAAGGGCGGCTCAATTACCTATGGCGCAACAGGTTCCTTCGACAGTCTCAATCCTTTCATCGTGCGTGGCACGTCGGCCATCGGTTTGCGCGAGCATGTCTTTGAAAGTCTTCTGGCGCGTGGCTACGATGAAGCCTTCACGCTCTATGCGCTTCTTGCCGAAAAGGTCGAGATGCCCGACGACCGGAGCTGGATTTCCTTTACCCTGAATCCGGCGGCTCGTTTTTCTGATGGCGAGCCGGTTACGGTCGATGATGTGATCTACTCGCTGGAAGCGTTGCGCGACAAAGGCCGTCCCAACTACAAGACCTATTACTCGAAGGTCGAGCGCATTGAGCGTCCCGATCCTCGAACGGTAAAATTTGTTTTCGCGGCCGACGGCGATCGTGAAATTCCGTTGATCCTCGGTCTCATGCCCATCATTCCAAAACACGTTTACGAGAAACGTAGCTTCGAGCAATCGGGATTCGATATGCCGATCGGCAGTGGACCTTATACCGTCGGCAACTTCACACCCGGTGCCCGTATCGTCTATCGGCGTAACCATGATTATTGGGGTGCGTCACTCCCAGTGAACGCAGGTCACAACAATATCGACCGCATCACCTATGAGTATTTTCGCGACGCGAATGCTTCCTTCGAAGCCTTCAAGGCGGGAATCTATCATGCCAGGCCGGAAGACGATCCCGGCCGCTGGACCAACGGTTATGACTTTCCGGCGCTTCGTCAGGGCCAGGTTCGCAAGGAAACCTTTCGGAACCGCATGCCCTCGGGCATGCGTGCCCTTGTTTTCAATACGCGCAAGCCGACGCTGAAGGACAGGAACGTGCGTCTTGCATTGATCCGCCTTTTCAATTTCGACTGGGTCAATCGCAACCTCTATCATGGGCTCTACGTTCGCACGCAGAGCTTCTTCGACAATTCCGAGCTCGGTTCGCATGGGCATCCCGCAAGCGCGCGTGAACGCCAACTGCTGGCCCCCTTCCCCGGCGTCGTCTCTGCGGAGATCATGGAAAAAGGGTGGCACGCCCCGGCAGGCGACCCGACCGGTCAGGATCGACGAAACCGCAGAGCGGCGATCGGATTGCTGAAGGAAGCCGGCTACGAATTGCGCGCAGGCACGATGACCGAGGTTGCGACCGGCCGGCCGCTGAAACTTGAAATACTCGTCGCGACGCCGGACGATGAACGCCTTGCTCTCACCTATGCCAGCATGACCCGGCGCATCGGAATCGACATATCGGTGCGCAACGTCGATCCAAGCCAGTATCAGGAGCGACGCAGCAATTACGATTTCGAACTGATGTTCAACGGCTGGTTTTCATCGCTTTCGCCCGGCAACGAGCAAAGTTTCTATTGGGGTTCGGCGGCAGCCGACGCGCCGGGGACACGCAACTATATGGGGGCGAAGGAGCCGGCCATCGACGCAATGATCGCCGAAATGCTGGAAGCCCGCACGCATGAGGATTTTGTCGCCGCCGTTCGCGCGATGGACCGCGTATTGCTCTCCGGCGCCTACATGATCCCGCTCTTCCATCAACCCGACCAGTGGCTCGCGCTCTGGAACAAGGTGAAGGTACCGGAGAAGGCGTCGCTCTATGGCTATCGCAGCAGCGCCTGGTGGATCGAGGAATAGAAATGTCGAAACTATCGCCCGGATTACCCGCCGAATGGCGCGCGCGGCTGACATTGCCGCTGATAGCCGCGCCGATGTTCCTGATCTCGGGGCCGGAACTGGTGCTGGCCGCTTGCCGCGAAGGCGTCATCGGCTCCTTTCCGACACCCAATGCCCGCACGGTGGCCATTCTCGACGAATGGCTGGACAGGATCACGGCCGGCCTGAGCGACCGCGACACGCCCTGGGCCGCCAATGTCGTGGTGCATCGCTCGAATGCACGGCTCGACGAGGATCTCGATCTTGTCATCCGATACAAGGCGCCGCTCGTCATCACCGCGCTGGGCAGCCCGCGCGCCATAGTCGAGCGCGTGCATGATTATGGCGGTCTGGTTTTTGCCGACGTGAATTCGGTTTCCTTCGCCCGCAAGGCAGTGGCGGCGGGCGTCGACGGACTGGTGCTGGTCGCGGCGGGCGCCGGCGGCCATACCGGACAAATGACCGGATTTTCCTTCGTGCCGGCCGTGCGCGAATTCTTCGACGGACCGGTGGTTCTCGGCGGCGGCATCACCAGTGGCGCCGGTATCCGTGCGGCGGAAGTTCTGGGTGCCGATCTTGCCTATATGGGCACGCGCTTCATCGCCTGTACCGAAAGCCTTGCCGCCCCCGAATATCGCGACATGCTGATCGCCTCGACCGTCGACGACCTGGTCCTGACCCGCGCCATCACCGGCGTTGCCGCCAACTGGCTGAAACCCAGCATCGCCCGCGCGGGATACGACCTCGACGCGATGGAGAAAAACCCCGATATCGACTTCACCGACCCGCAATCCGGTGCAAAACGCTGGGCCCAGGTCTGGTCGGCGGGCCACGGTGTCGGCCCAATCGACAGGGTGGAGACAGTCGCCAGCCTCGTCGCGCGGCTGGAGGAGGAATACGAAGAGGCGAAGAAACGATAAGGGCGAAATGCTCACGCTTTGGGAGGAGCGCCGCACATGATCCTGGCATCGCAGCAGGAGATCGAGGCCCATACGCGCGCCGGCTGGTGGGGACGAGAGACCATCGACACGCGCTTTCGCACCAATGCGGACGCGACGCCCGATCGTCTCGCGGTCGCCGATCCGCCCAACCGTGCGGATATCGACGGCCGCGAGCCGCGCCGCCTGACCTATGCCGAGCTTGCGGGTGAAGCAGACAGCATCGCCACCGCCTTTCTCGATGCGGGCCTGAAAAAGGACGATGTGCTGGCCGTGCAGCTTCCCAATGTCGTGGAGCTTGTCGCCGTCTACCTGGCCGCCTGGCGCATCGGCCTCGTCGTCACGCCGGCGCCGGTGCAATGGCGCGCCCATGAGCTCGGCGATGTGCTGGGCTTTGTCGGCGCGAAGGCGGCCGTGACGGCACGCACCATCCGCGGCCACGACCACGCGGCGATGTTCGAAAGCCTGCAACCGAAGCTGCCGGCGCTCGCCCGGATCTTCGTGATCGGCGAAACGGCATGGCCCGCGGCCGACACAGCCCGTCTTGATGCCGTGCCGAAGACGGACGCCAACGATGCCGCCACCATCTGCTGGACGTCGGGCACGGAAGCGCGGCCCAAGGGCGTGCCACGCAGCCACAATCACTGGATGATCGCGGGCCTCGCCTGCGCCGACGCCGCCCAGCTCCAGCCCGGCGACACGGTGTTGAACCCCTTCCCGCTGGTCAACATGGCGGCCATCGGTGGCTGCTTCATGCCCTGGCTGCTGACCGGCGGCACACTGGTACAACATCACCCGTTCGATTTGCCGGTGTTCCTGAAACAACTGGTCGGCGAGAAAATCGCCTACACGGTTGCGCCACCCGCCGTGCTCTCCCTGCTGCTGAAGGAAGAGAAGCTGATGGCCGCGCTCGACCTTTCGGCCGTGCGCAGCATCGGCTCGGGCTCGGCGCCGCTCTCGCCATGGATGGTCAAGACCTGGCAGGAACAATACGGCCTGGCGATCGTCAACATTTTCGGTTCGAACGAAGGCACCTGCCTGATTTCCGGTCCGGGCGAGGTGCCGGACCCGGAGGAGCGCGCGCAGTTCTTCCCGCGCTTCGGCGTCAAGGGCCTCGACTGGCCGGCGAAGATTGCGCGCGCCATCGCGACGAAGCTCGTCGACATCCAGACAGGCGAGGAAGTAAGCGAACCCGGCCGGCCGGGCGAATTGCTGATCAAGGGCGCCACCGTCTTCGCCGGCTATTACCGTGCCGGTGACGGCGGCGGTCCGGCGGATGCGATCGACACGGACGGCTTCTTCCACACCGGCGACGTCTTCGAGATTGCCGGCGCGGGCAACCGCTATTACCGCTTCGTCGAGCGCGCCAAGGACATCATCATCCGCGGCGGCATGAACATCTCGCCGGGCGAGATCGACGGATTGCTGGCCGGCATGCCGAAGATCAAGGAGGCGGCCGTGGTCGGCTATGCCGATGCCGTCATGGGCGAGCGCATCTGCGCGGTCGCGGTGCCCGCCGATGGAGAAAGCGTGACGCTGGACGACATCCGCGCCCATCTGATGAAATCCGACATCGCGGCCTACAAGCTGCCCGAGCGTCTCGAACTCGCCGACGCCCTGCCCCGCAACCCGCTCGGCAAGGTGCTGCGGCGACAGCTCAGGGAGATGATCGGGGCGTGACGCGCGTCAGTCCGCCGCCTGGTTGAGAAGTTTCAGCCGCGCCTTTTTCAAGGTGCGGGTCTTCTCGGTCCATTCATGGATGGCCTGCGCCGCGCGGTCGCCTTCGGCCGCCATGATCTCGTCATGCTTGGCATCGCGCACGGTGATCTCGCAGGCAAGTCCGCTCGGGTCGAAGAAATAGATCGAATGACAGAAGTGATGGTCGATCGGGCCGAACACCGGCACCTTCGCTTCCTTCAGCCGCGCGATGAAAGCCTCCATTTCTTCCATCGAGCCGACCTCGAAGGCGAAATGATAATCCTCGATCCCGTCTTTCATTCGGAAGACGTCGTCGCTGGCACTTGTCGGCGCGTCGAAAAAGGCGATGAAGCGCCCGTCGCCCATCTCGAAAAAGAGATGCATGAAGGGACGCTCCTTGCCGCTGCCCGGCTCCTTGTCGAAGGCCAGCGCGGCGGCGGGCTTGAGACCCAGCAGGTCGCAATAGAATTTGCGCGTCTCCTCGGCGTCGCGGCAGCGATAGGCGATGTGATGAAAGCCGGTGATCGTCGGCGCGGGCGTCTTCGCATCCGCAATATGATCGACCGTGCCCAGAAGCGCGTTGCTCATGCTTTCCTCCCCGGAAGGCGATGACAGGACCGCAAGGCTACTCCCGCATCGCGCCTGAGGCCAGAGCGGCTAGCGTGGTTCCCGCGCGAAAATCGCCTCGAGACTGGTCATGTTCATGCCGTGCTTCACGTAATTATAGGGCGTCACGTTGACGGATTTGATCAGGCTGCGCTGAATCTCGGTACCGACGCTGCCGTCGGCTGCCGGCACCATGTCGAAATCGATGACATTGATGCAGGCCGGGTCCTGCTCGAAAGCCTGTACGGCCCTGAGACCCTCCTTCAGCGAACAGCCCGTGGCCGCCCAGCCGAGGATCAGCCGGTTGGTGCCTTCGTGTGCGGCAACGAGCATCGTGTGCCAGCCGGGCTCGGCCAGCAGCCGCGTGACGGCGCCGATGCTGCGCCGCTGTGCATCTGCGAAGACCTCGCCGCCTTCGAGCATGGTGGCGCCGGGCTCGGCGGCCGTCTCGAAGTAATAGGCCATTTTGGCCGCAAGCTCCGCCCGGCTCTTCACCTTGCCGAAACTGCCGCCATGGATTTCGATGAGATCGGGTTCTTCTTCGAGAAACGGCACCGCCGCCGATTGTTCCGTTAGCACACGCTCGGCCGTTTGCCGCGTCCGCGGTACACCGGAGCAAACCGCGCGGTCGAACCGTACATGGGCGAGCGCCTTGCCGGCCGCTGTTGCCTGCTCCTGTCCGAGCGGCGTCAGCGGCACGACCTTGGTGTCGCCGCCGGCCGCGACGATCTCCGGCCCGAAATAATCGACATGGCCATGCCGCATCAGATAGAGGCGGCGGCGGCCCGTCGTGCCCGGGAGTGTGCTCAAATCGCTTCCGCCTTTTTCAGTGCCTCGATGTCGCCGGCCGAGAAGCCCCAATCCTTGAGCGCGCTTTCTGTATGTTCGCCGATTTGCGGCGCGGGGCCCTGGATTTTCGACTCCGTGCGCGAGAAGCGCGGCGCGACATTGGGCTGCGCCACACCGTCGATTTCGACAATGGTCTGGCGCGCCTTGTTGTGCGGATGGTCCTTGGCTTCCTTGATCGAAAGCACCGGCGCAAAACAGATATCGGTGCCTTCCATGATCTTGCACCATTCATCACGCGTTTTGGTCTTGAACACGGCCTCGATCTTCGTCTTCATCGCGGGCCATTGCGCGCGATCCATCTGCGCATCCCACAGCGCATCGGTGAGGCCGGCTTTCTCGCGCAGGATCGCATAGAATTGCGGCTCGATGGAGCCGATCGAAATCCACTGCCCGTCCTTCGTTTCGTAAGTGTCGTAGAAATGCGCACCGCCATCGAGCATGTTGGTGCCGTGCGGTTCCTGCCACATGCCGGACGCCGTGAAGCCGTAGAACATCGCCATCAGCGAGGCGGCGCCGTCCGTCATCGCGACATCGACGACCTGTCCCTTGCCGCTCCTCTGCGCCTCGACAAGCGCGGCCAGCATGCCCATCGCGAGATAGAGCGCCCCGCCGCCGAAATCGCCGACGAGGTTGAGCGGCGGGACCGGCTTCTCGCCCGGCCGGCCGATCGCGTGCAAAGCGCCCGTCAGCGAGATGTAGTTGATGTCATGGCCGGCCGCATTGGCGAGCGGACCCGTCTGACCCCAGCCGGTCATGCGGCCATAGACGAGCTTCGGATTGCGCTTCAGGCAGACCTCGGGCCCGAGGCCGAGACGTTCCATCACCCCGGGACGAAACCCTTCCTGCAGGATGTCGGCGCCCTCGATCAGCTTCAGGCAGGCCTCGACCGATTCCGGCTTCTTGAGGTCGAGCGCCACCGAACGCCGCCCGCGCGAACCGATATCGAACTTCGAGCCGCCGCGCGCGCCCTTGCGGTCGATGCGGACGATTTCGGCGCCCATGTCGGAAAGCAGCATGGCGCAGAACGGCCCCGGCCCGATGCCTGCGAATTCGACGACCTTGATGCCGCTCAGCGGTCCGCTACCCATGACATGCTCCCTTGGATTCGACTGTTTGCCGTTTGTTGGGGTGATTTGTACAGGCTGCGGTGAGGCCCGTAAACGCTGGCCGATTTGACGCAAGGGCGGGCTGGCGCGGGCTCTCTTGCCGGTTTTCCGTTCCACCTCTACAAACGCGCCATGCCCCTGCCCGCTCCCTCGATCGCTCGCGGCTACACCGGCGAGCCCTGCCCCGCCTCCTTCAACATCGCGCGCTATTGCCTGGCGCGGGCGGCGAAGGAGACCCCGGAGAAGACCGCGCTGATCGTCGTCAGCGATGCCGACGCGCCGCTTGAGAGCGCCGAGCGCTGGACCTATGGCGCGCTCGACGAGGCGGTGCGCCGCGTTGCCGCCGGCCTGCTTGCGGAAGGGTTTGCTCCCGGCGAGCGCCTGATGATCCGCATGCCCAACACCTCGGACTATGCGCTGCTCTTTTTCGGCGCGCTGGCGGCCGGCCTCGTGCCGCTGCCTTCCTCGTCGCAACTCACCGCCGATGAGGCCGATTTCCTGCTTTCCGATTCAGCCGCCTCCGCCGTCGCGCTCGCGCCCGGCATGGCGATGCATACCGGGACCGCGCGTGTCATCGACGCGGCCATGCTCGCGCGGTTGAAGACGCATGCGCGCCTCGCCGGTTTTGCCGACACTGCGGCAAACGATCCTGCGTTCCTGGTCTACACCTCGGGCACAAGCGGTCGTCCGAAAGGCGTCCTGCACGCACACAAGAGCGCCTGGGGCCGCCGGCCGATGTATCGGGGCTGGTACGGCATCGAAGCCGCCGACACGATGCTTCACGCCGGCGCCTTCAACTGGACCTATACGCTCGGCGTCGGCCTGACCGACCCATGGGCCAATGGCGCGACGACCGTTCTCTACAATGGTGAAAAGGACGTGCAGGTCTGGCCGAAACTGATGGAAAAGACACACGCCACGCTCTTCGCGGCCGTGCCGACGCTCTATCGGCAAATCCAGAAATATTGCGATCTCGCCGCGCATGACATTTCGAGTCTGCGCCACGGATTGACCGCCGGCGAAGCCATGTCGCCCGCCCTGCTCGACCACTGGCGCACGGCAACGGGCAAGGAACTCTACGAAGCGCTCGGCATGAGCGAATGCTCGACTTATGTCTCGACTGCGCCCGGTATGGAAATCCGCGCTGAAAGTCCGGGGCGCCCGCAGCCCGGCCGCTGTGTCGCGGCGCTGCCGGTCGAAGGTGGTACGGAGCCCTTGCCGGCGGGAGAAATTGGATTGCTCGCCGTCCATCGCTCCGACCCGGGACTGATGCTCGGCTACTGGCGGCGGCCCGACGAAGAGGCGGAGGTTTATCGTGGCGAGTGGTTCGTCGGCGGCGATCTGGCGAGCTTCGATGACGACGGCTACATGCATTATCACGGCCGCGCCGACGATCTGATGAACGCGATGGGCTATCGCGTCTCGCCGCAAGAGGTCGAAGCCGCGCTCGCTACGCATCCCGACGTGCAGGAAGTCGCCGTCACCGAACTCCATGTGCGCGACGATCTGTCGGTGATTGCGGCCTTTGTGGTTCCGAAGGAAGCGTCAGAGCCCGACGCCGCCTCGATGCTCGCCTGGGCCGAGACGCGGCTCGCCGCCTACAAGCGCCCGCGCGAAGTCGTCTTCGTCGACCACCTGCCGCGCACGGCCAATGGCAAGGTCATGCGCCGCGCGCTCAAACGTATCTAGTCAATAGTACGGATTTGCGGTCGGACGTTCCGGTGGCAGGAGCGCCGGCAATGGCTTCAGCGTCGGGTCCGGTTCCGGCTCGGCGGCGAACGACACCTGAATTTGTTGGAACCGCTCGACAAGCGATGCCGTTGCCGTCACCGGGTTCGCATTGAGCGCCCAGACGCACAGAAAAAATCCCCCGACAATGCCCATCAGAAAGTTAGACATGGGCGGATCCTCCTCGTCCTTTGTAACGCAACACGGTTAAAATTTCGCGCAGCGGAGAGGAAAATACAAGTAGAATCAATGGGTTGTATCAAAAAGATACAGTGAAATGGTTAATCCGTGATCGCGTCATGCGCGGACCACACGGTTTCCGGCGGCTGGCGTTCTGTGATGCTCACCATAACGATCGTCAGTGTAGCGACGATAAACCCTGGCAGAATCTCGTAGAGATCGAAGATGCCGCCGGAGAGCTGTTTCCACACGATCACGGTCACAGCGCCGGCGATCATGCCGGCGAGCGCACCGTTCCGCGTCATCCGCCGCCAGAAGAGCGACAGGATCACCACCGGACCGAATGCAGCGCCGAACCCCGCCCAGGCATAGGCGACCAACGCCAGCACTGTGCTGTCGCGGTCGAGCGCCAGCAGAATGGCCGCTACCGATATCGCGATCACCGAGGCCCGTCCCACCATCAGCAACTCGCGCGCTTCGGCTTTGGGCCGAAAGATGCGCTTCCAGAAATCTTCGGCGATGACGCTCGATGAAACGAGAAGCTGCGAGGAAACGGTGCTCATCACAGCCGCCAGCACGGCGGCGAGCATCACGCCCGCCACCCACGGACTGAACAGCGCTTGTGACAAGGCGAGGAATACGGTTTCGGGATTGGCAAGCGGTGCGGCCGCGAAGTAGCCGATCCCCGCAATACCGGTTGCGACAGCGCCGTAAAGCGCCAGCACCATCCAGGTCATGCCGATGAACTGTGCGCCGGGCAATTCATTCTCGTCGCGGATCGCCATGAAGCGCGCCAGGATATGCGGCTGGCCGAAATAACCGAGGCCCCAGGCCATGAGCGAAATCGCGCCGATCAGACTGACCTCATGATAGGCATCAAGCACGCCTTCCGGCCCGGCAGTATCCGCGCCGGCCAGCGCTGCTTCGAATCCGCCCATCGCCGAAATTGCGACCGCCGGCACGATGAGCAATGCGAAAAACATCATCACGCCCTGCACGGTGTCGGTCCAGCAGACGCCCAGAAAGCCGCCAATGGCCGTATAGGAAAGAATGCTGACGGCGCCGATTGCGAGCGCCCAGTGATAGTCGAAGCCGAAAACCTGTTCGAACAGGATTGCACCCGAGACGAGGCCGGCCGACGTATAGATCGTGAAAAAGATCAGGATGACGAAAGCACTCGCGACGCGCAGGACGCGGCTCTCGTCGGCAAAACGGTTTTCGAAATAGTCGGGCAGCGTCAGCGCGTCGCCTGCAGCTTCGGTGTAACGCCTGAGCCGCCGCGCGATGAAACGCCAATTGAGAAACGCTCCGGCAACCAGTCCGACCGCTATCCATATCTGGTTGAGGCCGTAGAGATAGATCGCGCCGGGCAGGCCCAGCATCAGCCAGCCGCTCATGTCGGAGGCGCCGGCCGAAAGCGCCGCCACCCAGCGGCCGAGTTGCCGTCCGCCGAGAATGTAGTCCTTGAGATTGTTGGTAAAGCGATAGGCAGCAACGCCGAGCGCCAGCATCGCCACGAGATAGACCGCGATGGTCAGCGGCAGCGCCACGCTCATCGTGTCCGCCACCAGCTTGCCGCCGAAAGCAGAATTGCCAGTGCCGGCAGCGCCAGCACGATCCACGTCCAGACCGTCATCGATCGCCCCCTGAGGGGCTACCGAATGCCGGCTGGCGCGTCACATGCCAAAAGCCCCGTCCGCGCGACTAAGCCAGTAAGCGTGATCATGTTCAAGAGTTTCGTCCGGCGTCAGATTTGCCATCGCCTGCTCCTGCGCATAGGACTCACCGACTCGGGCGGCCTTGGCTCCGAAAACGGCAAAGGCCTCCCACGCGTTCAGCTCGTAAGCCCAAACGCAGCCGAGAAATCCAAGCAGGAAGCCGAAGCCGATTTTTCCCATAACAGTCAGTCCTGGTTGCCCAGCAGCACGTTAACTATAAATGATAATGCGCCTTTCATAATACAAGGTTATGGTTTTCTTAAAAAATCGGTAAAGAGTTCAGTAGAGATTCGGCTCATTTCCGTCGATAACTTTCAAATCCGCGACAAACTGCCCCATCTGGCGTAGCCCCGTCAGAGCGACTGACCGTCATCCACGGTGAAAAGAGAGCCGGTGATGAACCGTCCGTGGTCGGATGCAAGGAGCAGCAACGTACCGTCGAGATCTTCTTCGACGCCCATCCGCCGCCGCGGCCAGCTCTTGATCTGCTTTTGCCCGCCTTCCGAAGCGAACCACTCCGAATTGAGCTCTGTCTCGATAAAGCCCGGACACATGGCGTTGACGTTGATCTGCTTCCGCGCCCATTCCTTCGCGAGCGATTTCGTCATCATCCCGACCGCCGCCTTGGTCATGCAGTAGATCGTCAGTCCCGGCAGCACCGTATGGGCGCCGATGGAGGCGATGTTGATGACGCGGCCGCCGGCGGCGCGCGCCATCATCGAGCGCCCCGCCGCTTGCGCCATGAAGAAGGCGCCGCGCACATTGGTGTCGAACATCGTGTCAAAGCCTTCCGGCGTCACGTCCGCGGGCAGCGCCTGCACGTTCATGCCGGCATTGTTGACGAGAATGTCGATGGGTCCGAGTGTCTGTTCCGCCTCGGTCATGCAGGCTGCGATGCTGGCTGGATCGGTCACATCGAGTGCAATCGCGGCCGCCTGCCCGCCCATGGCCTCGATTTCGGCTTTGAGGCTGGCGAGTCGCTCCACGCGCCGCCCGGTAATGGCAACCTTGGCGCCGGCCTTGGCCAGCACCAATGCGAAGCGTTTTCCAAGCCCGCTGGTCGCGCCCGTCACCAGCGCCATTTTTCCGCGGAGATCGTAGTTCGGAAGCCTGACTTCGTTTATCTCGCTCATGCCGTCATCGTCTCCAGCCGTTTGATTTTGTTGGACTCTTCGCAAGCGCCACCCGCCCCGTCAAGCGGTCGCCCGCCGCCGCCTTGCGGCCGTTGCGTTCCCTGCTTCATAATCGGTCATCGGACAACGCGGAGGAGGCCCCGTCATGCAGCTCGATGTCGTCTCGGATACGGTCTGCCCGTGGTGCTACATCGGCAAAAAGCGGCTCGACCAGGCGCTGGCGATGCATGGTGGCGCGGACATCACGCTAGCATGGCGTCCCTTTCAGCTCGATGCCTCGATCCCCGAAGAGGGTGTCGATCGCAAAGCCTACATGGAGAAGAAATTCGGATCGGAACGCGCAAAGGAAGTCGGCAACACGATCCGCGAGTTCGGCGCCGCGGTCGGCATCGAATTCCGCTTCGACAGGATCGAACGCTCGCCCAACACGCTCGACAGCCATCGTCTGATCCGCTGGGCGGGTACAGCCGGCTGTCAGAACCGGATGGTCGATATCCTGTTCCGCCGCTATTTCGAGGACGGCGAGGATATCGGCGCGCATGACGTGTTGGTGGAAGCGGCCGACGAAGCCGGCATGGATGTCGACATCGTACGCGATCTGCTGGCCAAGGATGCCGACAAGGAACTGGTCCGCCGCGAAGACATGACTGCGCGCGAACTCGGTATTCAGGGCGTGCCGAGTTTTGTCATCAATTCCAAATGGGTGATGGTCGGTGCGCAGGAGCCCGAAACGCTGGTGCGTATGTTCGACAAGCTACTTGCGAAGGAAGCGGAAGAAGCGGCCAGCGCCGCAGAGTAAAATTCAACCGGGGGGATTTCATGTCGTCATTGTCGCCGGCTCAAGGCCGGCAAGCGCACGGACTTTTGCTGCTCGGCCTGGTGCTCTTTCTCGCCGGCCTGCTCACCGGATTCGTCTCGGGCAGTTTTACCAATCCGCGCTTGGGCCTCTCCGCCCATCTTGAAGGACTGATGAACGGTACCTTTCTCGCTGTGCTCGGTCTTCTCTGGCCGCGTCTGGTGCTGGGCGCGAAGGCCCTGCTCGCCGCTTTCTGGCTCGTGGTCTATGCGGCTTTCGCGAACTGGTTGGGCGTGTTGCTGGGCGCGATCTGGGGCGCGGGCAGATTCATGCCGATCGCCGGTCAGGGTACGACGGGAACCGACATGCAGGAGGCGATTGTCGCCTTCCTTCTTTTTTCGATTTCCTTCGCCATGGTGATTGGCGTCGTACTCATCATCTGGGGCCTGTGGCGCGCGCGGACGTAGGGACTCATCACGCCGCCTTTGCCGCGCCTGCCAGTTCCGCCAGCTTCCGCATCAGCACAAAGGTGCCGGCGAGCCGTTCCTCAGGCGTGTCCCAGTCGCGCCTGAAGACCAGCTTGTGGTCGGGCCGGAGCTTCGCATTGCCGCGCTCATCGTTGATGATCTCGACCAACGCCGCCGGACTGGCGAACGTATTGTCGCGGAAAGACAGAACGATGCCCTTGGGCCCCGCCTCGATCTTCTCGACATTGGCTGCCCGGCACATGCCCTTGATCTCGACGATCTTGAGCAGGAATTCGACTTCCTCCGGCAATTTGCCGAAACGGTCGATCAGTTCCGCGCCGAAGCCATCGATCTCCGCGCGCGTCTCGACATCCGACAGTCGGCGGTAAAGCGCCATGCGCGCTTCGAGATCGGACACGTAGTTTTCGGGGATGAGAACCGGCGTGCCGACATTGATCTGTGGCGACCAGCGTCCCTCTTCGTCTTCTTCAGCGCCGCCGCCGCGCATGGCAGCCACGGCTTCTTCGAGCATCGACTGATAGAGCTCGTAGCCGATTTCCCGGATATGGCCGGACTGTTCATCGCCGAGCAGATTGCCGGCACCGCGAATGTCGAGATCGTGGCTGGCGAGCGAAAATCCGGCGCCGAGCGAGTCGAGCGACTGCAACACCTTGAGACGGCGTTCGGCCGCCGGCGTCAGCGTCCGGTTTGCAGGCACGGTGAGATAGGCATAGGCACGCGATTTCGACCGTCCAACGCGGCCGCGAAGCTGATAGAGCTGCGCCAGGCCGAACATATCGGCGCGATGCACGATCAGCGTGTTGGCGGTCGGAATGTCGAGGCCGGACTCGACGATGGTCGTTGAAACCAGCACGTCATATTTGCCGTCGTAAAAGGCAGTCATCTTGTCTTCGATTTCACCCGGTGCCATCTGCCCATGCGCGATCGTGAATTTTACTTCCGGCGCGTAATGCTGCAGAAACTCGCTGGCCTCGGGAAGATCGGCGATGCGGGGCACGATATAGAAGCTCTGCCCGCCGCGGAAATGCTCCCGCATCAGCGCCTCGCGCATAACAACCGGGTCGAACGGCGAGACATAAGTGCGGACGACAAGCCGGTCGATCGGCGGCGTCGCGATGATCGAAAGTTCGCGAACGCCCGACAGGGCCATCTGCAAGGTTCGCGGGATCGGCGTCGCCGTCAGCGTCAGCACATGAACCTCGGCGCGCAGGGCTTTCAACTGTTCCTTGTGCGCGACGCCGAAATGCTGTTCCTCGTCGACAATGACAAGACCGAGATTTCGGAACTTTACCTGTTTGCCGAGCACGGCATGGGTACCAATAACGATATCGACCGTACCGTCGGCGAGACCCGATCTCGCTTCCGCCATGTCCTTGGCGCCGACAAGCCGCGACATCTGCCTGAGCTTCACCGGCAACCCGTGGAAACGTTCGCTGAACGTCTTGAAATGTTGTCGTGCCAGCAGCGTCGTCGGCACTACAACTGCAACCTGATAGCCGTTCAGGGCCGCGACGAAGGCGGCGCGCAGCGCCACTTCGGTCTTGCCGAAACCGACATCGCCGCAAATAAGCCGGTCCATCGGCCGTCCGCGCGCGAGATCTTCCAGCACGGCTTCGATGGCCTGTTCCTGATCGTCCGTTTCGGTGAAGGGAAAGCGGGCACAGAACTCGTCATAGGCGCCCGGTTGCGGTTCCATGACAGGCGCCTTCTTCAACTCGCGTGCGGCCGCGATCTTGATGAGTTCGCCCGCCATCTCGCGAATGCGTTCCTTCAGACGCGCCTTCCGCGCCTGCCAGCCGGTGCCGCCCAGCCTGTCGAGCTGAGCTTCGGCATCGTCCGAGCCGTAGCGCGACAGCAACTCGATGTTTTCAACGGGTAGATAGAGCTTGTCGTTGCCTTGATAAATGAGCAGCAGGCAGTCATGCGGCGCGTTCATGACATCGATCGTCTGCAGCCGTTCGAAGCGTCCGATACCGTGATCCACATGCACGACGAGATCGCCGGGCGACAGGCTCGATGCCTCGGTGAGGAAGTTCTCGGCGCGCTTCTTGCGCCGTTGGCGCACAAGCCGGTCGCCCAGAACGTCCTGTTCGCCGATGACGGCAAGATCATCGGTTTCGAAACCGGCCTCCAGACCGAGAACAATCAGCGAAACTGTATTTTTGCTAACACTGTTAACTTCACTCCATTTATCGGCAATGAGAACATTTCCGATACCATGGTCGTCAAGCACATGGGAGAGCCGGTCCCGCGCGCCTTCGGTCCAACTCGCGATGGCGATACGCTTGCCTGCCCGGCGAAGGCCGGCAATGTGGCCGCCCAGCACCTCGAAGATATTGACGCCGTCCTGCGCGCGTTCCGGCGCGAAGCTGCGGCCCTGCTTGCCGCCCAGATTGATGCCGGCCCCTTCGGGAGTGCGAAATGGTGTGAAAGCCCGCACCGGTCGTGCATTGAGGATCGTGTCCCACTCCGCCGCTTCGAGATAAAGCGCCTCCGGCTTCAGAGGCTTGTAGCTCGGCGCGTCAACCGTCGATCTGGTCCCGCGTGCCGCGACACGCGCCTCGTAATAGTCGCGAACAAGCTCCAGCCGCGCGGCGCGAGCTTCCTCGGCCTGCGCATCGAGCGTGATCGTCGCGCCCGGCATATAGTCGAAAATCGTTTCGAGTTTCTCGTGGAACAGCGGCAGCCAGTGTTCCATGCCGGCATGCTTGCGGCCTTCGCTGACGGCGGCATAGAGCGGGTCGCCGTCATTGACCGCGCCAAGCGCCGCCACGTAGCCGGCGCGGAAACGGCGGATCGTCTCGGCGTCGAGATGGATTTCGCTCGCCGGCACGAGTTCGACATGAGAGAGCTGTCCGACCGTGCGCTGGCTTTCGGCATCGAAGCTTCGAACCGCGTCCAGCGTGTCGCCGAACATGTCGAGCCGCAGCGGCATATCGAAGCCCGGCGGAAAAATGTCGACGATGCCGCCCCGGACCGCAAATTCGCCGCGCTCGCGCACCGTGCCCGTTCGGTTGTAGCCATTGGCCGCCAGATAGGCTGTCAGCGCGTCGAGATCGATTTGGTTGCCGACATGGGCCGACCACGCAGCGGCGCCGACCGTCTCCCGCGCGGGCACGCGCTGCAGGGCCGCATTGATGGTGAGCAGCACGATGAGCGGTTTATCCCCGCCCTTCTCCGCTCGCGCCGCCAGCCGTGACAGCGTCGCCATACGCCGCGCGCTGATATCCCCGTTCGGGGATACGCGGTCGTAAGGCAGGCAGTCCCAGGCGGGGAAAAGCTCGACTTCGACATCGGGTGCGAAGAAGGTCAAAGCCTCGGCAAGCATCGCCATGCGGGCATCGTCGCGAGCAACATGCCCAACCATGCCGTTTTGCATGTTTTTGCATGCTCGCGCGATGTCGGCCAACGCCAGCGCATCGAAGCCTTCCGGCGCTTCACCGAGCGTCAGTCGACCCGGTGTCGTCGCCAATTCTTGCAGTTTGTTCAAGGAATTAGCTCTCGCTCCGGTCCGCCCAAAGCGTTCCCTTCAGGTGATTGAATGTACGAATACGGCCAAGAAGCGGCGTGTCGTGCTCCGCGGGCACGGGTTCACGCCCCGTGATCCAGTTGTAGAGGGACGTATCTTCGGCCTCGAGCAGCGCCTCATATTGGTCGAGTTCCGGAAAGCTCAACGATTCCAACGTGCTGTCGGCGAAGTGGCCGAGGATGAGATCCATCTCCCGGATGCCCCGGTGCCAGGACCGGAACCCGATCCGCCGCAGCCGCGCTTGGTGCTCTTCGGCGCTTGTTTCAGCCATTCCGCTTGTCCCTTTCACGCTCGGGATATAGACCGCTCCGGCCTCTATGTCATTAGAATGGAAGCATGATTCCCACTTGTGCCCATGGGGGCGGCGATGCGGCCTGAGATTCTTTTTCCGCTCTTCGCGCCCGCGCGCACCCTGCCCGGAATCGGTCCCCGTCTCGAAAAGCTTGTGGAAAAACTGGCAGGCAACAAGGTCGCCGACCTTCTCTGGCACCTGCCCTCGGGCCTGATCGATCGTCGCAGCCGGCCGAAGATCGCCGAAGTCCGCGACGGCGAGATCGCCACCATCGAAGTGACCGTCGGCCTGCACGTGGCGCCGCGCAATGCGCGACTGCCCTACAGGGTGCATGTCTTTGACTCTACGGGTGAAATGCAGATCGTCTTCTTCAATGCGCGGCCCGACCATCTTGTCAAAACACTTCCCGAAGGCGCACGCCGTATCCTCTCCGGCCGAGTCGAGTTCTATCAGGGTCAGGCGCAAATGACCCATCCGGATCACATCGTCAGACCCGAAGAAATGGCGACATTGCCATTACTCGAACCGGTCTATCCGCTGACTGCCGGCCTACCTCAGAAAGCGATTCAAAAGGCCACCCTCGGCGCGCTGAAGCTCCTGCCTGACCTGCCGGAATGGCAAAACGCTCCATGGCTTGAGGCGAGAGGGTGGAAGCCCTGGCGCGCGTCGCTGCAGGCGGCCCACACCCCACAGTCCCTGGCCGATCTCGAAACCAATGCGCCGGCCCGCGCCCGCCTCGCCTACGACGAACTCCTCGCCAACCAGCTCGCCCTCGGCCTCGTGCGGCTGCGTATGCGGCGGCTGCCCGGCCGCTCGGTCGCCGGCGACGGCCGCCTGCGAAAACAGGTCATTGCTGCCCTTCCCTTCGCGCTCACAGGTGCGCAGACGCGTGCCCTGGATGAAATCCTTTCGGATATGACGGGCACCCACCGCATGCTTCGCTTGCTTCAGGGGGATGTGGGCAGCGGCAAGACCGTGGTGGCGCTACTTGCCATGCTGAATGCGGTCGAGGCGGGCTATCAGTCGGCGATGATGGCGCCGACCGAAATTCTCGCCCGCCAGCACTATGCGACGTTGGCGCCCTTGTGCGCTGTAGCCGGCGTCCGGCTCAAATTGCTGACCGGTCGTGAAAAGGGAACCCGCCGCGCGGACATATTGGCTGCCGTCGCGAGCGGCGAAATCGACATTCTCGTCGGCACCCATGCGCTTTTTCAGGAAGACGTCGAGTTCCATGCGCTGGCCTTTGCGGTCGTTGACGAACAGCATCGCTTTGGTGTTCACCAGCGCCTTATGTTGACGGCCAAGGGAGGTGTCGGGACCGATGTTCTGGTCATGACGGCAACGCCCATTCCCCGCACGCTGACACTCACCGCTTATGGCGACATGGACGTCTCCCGACTGGACGAGAAGCCGCCCGGTCGGAAGCCCGTCGATACACGCGCCCTGCCGCTTGATCGGCTGGAGGAAGTTGTCGATAGCCTACGGCGTGCACTGACAAAAGGCGCGCAAATCTACTGGGTTTGTCCGCTGGTGGAAGAGTCGGACGAGATCGACGCCGCAGCGGCCGAAGATCGGAGCAAGCATCTACAATCGATCTTCGGCGGCATTGTCGGCCTTGTGCACGGGCGCATGAAGGCGTCGGAGAAGGACAGCGTGATGGCGCGGTTCGCGGCCGGCGACATTCGCATCCTTGTCGCCACCACGGTCATCGAGGTCGGCGTCAACGTTCCGTCGGCGACAATCATGGTGATCGAGCATGCCGAACGCTTTGGTCTCGCTCAGCTTCATCAATTGCGCGGCCGCGTCGGTCGTGGCGACGACAAATCGTCCTGCCTCCTGCTGTATCAGGCGCCGTTGGGTGAAACGGCGGCGGCACGCATTCGGATCATGCGTGAAACGGAGGACGGGTTCCGTATTGCCGAAGAGGACTTACGCTTGCGCGGCGCCGGCGAACTTCTCGGCACGAGACAGAGCGGATTGCCGTCGTTCCGTATCGCTCGCGTCGAGGAGCAACAGGAACTTCTCGCTGCCGCTTATGACGACGCACGGATTGTTTTGAATGGAGACCCTGAACTGGAAAGCCAGCGCGGCAGTGCCCTGCGCATATTGCTCTATCTCTTCGAGCGAGACGAGGCTATCCGGTATCTGCGATCCGGATGATGGTGCCTAGAGACCGACGGGATTGCGGACAGCAACAAGTTCGTCCTCGCTCGTTCGGTGCTTCGGCTGGACCAGACCCGCCGAAATGATCAGCTTGGCGCCTTCCTCGATCGACATATCCAGCACCTGCACGTCTTCCTTCGGAACGAACAGCAGGAAGCCGGATGTCGGATTTGGCGTCGTGGGCAGGAAAACGCTGACAAGCTCTCGCCCGACATGATCCACAATTTCTCCGGTCGTCTGAGTGGTAATGAAGACAATGCAATAAACTCCCTTGCGGGGATACTCGATGAGCCCGACCTCCCGGAACGATGCGCTCGACTGCGATACAACGGTTTCGAATATCTGCTTCAGCGCGCCGTAGATGCTGCGAACGACGGGCATCCGGGCAACGATCCGTTCGCCGAAATTGAGCACGGTGCGGCCGAAAATATTGGCCGTCAGTGCGCCCAGAAGCGTCAGCAGAAAAAACGCAATAATGAGGCCGAGGCCAGGAATATCGAACGGCAGATAATTGTCCGGATGGTATTGCCGCGGCAGGATCGGCGTGAACCAGGTATCGATAAGGTCGATGAACCAGCGCGTAATCCAGATGGTCAGCCCGATCGGCGCGGCCACCACCATGCCGGTCAGAAAGTAGTTTCGAATACGCGTCATGAAGCTCGGCCGCTTGGCGGGCAATAGGAGATGCGGTTCGCCGCCCGCCTGCGGCACTTCGTCGTCCTGCCGGTCTTTCATGCCATCCGCCGTCTGCGTTGCCTCGATTGCCTTGCCCGACCCTTCGGTTGACGCCGGGGCGCGCTGGTCTGCCGCGCGCATGGCTGTTTCATATCATCGTGCCTCTTCCCTGTCAGGCTCAGCCGTTCCATCATGCTGAAATAGATATAAATGGAGCCCTTCCGAGGCTCCTGGAACGATATCAAGGGAGAAGACGGCATGGCCAAGCTCCAGCCGGGAACGAAGATTCGCCTCGCGCCCGAGGACGAATACACCCACAAGCCCGACGCTGCGCAGAATTATAATGAGAGCATGTATTTCAACATGTTCGATCCGGTCCGCAAGACCGGCGGCTGGTTTCGGCTCGGCAATCGCCCCAACGAGGGCTACGCTGAAATGTCGAATTGCCTCTATTTGCCAGATGGCCGCGTCGCTTTCATGTATGCCCGGCCCAAGATCACGGGCAACGCGGCCATGGATGCTGGCGGGATGAAATTCGATGTTATCGAACCGTTCAAGCGCCTCCGCCTGTCCTACACCGGAAATGTCGTGGTCCTGGCCAACCCCCTCGAAATGGCCGACCCTGCGCAAGCCTTCAAGAGCAATCCGGTCGTGCCCTGTGAGGTTGTCCTCGACTATGAAGGTGTTTCGCCGATGTTTGGCGGAGAGACGGTCAAGGCCGACGGCACGCCGCTCGATCTCGATCCGGAGAAATCCTTCGCCAAGGCTCATTACGAACAACATATGGCGGCCAAGGGACACTTCACCGTTGGCGTCGAACGCTTCGAGGTGTCGGGATTTGGCTTGCGCGACAAGAGCTGGGGGCCCCGCTACTGGCAGGCGATTCACTGGTACCGCTGGCTGCCGATGAATTTCGGCCGGGATTTCGGCATGATGATTTCGATCGTCACCAATGACGAAGGCAAGCAACGCCAGGGCGGCATGGTGCTGAAAGACGGTACCTACGATCTCATCGAGTCTTGTACGATCGAGAGCGATTGGGACGACAACTGGTACCAGACCGCCCTCCGTGCGCATGTAAGGACAGAGTCGGGCGCCGAATACGATGTCGAGGGGAAAGTGCTGTCATTGATCCCCCTGCGCAATCGCCGTAAGGCTCCAGACGGGACCGATCTCAACACCCGCATCACCGAAGGCATGACGGAGTATCGTTGCAACGGCATGACCGGCTACGGCCTCTCGGAATATCTCGATCAGATTGTCGATGGCAAGCCTGCCGGCGCGGGACACTGACATGGGTGCCGAGACGAATCCGCTCGCCGGCCCGCTCGATTCAGTCGCGCGCGCCCGATTTCCCGAGGCAACCGGTATCGCAAACCTCAAGCGTCTGTCGGGCGGCGCAAGTCAGGAAACATGGTCGTTCGACGTTTCCACCGCCGAGGGCTCTATACCTCTCATTCTTCGCCGCGCTCCGGGGGGCTCGCGAGACGCCCGAGCAACGGCCGTACCGCTTGAAACCGAAGCCCGGCTGATCGATTTGGCCAGTCACGCAGATGTACCCGTCCCCATCGTTCGTCACGTATTGGCCCCCGACGACGGGCTTGGTCACGGCTTTATCATGGATCGCATTGACGGTGAAACGATTGCGCGAAAGATCCTGCGCGACGAAGAGTTTGCGTCTGCCCGACCGAAACTGGCACGCCAATGCGGTGAAATTCTCGCGCGCCTGCATCGTGTGGATATGGCATCGCTTCCGCCCCTGCGGACGTCGCCGGCGCGCAGCGAAATCAAACAATATCTGGAAACCTACAAAACGCACGGACATCCCCACCCTGTTTTCGAGATGGCCTTTCGCTGGCTTCACGACAACGCGCCACCCGAGGCGACCGCACATACGTTGGTGCACGGTGATTTTCGCAATGGCAACCTGATGATCGGACCAGACGGCGTGAGGGCTGTTCTCGATTGGGAGCTGGCGCATATTGGCGATCCGATGGAAGATCTCGGCTGGATCTGTGTCAATTCCTGGCGGTTCGGGAATATCGATCAGCCTGTGGGCGGTTTCGGCTCGCGCGAGGATATGTTCGCCGGATACGAGGCTGCGGGAGGTACCAGAGTCGACCCGGCTCGCGTCAAATACTGGGAAGTGCTCGGGACGCTGAAATGGGGCGTGATGTGCACCATCATGGTCACGGCCTTCAAGAGCGGGACGGACCGGTCGGTCGAGCGGGCGACAATCGGCCGCCGTTCATCGGAAACCGAAGTGGATTTGCTGCGCCTTCTGGCGCCGCGCGGCTGAGGAGCGAGAGATGCAGGATCAACCATCCGCCGCCGAACTTGTCGAAGCCGTCGCGGAGTTCATTCGCAATCATGCGATGCCGCAACTCCAGGGTCACACCGCTTTTCACGCCCGTGTCGCGGCCAACGCTTTGGACATCGTCAAACGCGAGCTTGAAATTGCGCCCGCGGCCAACGCCAGTGAAGAGGCAAGGCTCAAAACCCTGCTTGGCCGCGACGGCACGTTGGAGGAACTCAATCGCGACCTATGCGCGCGCATCGAAAACGGCACCATCGGTCTCGAAACGCCCGGCCTGACCGATCATCTCTGGGCGACGACCTTGACCAAGCTCGCGATCGACCAGCCAAACTATTCGGGCTACAAGCGCGCTGTCGAAGAAAGCTGATAAAGACGAGGATTATTCGATGCTGCAAAAGGTTCTTTGGGTTGTTGGCGGCTTGGCGGTTCTCGCTGTCGTGGCGGGCGGCTTCCTCTATCTGAACAAGCCCGCTCAATACTATGTTCTGCTGAAACCCTGGACCGGCTTCGACGAAGCCAAGGCGCCGCCAGCGCCGGACTATACGTCGGACGACGCCTGGGCTGCACTTCCCGGGCGGACAGACCTTGCGGATGTTGTGCCCGCCGGAAGCGGCCTCACGGACAATCAGTCGAGCGCCGAAGTCGATGTGTTCTTCATCCATCCGACGACCTATTACGGCAAGGCGGCATGGAACGCGCGTTACGACGAGCCGGGTTTCTCGCTCGACCGGCTGGAAAGCGGTGTCCTGCGCTATCAGGCGAGCGTATTCAACGGATGTTGCCGCGTCTTTGCGCCGCGCTACCGCCAGGCGACCGTCTATGCCTTCATTGGCAAAGGTGAGGACGAGCACGCGGCCCTGGATTTCGCCTATCGCGACATCCTCCGCGCTTTCGAAAATTTCATCACCGAACGCAATGACGACCGCCCGTTCATCCTGGCCGGACACAGTCAGGGTGGGTTGCATGGCTCCCGCCTGTTGCAGGAACGGATCGCCGGTACGCCGCTTGCTGATCGAATGATCGCCGCCTATCTGATCGGGTCGGCCTTGCCGGCGGACCTCGGCATTGAGGGCATCGAACCTTGCGATGGTCCGACTGCCACCGGTTGCACCATTAACTGGAATTCCATGAACGCATCGGCGCCGCGTCGCGGTTGGGTCGAGCAAGGCACAACCTGGCTCGGCGGCACCTATCGCCTGCTTGCGGGCGCACCGCTCGCCTGCATCAATCCGCTGAACTGGATGTTTGGGGGCGCGGCTGAGGCATCCGCAAACCTCGGCAGCCTGCCCTTTGTCGGTTCGGACGACGACTTTCCGGGACCGCAGCCGGAACTGACCGGCGCCGCCTGCGACGACGGCGTCTTGCTGGTCACGGTCGACGAGAACGAGCCGGGCTTCACGATGGGCGTGCGCAGCGGCGACTATCACATCTACGACTACAACCTCTTCTACATGAACATTCGCGCCAATCTCGACGAACGGGTCTCCGCATTCCTTGCGGCAGGAGGCCGGTCATGACCCTGACGAAGCTCGATATCGATCAGGGCATTGCCACCGTCACTTTCGCCAACCCGCCGCGCGGTTACATGAATGCCGCGCAGATGCAGGAAATCGACCAGCTCGCGGAGGAGCTGACAGCCGACGACGCTATCCGCGTCGTCGTTTTCACCGGCGGCATCGAGAATATTTTCATTCGCCACTACGATGTGGCGGAAATACTCGGCTTCGCCGACGCATTGCAAAAAAGCGCGATGGAACCCGACGCTGTCTTTGAGAGAGCACGTGCCGAGACGGCGCTTTCCCGAACTTTCGACAAGGTCGACCGGATGCCCAAGCCCACCATCGCCGCCATCAACGGCTTTTGCCAGGGTGGCGGTTTCGAATTCGCGCTGTGTTGCGATCTTCGCATCGCGCAGGCGGGCGACTACCGGATCGGCCTGCCGGAAACCAATGTCGGCATATTCCCGGGCGCCGGCGGCACGGAGCGCCTGCCGCGCCTGATCGGCGAAGCCCGCGCGCTCGAACTGATCCTGCGCGGCCGCACGGTCGGGCCGGAGGAAGCCGCACGGCTCGGGCTCGTCCATGAATATGTCGAGGGCAGCGCCATCGAAAGGGCCCGTGAATTGGCGAGAGAACTCGCCGCCAAGAGCCCACGCGGCCTCGCCGATGCCAAGGCACAGGTGAAGTCGGCCGCCTGCCTGTCGCTGGCCGACGGTCTCGCCAATGGCCGGGGCCGCTTTGCCGCTCTCGTTGCCGGCGACCCGGACGCGGTGCGGCTGATGAAGGAATTCGTGGCGGGCGACGAGGACATCAACCGCGGCGGTTGATGCAAGCGACAAAAAAGGCCGGGATCACGCCCGGCCTTTTCCGTCTCTTCGACCGAATTTTCAGGCGCCGTGCGCGCCGATGATTGCCACTGAACAGACATTCTGGGAGGGCGAGCCGCCCAGATTGTGGGTCAGGCCGATCTTCGGGTTCGCAAGCTGCCGCTCGCCGGCCCGGCCTTGAAGCTGGAGATACATCTCGTAGGCCATGCGCAAACCGGAAGCGCCGATGGGGTGGCCGAAACATTTCAAGCCGCCGTCGATCTGGCAGGGAACCTTGCCGTCGGCGTCGTAAAAGCCGTTCATGACGTCCTTCACCGCACCGCCCTCCGGCGAGATGAAGAGATCTTCCATCGTCACAAGCTCAGTGATCGAGAAGCAGTCATGCACCTCCATCATGCTCACGTCCTCACGGGGATGGTCGATGCCGGCCTCTTTGTACGCCTTCTTCGCCGCGATCCGCGCGGTGTGGAAGTAGCTGCCGTCCCAGCTGTTGTGCTGGGATTCAAGACCGTTCGAGACGGCGAGCTGCATCGCCTTGACCGTCACGATGTCCTTCTTGCCCAGCGCACGGGCGATCTCCGGTGTCGTTACAATCGCGGCCGCCGCGCCGTCCGAGACGCCGCAGCAGTCGAAAAGACCCAAGGGTTCGGCGATCATCGGTGCGTTCATGACCTGATCTTCTGTCACCGCGTTGCGGAGATGCGCCTTCGGGTTCTTCGCACCATTGGCGTGGCTCTTCACCGACACATGCGCGATGGCACGCTTCAGGTCTTCCTTCGAGACGCCGTGTTTGGCGCGATAGGCAGACGCCAACTGGGCGAAGTTGCCCGGTGCCGAACCCGATGGTGCCCATTGCGGGATAAGCGTACCCATATTGCCGGTCGGCAATCCGCCATAACCCGTATCCTTGAGCTTCTCGACGCCGAGAGCGAGCGCGATATCAGCAGCACCGGAGGCGACCGCGTATACCGCGCCGCGCAAGGCTTCGGAGCCGCCGGCGCAGAAGTTTTCAACGCGTGTAACCGCGATGTTGGGGAGCCGCAGCGCAACCGAGAGCGGCGTGCCGCCCTTGCCGGTGCCGATCTCGTCGATATGCGTGGAGAACCACGCCGCATCGATTTGCGTCGGCTCGATGCCGGCGTCCTGCATGGCTTCGAGATAGGCCTCGACCATCAGTTCTTCGGGACCCGCATCCCAGCGTTCGCCGAACTTCGAGCATCCCATGCCGAGGATCGCGACCTTGTCCTTGATACCTGCCGCCATGTCCGTTTCTCCCTATTCGGCCGCCTGGCCCGTTTGTGATTTTGCTGCGCTCGCCGCGACAGGCACCGCCTTCCAGAAATACCGCCGGAAACCGCGCTTCTCGTCGAATTCCTTGATCCGGAATACGAGCTTCACTTCCATACCGGAATCAACCGTGCCGGCTTCGACATCGGTGAAATCCATCATGATCCGGCCGCCTTCCTCGAACACGACCATGCCGTAATGGTTGGGCGGGTTCATGCTGAAGGAAAGGAAGTCCGCGGACCAGGAGAGTATTTTCGCCTTCTTCTCAGCGAACTTGTAAGGCTCCTGCGTGTCGACCGTATGGTTGTTCGGATTGACCGAAATGCGGGAGCGGGGAAACTGGACGACGCCCGTTTCCGTGCACCGCCCGCCCACGAGCCCCATCAGCATGTCTTCGTTGCGGTAGAGCGTGGTGAGCGCGGTCTTCCTGTCCTGCTCGGCCCGCATCCCCTTTTCCCATTCGATGAGACCGTTGAAGGTGAGGAATTTGAGGTAGTTGGTCTCCTCGGTGCGGTTGGCAAGCGAGCCGACAATGCCGCGTTTGCCGACCTGGCTCGACAGCTTGTCCGTCACCTCGAACACGAGTGCGTCGCAGCCGCCGCCAAAATGCAACAACATCGCCTTGTCGCCGGGTTTGGCTTCCGTCTGGAGGGTGTGAATGAGCATGACGAGTGAATGGGCCGCTCCTGTCTCGCCGCAATTCCCGGCCAGCGTATCCCGCGCCGTTGCCGGATCGAGCCCCGATCGTTTTGCAAGTTGCTGAACGAACTTGTCTCCGAAGCTGCACGGAAGAATAAAATGCTTGATATCGCCAGCACTTACGCCTGACTTCTCGAGTGCCGCCTTCACTGCGCGAGGGATGATTTTCGCGAATCCTTCGTCGCGTATCCAGCGTTCCTCCCAGTTGTAATCGTACTCTTCCGTCTCGCCGCGGAAGTGATCGACAAAATCGACCGTGATGCTGGCGCCGCCGAGATAGGCCGCAATCACATTGTCGGTGCCGACGGCAACCGCGGCGGCACCATCGCCGAAATCGAGCTCCTGCGCTGTGACGGCTTTGGTTTTCCGATGATCGGAGGCGAGCACAAGCGCGTGTTTCGCTTCACCGGCCTTGACGGCGGACAGCGCCTGCATCAGTGCTGACGTGCCGGCCCGCTGGGTGGAGGCGACGTCGACCGCACGAACACGTTCATCGAGCGTCAGCGCGGCGGCGATGATACCGCTGTTCAGCCGGTCCTTGAAGGGCATCGTTGTCGAGCCAAAATAGAGCGCATCTATATGGCTGCGGTCGTCATCCGGTCCGAGCAGATCGCGCGCTGCTTCGACGGCCATGGTGACGGAATCCTCGTCCCAGTTCGCCATCGAGCGCTCACCCTTCCCCTTGCCGAGGAAGTTGGGCGCCACCCATGCGTTGGCCTGCGCGACTGCCTTGCGCTGAAGCCGAAGGCGCGGGATATACCCGCCATAAGCTGTAAGTCCCACCATCTGCTGGGCCATCGGTCTCCCTTTCCGAACACTCGGTTGTTTATTGTTATCGGGAGTTTATCGATGAAATCGGGCTCCAGACAACCGTCCCAATGGGCAGTGCCGAGCAGCCATGCCGCCGCTACGTCAAGTGCCGCCGGTCATCATCCATCCACGACGATGCACTCGATCTTGCGAGCTTCGAGTGCCTTGCAGGCGGCCCGGGCATCGACAATGCCATCAAAGGCTCCAGCCCTGAGTCTGTAGAAAATGCCGCGTTCACCGAGATCGACGCGCTGCACGAAATGCTCATAGCGACCGACCAGCACTTCGGCTGCCTGGGAAATCTTGTCCCATTCATGAACCGCGCTCTGCTCGTCGCGGAAGGCACCGAGCTGTAACCGGTACTGCGCCACCAATGCCGGAGGTTGCGTCGCCATCGTCGACGCAGTCGCGTCGTTCGGCATGGGCGCCGTCGGCCGCAATGAGGCCGTCGTCAACCGATCGGCCGGAGCGATCTCTTCGACGGGCTCAGGTATGGCGGCGGTGATATCTCTTGGCTTTCCGTCGGCTTGGAAACGGACCGCCGTCGTCTCCCAGCCTCCTGAACTCGCGATCCGGGTGACTTGCCCGCCTTCGTTCCCCGACGAAGCGCTCTGGAATGGCGTCAACATGGCCGGCAGCACGCGAGGCTCCCGTGTTTTTGCCGTTTGATCTACCGCGGCAATTTTTCTGCCGCGGGAATCCACATCTTTCGAAAGCTCGGCAAGCTTGGCGCCAGCCACCTCGAACTCGGGGTCGATCGCCAATGCCGCCCGCAGATCGGCCTCGGCGCCGGTCAGGTTTCCGACCTGTTCACGAGCCAGTGCCCGGCCGAAAAGCGGCAGCTTTCTTTCGCTGCCCAGCATGAGCCGGATTGCGGTGGAGTAATTATCGATGGCGGCGTCATAGGCGTGCCGCCGTCGCTCCAGGTTGGCCAGATTGTGGTAGACCGCTGCGTAGTCCGGCGCGAGCGAGATCGTCGCTCGGTAGTCTGCTTCCGCCCGCGCCGCATCACCTGCATTGGCAAGCGCAATCCCGCGATTGTAATGGGCGCGTGCCTGAACCGGGGTCGGCAGGGTGCCGGCTGCAATTGCGCGCGTGTAGTCCCCAATCGCCGCGTCCTGTTGGCCGGTCTTCTGAAAAGAGATGGCGCGATGATAGTGAGCGAGGGCCCGCCCCTCAGCGTCGAGCCCGCCGCTGTCGAGCGCGTTCGAAAAATCGGCCGCCGCCTTTTCGAAATGGCCGTTCTCGATGGCTTCGGCCCCAGCGTTCATAAGTGCCATGGCTTCCGCCACCTCCGCCTGCGCCGATGCATCGCCTGCAGCCAGAACCAGGCCCGCCACAAGCAGAGCGGCCAACGCATGGCGCTGCATGAAACTTGTCAGGCTGGGCATTCTGGACGCCGCATCCGCCGGCCCTCCCCAAACATCGTCGCTGTCGGTGCAACAAGTCTAGCACGCCCGCGTCAGGCGTTAGCTGAGGAGGAGAATGAGAGCAAAATCAAAGCCTTGCAGAACGCACTTCGCTGTTCATGTACGGCCTTGGCCGCGAATCGTCGCTACTCGACCGTCACCGACTTCGCGAGATTGCGCGGCTGGTCGACATCCGTGCCCTTGGAAACGGCGGCATGATAGGCAAGGAGCTGCACCGGAATGGCGTTGACGATGGGCGCGATCAGGGGATCGACGGCCGGCACTTCGATTGTCGCCCAGATACCCGGCCCTGCCCGTTTGATGCCCGCATGGTCTGAAATCAGAACGACCCGCGCGCCGCGTGCGATTACTTCCTGCATGTTGGAGATCGTTTTCTCGAACAGGGCGTCGACCGGCGCAATGACCACGACCGGGACCTCTTCGTCGATCAACGCAATGGGTCCGTGCTTCAGCTCGCCGGCCGCATATCCCTCCGCATGGATGTAGGAGATCTCCTTGAGCTTCAGGGCACCCTCAAGTGCTATCGGATAATTGTGCCCGCGGCCGAGATAGAGAACGTCCCGCGCCTTCGCGAACTCCGCACTCAATGTCTGGATGGCCTCATCCTGCGCCAGCGCTTCGGCGATGTGCCGCGGCACCTCCATCAAGGTCCTCACGAGACGCTCTTCGTCGGCGCGGTCGAGTGTCCCGCGCGCAAGCCCGGTACGGATCGCCAGCACTGCGAGCGTCGTCAACTGACAGGTGAAGGCCTTGGTCGAGGCAATGCCGATCTCGGGGCCCGCATAGGTCGGGAGGATCGCGTCCGAGGCCCGCGCTATTGACGACTCCGTTACGTTGACGACCGAAAGGATTTTCTGCCCTTGCGCGCGACAGTAGTGCAGAGCCGCCAGCGTGTCGGCCGTCTCGCCCGACTGAGAAATGAAGATGGCAAGGCCACCCTCCGGCATCGCCGCTTCGCGGTAGCGGAATTCGGACGCGATATCGACCTCAACGGCAACGCGCGCATAGCGCTCGAACCAGTATTTGGCAACCATCGCTGCGTAATAGGCCGTCCCGCAGGCGACGATGGTAATGCGGGGAACCAAAGCAAGGTCGACCGGCAATGCCGGCAAGCGAATCGTGTCGTCGAGCGGGTTCACATATTCAGATAATGTATGACCGACGACCTCCGGCTGTTCGAAGATTTCCTTCGCCATGAAGTGCCGGTGATTGCCCTTGTCGACAAGCGCCGCCGAAACATCCGTGATCTTGACCGGACGTTGAACCTTGTTGCCGGTTGCGTCGAATATGCTCGCCTCGTCGCGCGTCAGTTCGACCCTGTCGCCGTCTTCGAGGAAGCAGACGCGGCTCGTCATCGGCGCAAGCGCAAAGGCGTCAGATCCGAGGTACATGGCCCCCTTGCCATAGCCGACGGCCAAGGGCGGACCCCGGCGCGCGCCGACGATGAGGTTTTCCTCGCCGCGAAAGACGATCCCGAGCGCAAAGGCGCCCTCAAGTTCGACGAGCGCAGCGGCGGCGGCCTCGCGCGGCGCCAGGCCCTTGTCGAGGTGGTGCGTCACCAGATGGGCAACGACTTCCGAGTCCGTTTCGGTCACAAAATTTGCGCCGCCGGCCGTCAGCCGTTCCCGCAGCTCGCGAAAATTTTCGATGATCCCGTTATGGACGATGGCAACGCGATCGGTCGCATGCGGATGTGCGTTGCGTTCTGTCGGCGCACCATGCGTGGCCCAACGCGTATGACCGATGCCGATGACGCCATCGAGCGGATTGTCCGTCAACAGTCTGTCCAGATTGGCGAGCTTCCCTTCGGCCCGCCGTCTCTCGATCGCGCCGCGGTTGAGCGTCGCGATGCCGGCGCTGTCGTAGCCGCGATATTCAAGCCGCTTCAGCGCTTCCAGAATGACTGGCGCGACGGGTTCTGTTCCAACAATGCCGACAATGCCGCACATGACTATTCGCCCGTTGAAACTTTCTTGGCACCTTCATGCGCCGCCCGGAAGGAGGCAGCCCAGCCACCCTTCTCGAATTGCCTGCCGCGCGCCACCGCCAGAGAATCGACAGCAACATCTTTCGTAATGACGCTGCCCGAACCGATATACGCACCATCCCCGATCTTGACCGGTGCGACCAGCGCCGTGTTGGAACCGACAAAGGCTCCCGAGCCGATATCGGTGAAGAACTTGTCGTAACCGTCATAGTTGCAGGTGATCGTGCCGGCGCCGATGTTGGCATAGGCCCCGACGCGAGCATCGCCGATATAGGAGAGGTGGCTGATCTTGGCACCTTCCTCGATCTTTGCTTTTTTCGTCTCGACGAAGTTGCCGACTTTCGCTTTGCGGCCGATTTCGCTGCCGGGACGGATGCGCGCAAACGGACCGATCTCGGCGCCTTCGGCTATCGTTGCGCCTTCGATGTGGGAGAACGCCTTGATTGTCGCACCGTCGGCAATCGTCACGCCCGGCCCGAATACGACATTCTGGCCGATCGTCACGTCGCGACCGAGCTTCGTGTCGAAACTCATGTAAACCGTTTCCGGATCGAGCATCGTCGTGCCGTCCTCCATTGCCGCCCTACGCAACCGGCGCTGTAGCGCGGCTTCGACAATGGCAAGCTCGGCACGGCTGTTGACGCCCTGGAGATCTTCTTCGGCTGCACGGATCACCGCGCATTGAAGGCCTTCGGCCCGCGCCAAACCGACGACATCGGGCAGGTAGTACTCGCCGCTCGCATTGTCGTTGGTAACTTTAGCGAGGAGGCGGAACAGGTGTTCCCGCCGCACCGCCATCGCGCCGCCGTTGCAGAGATTGATCGCAAATTCCGCGGGCGTCGCATCCTTTGCTTCGACAATCCGCGTCAGCATTCCCGCATCATCAAGAACGAGGCGGCCGTATGGCGCCGGGTTGCTCGCTTCGAAACCGAGTACAACGACGGGCGTATCCGTGCCGCAAGCGTCGATCATTCCGGAAAGGGTTTCGCTGCGCATGAGCGGCGTATCGCCGAACACGACAAGCACCACGCCTTCGTCCTCACCGACCGCCGTCTCCGCGGCGCGCACGGCATCGCCCGTACCACGCGGGCTGGGCTGAATGACGGACGAGACTTCAGGCAGCAGTGACCGCGCAAAAGAAGCGATCTCTTCCATGCCAGGAGCAAGAACCAGTACAGGGCGCGCATCACCCGCGCGCTCGACCGCCGCCAGGACATGACCGAGCATCGGTCGCCCGGCAACGGGATGCAGCACTTTCGGCAAGCGCGATTTCATGCGCGTGCCCTTGCCGGCGGCAAGAATGATGGTGCTGACGTTTCCTCTCGTCATGATCTCCGACTGTCTCCCTTTTGGGCTGGCCGAAACTGGCATATCGCCCGATTTTCCGGGAAATAAATTTATATTTCACTATATTGCCCCACCCGCCCGAAACGGGGACAAGATCATCGATCAGTGTCTGTTTCGGGCCGCGAGCCGGCGCTCCCAGTCGAGCGCATGGCTGACGATCGTGTCGAGATCGTCATAGGCCGGGACCCAGCCAAGCGTCTGCTTGATTTTCGATGGATCGGCGACGATGGAGGCCGGATCGCCGGCACGTCGCGGTGCGTGGCGGATATCGAAGCCGTGCCCGGCCTTGCGTTCGACCGCACGCAGAACATCGCGGACCGAGAAACCGTGTCCATAGCCACAATTGGCAACCATATTTTCGCCGCCCCGCCTGAGGTGGTTCAGCGCCGCCGTATGGGCGGTCGCGAGATCGCTGACATGAATGTAGTCGCGAATGCAGGTGCCGTCCGGCGTCGGATAGTCTTCGCCGAAAACCTCGATATAGGGCCGCTGGCCAAGCGCGGTCTGACAGGCGACCTTGATGAGATGCGTCGCATTGGCGGTCGACTGACCGATACGGCCTTCGGGATCCGCGCCCGCCACGTTGAAGTAGCGCAACGCTGCATAGGTCATCTCATGGGCATCCGCGACGTCGCGCAGCATCCATTCGGTCATCAGCTTGGAGCGGCCATAGGGCGAAATCGGCGCCAGCGGTTCGTTCTCGCCTACCGGCGAACGCTCCGGCATACCGTAGACCGCGGCGGTCGATGAGAAGATGAAATGCTTGACGCCACCCCTGACGCACCGCTCGATCAGCGTCCGGGATCTGGCCGTATTGTTGAGGTAATACTTCAGTGGATCGACCACAGACTCGGGCACGATAATCGAGCCCGCGAAGTGGATAACAGCCTCAACATCGCGTTCCGCGATGACCCGATCGACCAGTGCTTCGTCGGCTATGTCGCCGACAACAAGCGCCTCGGGCGCCTGCACGGCCCAATCAAAACCGGTCGACAGATTGTCGATGACGACAACGTCTTCGCCGGCGTTCATGAGGTCGATAACGGCATGGCTGCCGATATAGCCGGCACCGCCGGTCACGAGAATGCTCATTCAGGGCCCTGTCCGCATCTGGATTCCTGCGGAGCCCTTATACCTTGAACTTCGTCTCCACATAATTGACGAGCCGCTCGACGCATTCGTCGATCTGGGCAGCGGCGGTGTCGACCACGAGTTCGGGGCTGTCGGGCGCTTCGTAAGGCGCAGAAATGCCTGTGAAATCCTTGATTTCGCCAGCCCGCGCCTTCTTGTAGAGGCCCTTCGGGTCGCGCGCCTCGCAGGTCTCCACGTCGGCCTTGACGTGAATTTCGTGGAAATTTTCCGCCGCCTCGCGGGCCCGATCCCGGTCCGAGCGATAGGGGGAGATGAAGGAGGTAATGGCGATCATGCCCGCGCGGCCGAAAAGAGCGGCAACCTCGCCGACGCGCCGGATGTTTTCCGCCCGGTCTTCCGGCGAAAAGCTCAGATTGGCGTTGAGGCCATGACGAACGTTATCGCCGTCCAGCACATAGACATTGTAGCCCTTCTCGAAGAGCCGCTTTTCGAGCGCCACCGCGAGCGTCGACTTGCCGGCACCCGACAGGCCGGTGAACCAGAGAACGCCGCCCTTGTGTCCATTGCGGAAGGTACGCGCATCGGCGTTGATGCCGTCCGCGACAAGCGTGATGTTGGTCGAGCGAGCGGTGATAAGATCACGCTGGTCGGCATAACCCTCCATCGAAATGATGCCGCCGCCCGCGATGTCGTATTTGTCGACGAGAACGAAACGACCGCTTTTCGGCGCCTTGGCGAACTCATCCAGCGCCAGCATCCGCCGGGCCCGCATGACGACTTCGGCGACCTGGTTGCGCTCGACTTGATGCGACGAGGTGTTCGAGAGGTCGCTCGTGTCGATGATGCTCTCGATTGATTGGACAGTAACGGGCGCCTCGAGCGTACCGAGTTTGATGCGGTAGCTCTTGCCCTTCACCATCGGCTCATGCCCGAGCCAGAAAATCCGGGCGCGGAACACGTCGGTTTCGACCGGCGAATGCTCGACATGGCTGACCAGTTCGCCGCGCTCGACGAAAATCTGTTCATCGAGTGTAATGCCCACGGATTCGCCGGCAGACGCCTCGGTCGGCTGCTTCTTGCCCGGAACGGTCGACCAGGACTCGATGCTTTGCACCCGCGCCGACTTGTTCGAGGGCGAAAAAAGCAGCGTGTCGCCGACACGCAGACGGCCTTCCTCGATGCGGCCGGCAATGATGCGCCGGTGATCGAATTTGTAGACATCCTGCACCGGGAAGCGCAGCGGCCGTTCGACCGGTGACGCCGTCGGCATGAAACTGTCCAGCGCCTTGACGACGGTCGGGCCCTTGTACCAGGGCATCTGCGTCGACTGGTCGACGATATTATCGCCCTGCCGCGCCGAGACGGGGATAACGAATGTCGGCGTCACCCCGATCGAGGTCAGATAGTCGCGATATTCGGTTTCGATAAGGTCGAACTGATCCTTCTCGTAGTCGATGAGGTCCATCTTGTTGACCGCCACCGCAACCTGCCGAATGCCGAGCAGATGCAACAAGTAACCGTGCCGGCGGGACTGTTCCCTGACGCCTTCGGCCGCATCGATAATCAGCAGCGCCGCGTCGGATTGCGCGGCACCCGTAATCATGTTCTTGAGGAACTCCTTGTGGCCCGGCGCATCGATGATGGTGTAGTCGCGGAAATCCGTCTTGAACCAGATCTGGCTCGTGTCGATGGTGATACCCTGATCGCGCTCGGCCTGCAGCGCGTCCATCAGAAAGGCCCATTCGAAGGGAACGCCGCGGCGCTCGCACATGGCCTTGATGGACTCGTATTTGCCGTCCGGCAGCGAGCCGGTGTCGTGGAACATCCGGCCGACAAGCGTCGACTTGCCGTGGTCGACGTGACCGACGATGACAATGCGCAGAAGATCGCGCGCAGAGGCGGGGTTGGGGTTCACGGCGGCCAGTCTCACCTTGGCTTCTGATGCTTCGGACATGCTCGGATTTCCTTACAGATAGCCGTCGGCGCGAAGACGCTCAAAGGCATCTTCCGACTCGTGATCCATGGCGCGGCCCGACCGCTCGGAAATCTTCGTGGTGCGCAGTTCCTCGATGATTTCCTCGATGGTCGTTGCTGTGCTGGCGACGGGCGAGGTGATGTCCTTGTCGCCCAGCGACCGGTACCGCTTGCCGTCCTTGGCGAAATAGAGCGCGATTGTGGGGATTTGCTCGCGCAGCGTGTAGAGCCAGATATCGACTTCGGTCCAGTGCAGCAGCGGGTGGATGCGGATATGGGTGCCCGGCGGGAAGTCGGTCTTGAACTGGTCCCAGAATTCCGGCGGCTGATCCTTGAAATCCCACTGGCCGGTGAGGCCGCGCGGGCTGAAAACGCGCTCCTTGGCGCGGGTCGCCTCCTCGTCGCGGCGGATGCCGGCGAAGAGCGCATTGAAGCCGTGCTTCTTGATCGCGAGCTTCAGGCCTTCGGTCTTGCGCGCCGCCGAACGCGCGGCGGGCGGCAGGGTGTCATCGATCGTTTCAAGTAGCGGGCACTCTTCGCGAATGAAATTGAGGCCCCATTCGGCGGCATAGCGATCGCGGAAATCGTACATTTCCGGAAACTTCTTGCCGGTATCGACATGCATCACCGGAAACGGCACGTGACCGAAAAAAGCCTTTCGCGCCAACCAGATCATCACGTTGGAGTCCTTCCCCAACGACCACAGCATCGCGATGTTTTCGATCCTGTTGAAGGCTTCGCGGAAGATGAAAATGCTCTGGCTTTCGAGCTGATCGAGACGGTCCATAACGGCCTTCCTGCGCAGGTCCCGCCTGCGACGCGCGATAATACACAAGAAAACGGGGTTTAATTTTCAAACCCCGTCTGTGCCTGTGATTTAGTGCGGTCGGCGCCTCTTTGCAAGCGTCAAAAACGCCGCAGATTGAGCCGCTTACGCTATTCGCGACCGAACCCGCCGCTGCGGCACCAGCCCGTTGGACGGGCAACGCGCCGCCGGAACCGACTTGGCGGCTGTCCGCTGCAAGGGGCGCGGACGGTCGACGGCGGGGCTGAGACGGCCGCCTTTGCCGCTCTTTCCTTCAAGTTTGCGCATCAGCGCGTCGATGCGCGCGTTCATTTCGTGACTTCTGCGCTCGGCGCGCTCGGCCTTGAGCGCCAAGAGGCTGCGCACGTGAAGCGTTGTCAGGATCAGCAGCAAAAGCAACAGCCCGCCTATCGAAATCTGGCTTTCCACCGACAGATTTTCGATCATTTCGACATACGACATGTCTTTCCCCATCGACTGAACCGGCGGCCCGCGGCGCGCCCCTTTTTGGCGCAAAGTCTATGCAGAATCCGGGCCTTTGCCTATGGCGCAGGAGACCGGACGCGACGGGGAGGCGGTTTCGCCGGCGCCTGCATATTTGGCAGGCACCCTGCCCGTTCCGCCGCCACACGCGACCGCAACCCTTTGCCGCCGCGGCATCTTTCATCGACGGCGCTGCTTGTGTATGAAGGCCGCCGGGACCAGCGAGGAGCGCCGCACGCATGGACACGATCGACAGCCTGATTGACGGATACCGCGCCTTCCGCGCCGGCGCCTACAAGCAGAATGAAGCGAGATATCAAGCACTTGCGGCCCGCCGCCAGCGCCCCAAGGCGATGATCATTGCCTGCTGCGACAGCCGCGCCGACCCCGCGATGATCTTTTCGTCCGACCCCGGAGAACTTTTCGTCGTCAGAAACGTCGCCAACCTGGTGCCGCCCTACCAGCCCGACGGCAATTATCACGGCACCAGCGCGGCGCTGGAATTCGGCATCAATGCCCTTGAAATCACTGAGATAATCGTGATGGGCCATGCGAGCTGCGGCGGCATCGAGGCGCTCTACGACGCCGGCTGCGGCCACCCGCCGGAAGGCGAATTCATTTCCGCCTGGATGTCGCTGGCGACCGGTGTCGAAACGGCGGTGCGCGAAGCCCATGGCGACCTCGACAAGGCGGCGCTGCTGCGCCTGATGGAGCAGAGGGCCGTCGTGCAATCGCTTGAAATGCTTCGAACTTTTCCGTTCGTCGCCAAGCGCGAAGCGGATGGACGCCTGCGCCTGCATGGCTGGTTCTACGGCATCGGCAGCGGCAAGCTGTCGATCTACGACGCCAAAACCGACCGCTTCGCCGAGGTTCCGGACCAGGCCTGACCTCTCTCTGTCATCGAACTGTCACAAA
>NZ_JBBECC010000182.1:0-1692 GCF_040882025.1 Parvibaculum sp. | reverse complement strand
GATAACCCGTCGCGCAGCCCGGAGATAAAAAATTTTATCGCCGGCGCGCGCAGAGCGCCGAGGCGGGGATAAGGGACATGATCGAAGCGGCCGCGCCGGCGACGGGAATAAATCCCCCGCAGACATGCTTTCTCACCGGCAGGCGGGCGCGGGCTCCGCAACGACGAAGCGATGGAAGACCCATCCGCGAACGCCGTCGCCGCGCCCGACCTCACGCCATTGTCCGTTCGGGCTCTCGCCGAACAGCGTCAGGCCCTCGCAGGCCGAGAGAACGCCGAGCTCCCTGCCCTCGTTGGCCGGCGCCGCGCGCAGATAGACGCTGCGTGTCGCAAAGAGATCGGGCGCGGGCACGGGCGGCGGCGTGACGGAAGCCGGTTCGAAACGCCGGAGGTTTTCGACCATGGAAGCGGAGACCGGCGATGATCCGTTGGCGGATCGTTCGGGCGCCGGGGAGGCGACCGGTTCGGCCGGCGCAACCGACGGCGCGGCAACGGGCGATGAAGGCGGCGTCGCCACCGGTACGGGCTCGACGCGCGGCGTTTCGAAACCGAAAAGGAGCGCGGCGAGAAGGCCCATGCCGAGAAGGGCGCCCGCCACGGCCCAGCCGATCCGCGCCAGGGGAACCTGCGACCAGGGCAGTTCCGGCGCCGAAAAATCGGCGCTTTCGATATTGCGATGCACCTCCTCGCCGAGCCGCGCCAGTGGCGCATCGACATCGACATTGAGGTGACGGGCATAGGCGCGGGTGAAGCCGAGTGTCTGGGGGAGCGCCGGCAGGCGGTCGAACTGGCCCGCCTCGATCGCCTGCAGATAGACGGGCTTGATCCGGGTTTCGGCCGCGATGTCGCGCAGCGACAGGCCCGCTGCCTGCCGCGCGGTGCGCAACGTCTCTCCGATTTCGTCCCTGTAGTTCATCATCCCGTAGCTCTGGCCCATCGTCTGAAGGGGACAATAGCGAGCGCAGGTTACCAAATTTGTAGCAAATTGTTCGATTTTGGCGCGAAACGGCGGCGCGGGCGGCCTGCCGGGCCGCCATACAAGGTCTCAATGAAGCCGGCCCAGGACCTGAAGCAGTTCCGCCTGGCTCGTCGAACCGGTCTTCCTGAAAATGCCGTGCAGATGATTGCGCGCCGTGTTGTACGCCATATGGGCGTTCATCGCCGCGCTGCCGAGATCGGCGCAGCGCACGAGTTCGATCGCAAGAACCGTTTCGCGTTCCGTCAGTCCGAAAGTCTGGCAAAGGGCGTCGCCGGACGGAAGCGGGACAGCCGCCAGATCCTGAATATGGATCACCGACACGATGGTCTGGCTGGCAAGGAAACGTTCGGTCGCAGGCGCGGGGATGACCCGCAGGACGTAGGGCCGCTTTCCGGACGGACGTGTCACCAGCATGTATCCGCCATAGCCGGCGTCGGGCCGCGACGGCCGGATAACGGTATCCTGGATCAGGCGCTGGAGCTTGCGGGTTTCCGGCATTCGGCGTGCGACAAAACCGCCAGCGGCCGTGTGAGAAAACCCGTCGCCCGCATTCAGGATCGCGGTTGCGACGTCGTTCATGAAAGTCGGTTTTGCATCGCGACCGAGAAGGATCACGCCGTCCGATTTTCGCGCCAACGCATCGAGCAGAACCGCGCGCGTCGCGGCCTGGGTCTCGATAACATGGCCGAGCGCGCATGCCTGCTGGATATGCGG
>NZ_JBBECC010000181.1:0-12072 GCF_040882025.1 Parvibaculum sp. | reverse complement strand
GCATCGCACTTGCCGCGCATGCGTTCGCGCTGGAGACCAGCATCGTCGCCATCGCGCTCGCCATGGCGTTGGGCGGCCTTCTTCATTCGCGCCGGATCGCGCGCACGATGTCCGAGCGCATTCTGCCGTTCAACGAGGCGGAGGGCACGCTCGCCAATCTGGTAACAAGCGGCATGGTGATCTCCGCCTCCGCATTCGGCTTGCCGGTTTCGACGACCCATGTGTCTGTCGGCAGTCTTTTCGGCCTCGGCGCCGCGAAGGGCGAGATGCGTTGGACCGTCGCCGGCGGCATCGCCATATCGTGGCTGTTGACGCTGCCCGCCGCCCTCGCCGCTGCCGCGCTGGTCTATCTGCTCATTGGCTGAGGGGCCGACCCGGCTGCGAAACAAGGCAAACACCACGGCCCGATCTGCCCTTTTTCACAGCATTTCTGCCTCTTTCCAGAGCAAAAGGACGCTTCGCCGCACCCCTTGCAAGCCAGTTGCAAAGCGGTTGCGCCCGGCAGGGGCCGCCAGTATGTTGGCGCCGAATTTCCGACCGCCTGGACAGCGACCGGGGCATCTGGCCCGGGGTTTGCTATATTCCCAGCGGACGGGAAGTGGGCCGCCCTTGCCGGCGCAACGATAATCGTCCGGCGGATCATCTTCCGGAACCGGGCGACGGGGAAGCGAACAAGCCAGACGGCCCGCTCGGGCCTCTCGGTATCACGAGGAGAGAATTGTGAAACAGACCGGGCCCTATATCAGCCGTTTTGGCGCCGACAAAAGCGGCTTCAAAAATCTCGCCGCCGCGCACTGGAACTACCGCCCCGCCGCGCTCTACGAAGAAGCGATAAAACGGGACGAGGGCCATGTTGCCGCCAACGGGCCCTTCGTCGTCAAGACCGGTGTCCACACCGGACGCTCCGCCAAGGACAAATTCATTGTCCGCGACACCTCCACCGAAAAGACCGTCTGGTGGGACAACAACAAGTCGATGACACCGGAAGCCTTCGACCTCCTCCATACCGACATGCTGAAACACGCCGAGGGCAAGGAACTCTTCATTCAGGATCTTTTTGGCGGCGCCGACGAAACCCACCGCCTCGCCACCCGCGTCTATACCGAATTCGCCTGGCACTCGCTCTTCATCCAGAATTTGCTGATCGAACCGAAGCCGGAAGAACTCGACGACTTCATTCCCCAGTTCACCATCATCGACCTGCCGAGCTTCGAAGCCGACCCGGAGAAGTACGGCATCAGGACCGGCACCGTGATCGCCTGCAATTTCGACAAGCGCATCGTGCTGATCGGCGGCACTTCCTATGCGGGCGAAATCAAGAAGTCGGTCTTCTCGATGCTCAATTATGAGTTACCGCCGAAACGCGTAATGCCGATGCATTGCTCGGCCAATGTCGGCCCCGAAGGCGACACGGCGATCTTCTTCGGCCTTTCGGGCACCGGCAAGACGACGCTCTCGGCTGTCGCCACGCGCACGCTGATCGGCGATGACGAGCATGGCTGGTCGGAAAACGGCGTCTTCAACTTCGAGGGCGGATGCTATGCGAAGATGATCAAGCTGTCGGCCGAAGCCGAACCCGAGATTTATGCCGTCACCAAGCGTTTCGGCACCGTGCTCGAAAACGTGGTGATGGACGACAACAGCCGCGAGCTCGACCTCGACAGCGCGGCGCTCGCCGAAAACAGCCGCGGCGCCTATCCGCTCTCGTTCATCCCGAATGCGAGCGCCACGGGCCGCGCGCCGCACCCGAAAAACATCATCATGCTGACGGCGGACGCCTTCAGCGTGCTGCCGCCGGTGGCGCGCCTGACGCCGAGCCAGGCCATGTACCATTTCCTGTCGGGCTATACGGCGAAGGTCGCCGGCACCGAGAAAGGCGTGACGGAACCGGAGGCAACCTTCTCGACCTGCTTCGGCGCCCCCTTCATGTCGCGCCACCCGACCGCATACGGCAATCTGCTGCGCGACCTCATCGCCGAGCACAAAGTGTCGTGCTGGCTCGTCAACACCGGCTGGACGGGCGGTGTCTACGGCACGGGCTCGCGCATGCCCATCAAGGCGACGCGGGCGTTGCTTGCCGCCGCGCTCGACGGCTCACTCAACAATGTCGCGTTCCGCACCGATCCGAATTTCGGGTTTGAAGTGCCGGTCAGCGTGCCGGGTGTCGACGACAAGATTCTCAACCCGCGCGAGACCTGGGCCGACAAGGCCGCTTACGACGCGCAGGCGCAGAAACTCGTGAAAATGTTCATCGACAATTTCGCCAAGTTCGAGGCACAGGTCGATCCGGACGTTCGTGCCGCCGCGCCGGGCGCGGCCCGCGCCGCTGAATAAGCGAGGGCCTTATACGAGACATGAAAGCCCGGACAGAAATGTCCGGGCTTTTTTATTCGGCAACCGTCAGTCAGCGTTGGGCTGCGGCAAGCCGCTATAGGCACTCTCGCTCGGGCGGGCGATGAAGTCTTCCATCGTCTTGCCTTTCTCGTCCTTGAACATCTCTTCCGTGATCTTCATCGTCCCGATCCGCTCGATGCGGAAGGTGCGGAAATCGTCGCGCTTCTCGCACCAGGCGGCGAGCATCCAGAAGGGACCGAAAAAGGCGAGGCCGAGCGGCCGCACGATGCGACGCGAGCGCTCGCCCGACAAGGCCTCATAGTCGATGGAGAGCTTGCGCCGCTCCCGGATCGCGCGGCGAACGGGAGAGAGATGCCGACTGTAGCCGTCCTTCTGGTTCGTGCGGCCGGGCGCGACGGTAACGCGCGTCGTCTCGGCGATCCGCTCAAGCCTTTCCGGCAGTACTGCCCTGATCTTCGCGACGGCGGCATCGGCGGCTTGCGTGAAAGCCGCATCGCCCCAGGCGCGCACCATGCGCGCGCCGAAGACAAGGGCCTCGATCTCGTCTTCCGTGAACATGAGGGGCGGCAGCTCGTATCCCGAGCGCAGGACGTAGCCCAGGCCCGCCTCGCCTTCGATCGGTACGCGGCTTGCCTGCAGGTCGGCGACATCCCGGTAGATGGTGCGGACGGAGACTTCGAGTTTCTCCGCAAGCTCCTGTGCCGTCACGACGCGCTTGTTGCGGCGCAGAAATTCGATGATGTCGAAAAGACGGTCGGCGCGGCGCATCGGAACCTCTCATTCGTGCCTGGGCATGCACGGAAACTGGCATATCACTGCTGACGGCATGCTGTCAGTAGCGTGTCAGTATTATGGAATCCGTTCAACCAACGGAGACCTCCGCCATGATCCGCCTTCACATTTTTCCGGCGACCCTGAAGGGCACTCCCAATCCCAGCCCATTCTGCGTCAAACTCGAAACGGCGCTGCGGCTTGCCGGCGTGCCGCACCGGGTCTGGTACGAGACAAACCCTGCCAATGCCCCGAAGGGAAAACTCCCCTTCATTGAGATCGAGGGCGAGCGCATCGGCGACTCGGCGCTCATTCTCCGCCACCTGAATGACAAGCTCGGCGTCGATCTCGACAGGGACCTGAACGACCTCGAAAAAGCGCAATCGCATATGCTGCAGCAAATGGTGGATGAGCGGCTTTACTGGGTTCTCGTCCATAGCCGTTGGATCGACGATGGCAACTGGCCCGTGGTGAAGCGCGTCTTTTTCGGCGGTCTGCCCTTCCCTCTCTCCCGGATCGTGCCGCGAATGGCGCGAAAGCAGACACGCGCCGCGCTCCGCACACAGGGCACGGGCCGCCACACGAGCGATGAAATCTATGCGCTCGGCGCCCGCGATCTTGCCGCGCTTTCGGCCTTTCTCGGCGACAAGCCGTTCTTCTTCGGCGACAAGCCGACGCTGACGGATGCGACCGTCTTCGGTACCGTCGTCAACATCATCGGGCCCGACCTGCCAAGCCCGCTGAAAGACGCGGCGCTCGCACACAAGAATCTTGTCCGGCACACGGAGCGCATGGGCGAGCTCTATGCCGCCAAACGGCAGAGGCAACCGATCATGCTGACGATGGCAGCCTAGAGACAAGGAAAAGCCCGGACCGCAAGGTCCGGGCTTTGCCGCTGAGCGGCGAAGAGCGATGGGTTATTCCCCCTCTTTCGGGTGCGTATCGTGTCCATCACCCGCTTGCGTACCTGTCCATGAGGGCGGGTCAGAGGCGGGGAAGCTTTCGTCGAGTGTTTCGTCGATCATGTCTTCGCCTGCGGCCTTCTTTTTCTCCCGGTTTTCCTTTTCGTCCGCTTTCCGCACAGCCCGCTTTGCATCGGCTGCGGGCGAGGCTGCGCCGCTCGTCCATGCGGGCGGGTCGGAGGCCGGGAAACTCTCCTTGTCGGCCTCCTCGACCTTCTTCCTGTCGTCATTCGACGTCGGCATCTGCGATCCTCCGGTTGCTGCCCCGAAACGATGCCCCCACCGTTTTTTCACCATGCAAGAGATATAAGGCGAAAATCCGACCCGGCGAACGCTTTCAGGAAATCAAGGTTTCGAGCGCGATGTTGACGACGCCCGCGCCAGCCCACGAGCCGAGCGGGATCGCCGCGTAGAGCGTCAGGCGGCCGGCCGTCTGCAGATCGAGAGGCCATTCGCGCGTGCGCTCCAGCCGGGCCTCGAGGAGAATGAGCGCAGCGAGCATACGCGCTGCCTCGCGCTCCGCTTCGCCGCCCTCGCGCAAGGCCTTGTCATGGCGGCGGATTTCTCCGCGCAGCCAGACAAGGTCTCGATATTTAGCCTGCCGGATGACACGATGGGCGCGCAGCATGGGGCGCAAGAAGACGAAGAAGGCAGCGGCAAGCGTCAAGATCAGGGCGGGAACGGTAATGCCATCCGCGTCCTGCCCGACCAGCAACAGCGCGACGATACCCGCGACGGCGAACCAGGGCAGCGCGCCACGCAAAGCCACGCGTCCGAATGCGTCGAGCTGAGAGATGTCCGACAGATCCGGCTCCAGCCCCTTCAATGCTTCCGAGAAAAGCCCGGTGTCGCCGTGCAGGAAGTAAATGCGCCGCAAAAGCTGCATGACGAGCAGCGACACAGCGAAGAACATCCAGACATCGACCGGTGTTTCGAAGCCGGCCCAGCCATTCTGCAAGACGCCAAGCACGGCAATCGCGTGGAGAACGCCGCCTGCAAAAAAACCTGCAATCCCGGCGATCCGCGAGCGAACGAGTTCGCGCTGCGTGACGCCGAGCGTGTAGCGCTCGACTTTCTGCGGCGTGATGTGGGGAGCGATGCCGACGAGCAGGCGCGCATCGCGCAAGTTGCCCACTACAGTGTAACGGCCGATACCGAGGATCGCGAACCAGAGAAGCGAAAGCGCGAGCGCCGCCCAGGCCTCGCTGGAAAGCGAAACTTCGTCGATGCGGGATACAACAACGTCCACGCCGGAGAGTAAGGCGGTGAGGAGAAAGCTCGCGAAGAAGAGGGCCGAGACGGCGGCACCGATGAGGAACGGGCTCACCGGCAGCGCGTCTGAAAGCTCATTCTCCCAGCTCTTTCTGCGCTCTTCGGCCATATCCGTTTCGGTTCTAATGTGCCTCGTCCCAGTTTTTTGCCGCGCGCGCATCGACATCGAGCGGCACGGAAAGCGCGATGGCGGGCGCGGCAGCGGCCGACATCACCTTCGCGACTTCCTTGCAGGTCTTTTCGGCTTCCTTTTCGGGCGCTTCGAAAATCAGTTCGTCATGGACCTGCAGCAGCATGCGGGCCGAGAGCTTTGCCTTTGCGAGAGCATCCGGCATGCGGATCATGGCGCGGCGGATGATGTCGGCGGCGGAACCCTGAATGGGTGCGTTGATCGCCGCGCGTTCCATGAAACTCTTTTCGGCCGGATTTTTCGAATTGATCGCAGGCAGGTGAATGCGGCGGCCGAAGACGGTTTCGACATAACCGTTCTTGTGGGCGAAATCCTTGGTGTCGTCCATATAGGCGCGGATGCCGGGGAAGCGCTCGAAATAGCGTGCGATGTAGTCGCCCGCTTCCTGGCGCGAAATGCCAAGCTGATTGGCGAGGCCGAAAGCCGAAATACCGTAGATGATGCCGAAATTGATCGCCTTGGCGCGGCGGCGGATACCGGGGTCCATGTCCTTCAGCGGTACCGAAAACATTTCGGACGCCGTCATCGCGTGAATGTCTAGTCCTTCGGCGAAGGCCTTTTTCAGCGCCTCGATATCGGCGATATGCGCCAGCAGGCGAAGTTCGATCTGGCTGTAGTCGGCCGAGATCAGCAGGTTGCCCTTTTCGGCGACGAAGGCCGTCCTGATCTTGCGGCCGTCCTCGGTGCGGACCGGAATGTTCTGCAGGTTCGGATCGGTCGAGGCGAGGCGGCCGGTCGAGGTCGCGGCCAGCGAATAGGAGGTATGGATGCGGCCAGTATCCTTGTCGATGAATTCCGGCAATGCGTCGGTATAAGTGCTTTTCAGCTTGGCGAGACCGCGCCAGTCGAGCACGGCGCGCGGCAGCTCGTGGCCTTGCGCGGCCAGTGCCTCCAGCATGTCGGCATCGGTCGACCAGGCGCCGGTCTTGGTCTTCCGGCCGCCGTCGATGCCCTGCTTGTCGAAGAGGATTTCGCCGAGTTGCTTGGGCGAGCCGATGTTGAAGCGCTCGCCGGCCAGCACATAGATTTCATCTTCGAAGCGCGCCATCTTCTGCGCGAAGTCGGCCGAAAGCCGCGCCAGCACCGCCTTGTCGACCTTGACGCCGGCGCGCTCCATTTCGACGATAACCGGCACGAGCGGTCGCTCCAGTGTTTCATAAACCGACATGCGGTGCTCAGCGACGAGACGCGGCTTCAATATGTGCCAGAGGCGCAAGGTCACATCGGCGTCCTCCGCCGCATAAGCGACGGCCTTGTCGACCGGGACGCGATCGAAAGTGATCTGCGTCTTGCCCTTGCCGGCGACTTCGGAGAACGGGATCGGTTTGTGGCCGAGATGAAGCTCGGAAAGCTCGTCCATGCCGTGCCCATGGACGCCGGCGTCGAGCGCATAGGACATCAGCATCGTGTCGTCGAGCGGTGCCAGCGCAATGCCGTGCTGGCGAAAGACCAGCATGTCGAATTTGAGGTTCTGGCCGATCTTCAGGATGGACGAGTCTTCGAGCAATGGCTTCAGCGCCTTCAAAGCGTCTTTCAGCGGAATCTGGGTTTGCGCGGCAGCATCGGCGAAATCGAGACCGTCGCCAGCGCCATGCTGCAGCGGCACGTAACACGCCTCGCCGGGAACGAGCGCCATCGAAACGCCGACAAGACGGGCCTGCATCGGGTTCAGCGAATCCGTTTCAGTGTCGACGGCGACATATCCTTGCGCGCGCGCCCGCGCGACCCAGTTTTCGAGATCGGCGAGCGCCGTCACCGCAACATAGGTCGCTGCCGCGAAATCGGCATCGATACCCTTCGGCGTTGCGCCGGGAACGCCACCCTTCGCGCCGCGCGACGCGACCTGCTTGTCCTTCGTGGGGCCGGCGCTTGCCGGCGCCGCTTCGTCCGCCTGCGGCGGATGCGCGCCCGTCGCCGGGATCGCATCGACATCGATGTTGAAACGTTCGCCGACACGGCGCGTCAATGTGTTGAATTCCATATCCTTGCAGAAGCCGATCAGGGTTTCGGGATCGGGATCGCGCACGCCCATCGTGTCGAGATCGACGTCGATGGGGACGTTGTTGTCGAGTTCGACGAGCCGTCGCGAAACACGCGCCTGCTCGGCAAACTCGATGAGATTCTCGCGGCGCTTCTGCTGCTTGATTTCCGTGGCGCGGGAAAGCAGCGTTTCGAGGTCGCCATATTCCCCGATCAGTTGCGCGGCCGTCTTGATGCCGATGCCCGGTACGCCCGGCACATTGTCGGTCGAGTCCCCTGCCAGCGCCTGCACATCGACGACCTTTTCCGGTGGCACGCCGAATTTCTCGATCACCTGTTCACGCGCGATCGTCTTCAACTTCATCGTGTCGAGCATGTCGACACGGTCGTTGACGAGCTGCATCAGATCCTTGTCGGACGAGACGATGGTAACGCGGGCGCCGGCCTCATGCGCGAGGCGCGCATAGGTCGCGATCAGGTCATCGGCCTCGTAGCCAAGCATTTCGATCGAGGGTACGCCGAAGGCGCGCGTCGCGTCGCGCACGAGCGCGAATTGCGGCTTCAGGTCTTCGGGCGGTTCGAGGCGGTTTGCCTTGTAGGCGGGGTAGATGTCGTTGCGGAAGGTCTTGGAGGAGGCATCGAAGATGACGGCGAGATGGGTCGGCTCGAACTCGTCCCTGGTGTCCTCGATCAGCTTGTAGAGCATGTTGCAAAAGCCGGCGACGGCGCCCACCGGCAGACCGTCCGACTTTCGCGTCAATGGCGGCAGCGCATGATAGGCGCGGAAAATATAGCCCGAGCCATCGACCAGAAAGAGGTGATCGCCCTTTTTCAGCGGCCTGCCCGCCATGTCCGGTTTCTTTTGCGTCTTGCCGCTTGCCACGCGCCTCGCCTTCCCTATCTATGAGGCCTATGCTTGCCCTCCGCCTCGCGGCGGGACGCCACTATAACGCGTTCGCCGCCCTGCAACAGAACCCGCATCGAAGACCGAAAACGAGCCCGCTTCATGGCCCATACGCTTGCCGACGACAATCAGACCGTCGAGACCCGCATCCCCGCCGAACCTGCGCCCCGCACCGCGGCGCGCTATGCTATCGAGGCGCGAACGTTGCGGAAGGTCTACAAGGCCAGCGGCAACCAGCCGGCCAAGGAGGCGCTGAAGGGCATCGATCTTGCGATCCCGCGCGGGTCGATCTTTGCGCTGCTGGGACCGAACGGCGCCGGCAAGTCGACCTTCATCAACATCCTGGCGGGTCTTGTCATCAAGACCTCGGGCGCGGCTTCCGTCTGGGGTTTCGACATCGACGTCAATCCGCGCCAGGCGCGCGCCTCAATCGGCGTCGTGCCGCAGGAACTCAATATCGATCCGTTTTTCACGCCGGCCGAAGTGCTGGAAATGCAGGCCGGGCTTTACGGCGTGCCGAAGAGCGAGCGGCGCACCATGGAAATCCTGACCGCCATGGGGCTCGACGACAAGGCCGACGCCTATGCGCGGACGCTGTCGGGCGGGATGCGGCGGCGCCTGCTGGTCGCCAAGGCCATGGTCCACAATCCGCCGGTCCTGATCCTCGACGAGCCGACGGCCGGCGTCGATATCGAACTCCGCCGCCAGCTCTGGGACTATGTGAAAGGCCTGCACGCGCGGGGCACGACAATCGTGCTGACCACCCATTACCTCGAAGAGGCCGAGGCGCTTTGCGACACCATCGCGATCATCGACAAGGGCGATGTCGTCTGCTGCGAGCCGAAGGAACAGTTGCTGGCCCGGATCAGCGACAAGCGTCTGATCGTGCGGCCGGCGTCGCCGGTTGCGGCACTACCCGCAGCGCTTCAAGGCATGAAGGCCGAACTCAGACCCGACGGGACGCTCGCCATTCAGTACAATCCGGCCGAAAGCGGCGTCATGGCGATCCTCGGGCAGATCGGTGCGGCGGGCATCGAGATCGGCGACATCTCGACCGAGGAGTCCGACCTCGAAGACGTTTTCCTGCAGCTCACATCGCCGCATTAGCGCCTTCAAGCGGAAGCGCGCTTGACGAGTTCGCCCATCACCATGTCGACGCGGGTCCCGGCGCTGAGCGGCAGCAGGACGGCCTCGATTTCCGTCGCCGGGCCCAGTTTCGCAAAGACCGCCGCACCGTAGAGCCGGAGCGGACGGCGCAACTGGCAGACGACGCCGAGCACCTTGGCGATGGCGGCAGCCGGCTTTTCCGATATGTCGCTTTCAAGCGTGCGGCCGGTGAAATCGCGGGCGAAAAGCTCGTTCAAGGCCGTCCCCATCAGCCGGACGCGAAAATGCGCCAGTGACAGCGCCGGCGGCTCGGCGTCGACCAGAAAGACCGACGGCAGGTGGCTGACGATGTCGGCCGGGCTGACATCGGCGCGGGCCGGGCACGGCCTGCCGGCGCGCTTTCCATCCCAATAGGCCAGCATTTCGCGAAGACGGGCGTCCTGAAAAGACAGGAGCGGGTCGATGAAAACATCGAAGGGCGCGAGCCGCAGGGCCTCGGGCGCTTGGATCGACATGGGAACGCGGAACTCTTTTCAGGCGCATCGCGCGGAAACCCGGCGCGGGCGGAAATACTCGGTTCCTTCCTATAGGCGGATTCGAGTGACGCGCCAAGGCGCGGCGTTCGCCCTCAGGACGCGGTCGCGAGCCGCAGAATGGCGCGGGTCGCCTCGCGGGCGCTGAAATCGGCCTCGCCTTTCGCGCCCATATGCGGCCGCGTCATCGCCATGCCCTCGATAAAGGCGATGCTCTGGCGGGCGCGACGGTCGCGCTCCCGGGGCGCAAGCGCCGGGTTGAGCGCCTTGACCATGTCGACAAAGCCGTCGAGATAGACCGCGTAGTAGCGGCGAAGCGCGGCGGCAATCGCCTCGTTGCGGGCGGCGAAACTCGCGACTTCCAACATGAAGATGCCGCAGTCGCGCCGGTAGGCCTCGTCGTTCAGCAGGAAGTCCAGCGCGCGGTGGAGACGTTGTTCGCCGTTGCCGGGCCCCGCGAAGCGCGCGCGAATTTCGTCGCTGTAGCGGCGCACGAAACGGTCGAGCAGCTCGGCCAGCATGTCGGCGGGCGCCGGAAAGTAGTACTGCACGTGGCTGAGGCGGAGGCCCGCCCGCGCGGCGACGCCGCGCGCGGAAAAGCGCGCATAGCCCTCTTCGAGGAGCAGGGCGGAGGCCGCCTCGAGGATCTGCTCGCGGCGGGTGGCGCCTTTTCCGGTGGCGGCGGGGGAGCCTTGCATCATGGCGGCGAGACTAGCGCGCGCGCCCGGACTTGACAAAATTGGTCATATGACCAATATCTCGCCGATCGAAACCGAAGCGCGAGGAGACGGCGATGGCGAAACGCATTTTGCTGGCAGGCGGCTATGGCGTGGTGGGGGCGCAGGCGGCGCGGCTCCTGCGCAAGCACCACCCGGATGTCGAAATCCTGATCGGCGGGCGGCGCGCGGCGGAAGCCGAAAAACTCGCCAGGGAGATCGGCAACGCGCGCGGGCTCGCGCTCGACACGGCGCAGGCCGAACCGCTGGCGGCGATCGCCGACATCGACGCCGTCGGCGTCTTCGTGCACGAGACCGACGACAGCGTGCTGCGCGACGCGCTCAAACGCGGCATCGCCTATATGGACATGACGCGCGGCTGGGAGGCGACGGCACGCGGGCTGGCGACCGCCGCCCTCTTCGACGTTCGCGCGCCGGCGCTTTTCAGCTCGCACTGGATGGCCGGCGGCCCGGCGATCGTCGCCCATGCGCTGACGCGCGGGCTCGACAGCGTGGTGCGCATCGACATCTCGATCCTCTATTATACCGGCGACAGGATGGGCCCGGATTCGGCAAGCGCAGGCGAAGGTATGTCGCAAGAATTCGTTGCGCGCTTGGGCGGCGATTGGCGCCGCGTCGGCCCGTTGAGCGACGAGCGGCAGGTGCGCTTTCCCTCCGGCGCGACGCGGAACGTCTACCGGATGAACATGGGCGATGTGGTGACACCGGCGCTGGCTTCGGGCGCGGCGGAAGTCGGTGTCCGGCTCGGCCTCGACAAGGGAAATTCGCTCGCCACGATGCGGCGGCTGATCCGGCTCGGGATATGGGGCCTACTGATGAAACTGCCGGGCGCGAGCGCGATCGCCGCGACGAAACCCGGCAAGGGCGCGCCGCACGAGATCGTCATCGAGGTCGAGGGCACGAAGGACGGGCGCAGCGAGAAGCGGCGGGCGACGATCGCCGACGCGCAAGGCCAGGCGCACCTCACCGCCGTTGGCGCGCTTTACGCCATCGAGCGCGTGGCGGGGCTCGGGCAGGCGCGGCTCCGGCCCGGCGCGGCGCTGCCGGAGACGGATTTTTCGGAAGCGGCGTTCGCGCGGCTCGAGGCGCTTTACGCGGCCGAAGGCATCGAAATGGCGCTGGAAGGGCTTTGAAATCCGCCGATTGTCAGGCGCCGCACTTTGTTCTACCTTGCGCCCGCGCCGCGTCGGGGGCCTCCCGGCGGCGCCGGCACCCGTAGCTCAGCTGGATAGAGCGCTGCCCTCCGAAGGCAGAGGTCACA
>NZ_JBBECC010000180.1:0-63193 GCF_040882025.1 Parvibaculum sp. | reverse complement strand
CCCGCCGGATCGAGAAGCCCGACCTGCACCAGAACGCCGGCCTGATCCCAATAGATATGCTCGTGCGAAATCTTGCCGTCCTTGAAGCCGACAACAACGGCAACCGCCATCTCGACCGGCCTGCCGGTGGGCGCAACGCCGGGCAGCAGCCAGTCGATCTCCGCCGTATGCGTGAAGCTGATAAAAATCTCGTCGACAATCTGCGTGTCGCCAACGGTGCTGGAAATATTGGTCATGACGACATCCGGTGGAAAGAACTTGCCAACCAGATGATCCCGATAGAAATCGTGCACTGCTTCACGGCCGACACCGCCGGCCATGGTCGGCACGTGATTGAGATGGGGGTCGGCCGACATTGTGGCCATCGTCGTTTCGAGATCACCTGCCAGTTCGGCCCCCACATGCTTCTGGAACGTGTCGATCATCGCCTGTCTGGACATCGAATTGTTTCCCTGGGATGAGGCGCCGGACTTGAAGAGACCCGTGAGGGCGGAGACCGACAGCGCCGCAACGCCGAGAACGCGCGCGATGAAATAGCGTCGGCTCTTCATGACGAACTCCCCCCGGTCGGCGGTGTCCGGATGACCGCCGATCATGCGGGTATCTTCGCTGTTTCCCGAACGCGCGACAAGGCCGATGCAAGACGGGAGACGGCCAAGCGGCGGGACTTTACGCCCTCCCTCACCCCACCTCACCCGCCTCCCGCCCCAGCCGCATACCGTGAACGATCGCGTAGATCGCCGGGATCACGACGAGCGTGAGGATGGTGGACGACACCATGCCGCCGATCATCGGCACGGCAATGCGCTGCATCACCTCGGCGCCGGTGCCGGTGGCCCAGAGGATCGGCAGGAGACCCGCCATGATGGTGACGACGGTCATCATCTTCGGCCGCACGCGCCCGACGGCGCCCTCCATGATCGCGCCGTTGAGGTCGGCACGGGTAAAGGCGCGGCCCTCGGTGGCGGCAAGCGCCCTGGCGTCGCGCAGGGCGTGGTCGAGATAGAGCAGCATGACGACGCCGGTTTCAGCCGCCACCCCCGCCAGCGCGATGAAGCCGACGGCCGCCGCAACGCTCATGTTGAAATCGAGCGCCGCCATCAGCCAGAGCCCGCCGACCAGCGCGAAGGGCAATGACAGCATCACGATGAAGGTTTCGGTGAGGCCCTTGAAGTTGAGATAGAGGAGCAGGAAAATCACCAGCAGCGTGACCGGGATAACGACGGAAAGGCGCTGCTGCGCGCGTGCCAGATATTCGAACTGGCCGCTCCAGGCGAGTGTGTAGCCGGGCGGCAGCGCGACTTCGCCGGCAACGGCACGCCGCGCCTCGCCGACATAGCCGCCGAGATCGCGGTCGCGGATGTCGACAAAGACATAGACGACCGGCTGGCCGCTTTCGGTGCGCACCATGGTGGGGCCGCGCGCCCGCGCGATGTCGGCGATCTCGCCGAGCGGAATGGCGGCGCCTGCGGGCGTCGTGACGAAAACCTCGCGCGCGATCGCATCCGGATCGGCGCGGGAGGCCTGCGGATAGCGCAGCACCACGTCGTAGCGCTCGCGGCCCTCGACCGTGGTGGTGAGGGCTTTCGCGCCGAGCGCCATCGCGATCGTTTCCTGCACCGTCTCCATCGAGAGGCCGTGCCGAGCGATGCGGTCGCGGTCGGGCTTGATGTCGAGAAAATAACCGCCATTGACGCGCTCGGCATAGGCCGACGAGGTGCCGGGAACGGCGCGCAAGGCGGTTTCGATCTCGCGGGCGATCCGTTCGAGCTCGACGAGGTCGGGGCCGAAGATCTTGACGCCGACCGGCGTACGGATGCCGGTCGAGAGCATGTCGATGCGGGCCTTGATGGGCATCGTCCAGGCATTGGAGACGCCTGGAAACTGGAGCGCGGTGTCCATTTCGGCAATCAGCTTGTCGAGATTCATCCCCCGCCGCCAGTCGCTTTCGGGCTTCAGGTTGATGATGGTCTCGAACATCTCCATCGGCGCGGGATCGGTCGCGCTGTCGGCGCGGCCCGCCTTGCCCCAGACAGAGGCAACCTCGGGAAAGCCGGCGATGATCCGGTTCTGCGTCTGCAGAAGTTCGGCCGCCTTCGTCACCGAAAGACCCGGCAACGTCGTCGGCATGTAGAGAAGCGTCCCCTCGTTGAGGTTCGGCATGAATTCCGAACCGATGCGGCCGAGCGGAACCACCGTGACGGCCAGGACAAGGACGGCCGCCAGGATGGTGACGCCCCGTGCCCGCAGCACCAGCCCGATCACCGGCCGGTAGAGCCAGATCAGCGCCTTGTTGAGCGGATTTTGGGCCTCCGGTACGATCCGGCCACGAATGAAGATCGTCATCAGCACCGGCACCAGCGTGATCGAAAGAAAGGCGGCGGCGGCCATCGCGAAGGTCTTGGTCGCGGCGAGCGGCTTGAAGAGGCGGCCTTCCTGCGCCTCCAGCGTGAAGATCGGCAGGAAGGAAACAGTGATGATCAGCAGGCTGAAAAAGAGCGCCGGCCCCACTTCCTGCGCCGCCTCGATGACGACAGCGGTGCGCGAAGCGCCGGGCGGCGCGTGCTCGAGCCGCTTGTGGGCGTTTTCGATCATCACGATCGCCGCATCGACCATGGCGCCGATCGCGATCGCAATGCCGCCAAGGCTCATGATGTTGGAGGGGATGCCGAGCACATGGGTCGCGGCAAGCGCCATCAGAATGCCGACCGGCAGCGTGACGATGGCGACAAGCGCGCTGCGCGCATGCCAGAGAAACAGGAAACAGACCAGCGCCACGACGATGCTTTCCTCGACCAGCGTGCGCACCAGCGTGTCGATGGCGCGGCCGATCAGCGCCGAGCGGTCATAGACCTCGACGATTTCGGTGTTGCCGGGCAGGCTCGGTGCGACGGCCGCGAGCTCACGCTTGACGTTTTCGATGACGTCGAGCGCATTGGCCCCGTGGCGCTGCAAGGCGATGCCGGAAACCGCTTCGCCCTCGCCGCCCAGTTCGGCGATGCCGCGCCGTTCGTCGGGCGCGAGTTCGACGCGCGCCACGTCGCGCAGCAAGAGCGGCGTGCCGCCCTCGGCGCGGAGCACGATCTTTTCGATATCCTCGATGCCGGCGAGATAGCCGCGGCCGCGGATCATGAATTCGGTTTCGGCAAGCTCGATGGTGCGGCCGCCGACATCCATGTTGCTGGCGCGCACCGCGCCGGCAATATCGGCAAGCGTCAGCCCCGTGCTTTTCAGCAGCAGCGGATCGACGATGATCGCATATTGCCGGACGAAGCCGCCCACCGTTGCAACCTCGGCGACGCCGTCGGCGCGCGAGACGGCGAAGCGGACCTGCCAGTCCTGCAACGAGCGGAGTTCGGCGAGGTTCATCTCCGAGGATTTCAGCGCATATTGATAGACCCAGCCGACGCCGGTCGCGTCCGGCCCGAGCGAGGGCGTGACGCCGTCCGGCAGGCGTTCGGCCGCCGCGCTCAGATATTCGAGAACGCGGCTTCGCGCCCAGTAGAGATCGGCACCGTCCTCGAAGACGACATAGACGAAGGAAACGCCGAAGAAGGAAAAGCCACGCACGACGCGGGAACGCGGCACGTTGAGCATCGCGGTCGCGAGCGGGAAAGTCACCTGGTCCTCGACGACCTGCGGCGCCTGCCCGGGATAGTCGGTGACGATGATGACCTGCGTGTCCGACAGGTCCGGTATCGCATCGAGCGGAATGCGCGCGATCGAATAGACGCCGGCGACGATCGCAAAGAGCGTGCCGATCAGCACCAGAACGCCGTTGCGCGCCGACCAGCCGATGATGCCCGCGATCATGGCGCCACCGGTTCGGCGGTGAAGGCCGAAAGCGCGGTCTGGAGATTGCTCTCGGCATCGATCAGGAAGATGCCGGAGGTGACGATCTCCTCGCCGGCGGCAAGGCCCTCCCTGATCTCGACATCGGCGCCGGCGCGGGCGCCGAGGCGAACGTCGCGCGGTTCGAAAAGCCCGTCGCCGCGCGCGACGAAGACGATCTGGCGGGCGCCGTCGTCGATGACCGAAGCGGCAGGCACCGCGAGGACTGGCCCATCGCCGGCCGACGCGCCGATTTCGACGCGCACGAAATGGCCGAGCTTGAGGCGCCCGTCGGCGTTCGGCACGACGAGCCGGACCCGGCCCGACCGGGTTTCCATGTCGATGTCGGGATAGACGAAGTCGACAATCGCCGCGCGCGTTTCGCCCGGCATGGCCGGCATCGACAATTGCGCGCGCTGTCCGGGCCTGACGAGCGCGAGGTCCTGTTCGGCGATTTCGGCCATCACCCAGAGCGCCGACAGATCGGCGATGCGGAAAAGCATATCGCCGGCCGAAAAGCGCATGCCGTCGAGCGAGGGTTTTTCGAGGACCGTGCCGCCAAGCGGCGCCTCGAAGGTGACCACCCGCGCCGGCGCGCGCGTGCGTGCCATTTCGGCAATGGTGGCATCGGAAATGCCGAAGAAACGGAGGTTCTGTGCGGCGCGTTCGACATCGCGGCCGCCGCGCGCAAGCGCGGAGAGATAGTCAGCCTGTTTGCGCAGCAGTTCGTCGCTTTCGATCCAGGCCGTCAGCAGCGGCGCGCCGGCCGTCACCGTGCCGCCTGTCGTGCGGACATCGAGACGTTCGACAAAGCCGTCGAAGCGCGCCGTCACCAGCGCGACGCGGGCCTCGTCCGCCATCACGGTGCCCGCACCGCGGACCCTGCGGACGAGGTCGCGGCGTTCGACCGTTACGGTCCTGACGCCGGCGCGCTGCATCTTTTCAACGCTGACGCGGACGGTTCCGGCGGGAGCCGCAACATCCTCCTCATAGACGGGGATGTAATCCATCCCCATCGAATCCTTTTTCGGCACCGGCGATATGTCGGGCAGGCCCATCGGGTTGCGGTAATAGCGTATCTTGCGCTCGCCCGACGGCGCGGCCGGGGCGGCATCGGTTTTTTGCTGCGTGGCGGCGGGAATCTCCCCGGCCGTATCGGCAACGCCCCGGCTGCCCGTCAATATGGCGGCGAGGACAAGCGCCGCGATCGCGGACGCCATGGTGAAGCGAAGCATGTGACTCTCCTGAAGCTGGCGGACGATTTGACGCAGGGGCCGGAAGGCCGCGCGCCGGCGCGTCACGCCGCTTTGGGAGGTCGCTGCAAGGGAGAGAGGGAGAGATCGGCCCGGCCGGTATCGGGCGCGCGGGCCGCCACGACGGCAAGCATCGCGGGGAAGAAAGCGGTCACGGCCGCAAGCTGAAGCGGCAGCTTGCCGCAAACGGCCATGCAGGGTGTCGAGTTTTCGCAGGCCCCGGTTTCCCCCCCGCCGCGGTCGTCGCAGCAGGGATCGGCCATCGTGCCCGCAACACGCGCCATATGCATCGGAGCACCCACATCGGCCATCGCGAACACCGCGCCGTCGAGACCGGCGCGCGGCGCCGCGATACCCGTCAGCAGCATGGCAAAGGCCAGCGCCGCCGCAAGCCAGTGATGGCGGCGGGCAACACGCATGTTTCGAGCGCGGCCGAGGCTTCGTTTCATGAGATCAGGCTAGCACGGACATGTTTACGGAGGGCTACACAAAAGTGTCACAGGAAATGGCCGCAATGGGCCCGTTTCCCTACTGTTTCCAGTAATCCTTCGAGAACATCACCAGCACCGTCAGCAGTTCGAGACGGCCGAGCAGCATGGCGAGCGCCATGACGATCTTGGCGCCGTCGGGCAGGCTCGAAAAATTGCCGGCGGGGCCGACGATGGGGCCGAGGCCCGGACCGACATTGGCGATCGAGGTGACGGCGGACGAGAGCGCGGTGATGAAGTCGAGGCCGAAGGCGGCGAGCACCAGCGCCACGGCGACCATGGAGGCGAGATAGACGAAGACGAACAAGGCGACCGAGAAGACGATGTCGCGGCTGATCGTGCGGTTGCCGTAGCGCAGCGTCTGCGCGACATGCGGATAAAGCGTCTGGCGGATCTGTGTCCGGAGCAGCATGGCAAGCACCTGCAGCCGGAAAATCTTCATGCCGCCCGAGGTCGAGCCGGTGCAACCGCCGATGAACATCAGGAACAGGAAGGCCATGACGGCAAAGGGCCCCCAGGCCGTGTAGTCGGCGCTGGCAAAACCGGTGGTGGTGACGACCGAGGTGATGTTGAAGGCGGTATAGCGCAGCGCCGTGAAGAACGAGTAGTCGCCGCGCGCCGCCAGCCAGAGCGCCATCAGGATCGAGGCGGCCGCGAGAATGCCGAGGAAGGTCCGCACCTGCGGGTCGCCCCAGAGCGTTTCGCCGGTGCCGCGCGCGGTGTGGACATAGAGCACCAGCGGCACCGCACCCGAAATCATGAAGACGACGGCGATCCAGTCGATGGCGGCGCTGCCGAAATGGCCGAAGGACGCGTCATGCGTCGAATAGCCGGCGGTCGCGACCGTCGTCATCGCGTGGTTGAGCGCGTCGAAGGCCGCCATGCCGGCCGCCATATAGGCAAGCGCGCAGAGAAGCGTCAGCAGCAGATAGACCTCGCCGATGGCGACCGCGATCTGTCCGGGGCGCGGCAGGACCTTGTCGGAACGGTCGGTGCTCTCGGTACGGAAGAGCTGCATGCCGCCGACGCGCAGGAAGGGCAGAATGGCGACCGCCGTGACGATGATGCCGATGCCGCCGACCCATTGCAGCAGCGAGCGCCAGAGGAGAAGGCCGGGCGGCGTCATGTCGAGCCCGACCATCACGGTCGCGCCGGTGGTGGTGAAGCCCGACATGGCCTCGAAGAAGGCGTCGGTGTAGCTCATGTCGACCTTGGACAGGGCAAAGGGCAAGGCCGAGAAGGCGCCGACCGAAAGCCAGGAGAGCACGGTGACGAGGAAAGTGGCGCGGTGGCCGAGATCGCGGTCCTCGGTCTGGTTGGCGAGCATCAGTGCGCCACCGACAAAGCCCGTGATGACGGCGGCGCCGAGAAAGGCCGCCGAATCGCCGCTGTTGGCCATCAGTTCGGCCAGGATCGGGATCAGCATCACCACCGAGAGCGCGACGAGAAGCGCCCCGACGACAAGGCCGACAACCTTGGTGTTGTCGCCGGTCATGCTGACGCTGTCCATGAAACCCCCCGTCAGGTCCGTTGAGAACGCGGTTGCCGAATCGCCCCTCCGGCTGGCCGGAGCGCAGGGTTCGAGATATATAGACATCGAGGGGCAGGCGCCATGCCACCCGAGATGAGCCTCGAACCCGCTGCTTCCCGCCCTTTTTTACACCGCCGCCGATCCACCAGTCACGAAGGACGCGTTCACCCCATGAGCCCCGCCGAAAGCGCCGCCGCCCACACCCCCGCCCGAACCCCCGAAGGCGGCGCGCTCGCCGACCTGCTGACGCTGACCGCGCAATCGGTCGAGGCCGCCGATACGCTGCTCGCGAAGGCGCGCGCCGCCGTCTTTGCCCTTGTGGCGAAAGACGGCAAGGTTTCGGCCGCCGCGATCGAACGCGAACAGTTCGCCGCGCACGGCTTTGGCTGGGCGGCAACCTATGTGGAAGCGCTGCGCCAGATGGCGGCCTATGCGGCGCGCATGACGCAGGAAAAGCGCTTCGGCGAATTCGAGGCGCTGATCGTGCAGGCCGCCTTCGGCGAATATCTGAACCAGCTTTCGGGCGGCATTCCGATGAGCCAGGGCGAGATCGTGCGGCCACAGGACCTCGGCCTGACCGAGGACGATGTCGCCGCCTTCCGCGCCGCGCCGGCCGTGCGCCGCCTGACGGGCGCGGGGCTCACCGCCGGGGTGCGCGCGCGGCTTGCCGAACTGATTGCCGCGAATGCGGGCGCGGCGACCTATGGCGATGCGGGGCTCGAAGAGACCTATGATGCGATCCGCGACCAGATGCGCCGCTTCGCCGATGCCGAAGTCGTGCCGCATGCGCATGAATGGCATTTGAAGGACGACTACATTCCGATGCCGGTCGTCGAACAGATGGCCGAGCTGGGCGTCTTCGGCCTGACGATCCCGGAGGAATATGGCGGCCTCGGCCTCGGCAAGGAATCGATGTGCGTCGTTTCGGAGGAATTGTCGCGCGGCTATATCGGCGTCGGCTCGCTGGGCACGCGCTCCGAAATCGCCGCCGAGCTGATCCTTGGCGGCGGCACACAGGCGCAGAAGGAAAAATGGCTGCCGAAAATCGCGAGCGGAGCGGTGCTGCCGACGGCGGTCTTCACCGAGCCGAACACCGGTTCGGACCTTGCGAGCTTGCGCACGCGCGGGAAGCGCGAGGGCGACGTCTACAAGATCAACGGCAACAAGACCTGGATCACGCATGCCGCGCGCGCGGACGTGATGACGCTGCTCTGCCGCACGAACGACGCGCCGGGCTACAAGGGCCTCTCGATGCTGCTCGCCGAAAAGCCACGTGGCGACGACAACGAACCCTTCCCGGCCAAGGGCATGTCCGGCGGTGAGATCGAGGTGCTCGGCTATCGCGGCATGAAGGAATTCGAGATCGGCTTCGACGATTTCGAGGTGAAGGCCGAAAACCTGCTCGGCGGCGAGGAGGGCCAGGGCTTCAAGCAATTGATGCAGACCTTCGAAAGCGCGCGTATCCAGACGGCGGCGCGCGCCGTCGGCGTCGCACAATCGGCGCTGGAGCTCGGCCTGCGTTACGCACAGGAGCGCATCCAGTTCGGCAAGCCGATCTACGATTTCCCGCGCGTCAACGGCAAGCTGGTGACGATGGCGGTCGAGATCATGGTGGCGCGCCAGCTCACCTATTTCGCCGCCCGCGAAAAGGACGGTGGCCGGCGCTGCGACCTCGAAGCCGGAATGGCGAAGCTGCTCGCCGCCCGCATCGCCTGGGCGGCAGCCGACAATGCGCTGCAGATCCACGGCGGCAACGGCTTTGCCCTCGAATATCCGGTAAGCCGCGTCCTTTGCGACGCCCGCATCCTCAACATTTTCGAAGGCGCCGCCGAAATCCAGGCACAGGTGATCGCCCGCCGCCTGCTTGAAGGCGGCAATTAGGGAATCGAATCATGGCTGAATTCGTTAACTGGCTGGCGCCCGTCGCCCTGATCGCCGTGCTGGCCGTGCTGCTGGCGGGCCTGTGGAACATGATGCGCGGCGGTCCGGCCAGCCGCTCGCAGACCCTGATGCGCTGGCGCGTCGGCCTGCAGTTTCTGGCCGTTATCGTCATTATGGCCGGCCTCTGGCTCGCCAGCAGCTAGGGATCCAGCCCCCTTGATTAACCAAAAACTGAAACCTGCCTGCCACAATGATGCATATTCGCATGCGAGACACGCCGGCCGCCGCGGGGGGCCTCGGACATTCCGGCGGACATCCGGTAGGCTCGCACCGCGTTCGGGGGTTTAAAAGGGGAGCTACAAAGTGAATCGAAAGACAAGCTTGCTGGCGGCCGTGGGCATGGCCGCCTTTGTTTGCGCGCCGGCATACGCAGAGAGCTTTATCAGCGAAGTGCGCATCGGCGTGATGGATCACGACTCCAGCATGTTCCACGACAGCCATGAGACGACCGATCCGGACGTCAATTTCGAGGTCCGTTTCGTATCGCCCGATTTTCTCGACTGGGCCTTCGCGCCGCGGCCGCTGATCGGCGGCACGATCAACACCGGCGACGGCACCAGCTTCGGCTATGCCGGCCTCGGCTGGACCTTCGATCTCACCGAGGCCTTCTTCGTCGACTTCACACTCGGCGGCGCGGTGCATGACGGCGAAACCGAGCGCGCAACCGCGACCAGCAAGAATTTCGGCTGCCGCGCCCAGTTCCACGAAAGCGCATCCATCGGCTACCGCTTCAACAAGGCCAATGCGATCATGGTGTCGATCGAGCACATGTCGAACGCCAGTCTCTGCGACGACAATGAAGGCCTGACCAATACCGGCCTGCGCTACGCCTACAGTTTCTAAGCACGGCAATGCCACAACGGCCATGAAGGGCGCCCCGCGACGGGCGCCCTTTTTGGCGTTTGGGCCTGACGAATGCCCAGCGTATCATGCCGGTTTGCATGGTGGAGGCCACTGATGACCGATCAGCCAATTTCCGCGCACGAACATCCCAAGAAGTCGGTGACGATTTCCGGCCGCGCCATGACCTATGTCGAAATGGGCAAGGGCGACCCGATCGTCTTCCTGCATGGCAACCCGACCTCCTCCTATCTCTGGCGCAACGTGATGCCGCATCTGAAGGATCAGGGCCGCTGCATCGCGCCCGATCTGATCGGCATGGGCGACAGCGACAAGCTCGAGCCCTCCAGCGCCGAGCGCTACACGTTCCGGGAGCATCGCCGCTTTCTCGAGGCCTTTCTCGATGCGGTCGGGGTGGCGAAGAACGTTACCCTCGTCATCCATGACTGGGGTTCGGCGCTCGGCTTCGACTGGGCGAACCGCAACCGCACCGCCGTCGACGGCATCGCCTATATGGAGGGGATCGTCCGGCCGCTGGCATGGAGCGAATGGAACGAAGCCGCGAGGGGCATCTTCAAGGGCTTCCGCTCCGCGGCCGGCGAGGAAATGATTCTCGAACGAAACCTCTTCATCGAGGCCGTGCTGCCGGGCTCGATCCTGCGCAAGCTGACGCCGGAGGAAATGGAGGTCTATCGCCGCCCCTTCCGCGAGCCCGGTGAGGACCGCCGCCCGACACTGACATGGCCGCGCCAGATCCCACTCGACGGCGCGCCGGAAGACGTGACCGAAATCGTCAAGTCCTATGCCGAATGGATGGCCGCGAACGAGCTGCCGAAGCTCTTCGTCAATGCCGAGCCGGGGGCAATCCTGATCGGCGCCCAGCGCGAGTTCTGCCGGAGCTGGAAGAACCAGACCGAGGTGACCGTGAAGGGAAACCACTTCATCCAGGAAGACAGCCCGCATGAAATCGGCGAAGCCGTCGCCAAATGGCGCAAGGGCTGGAAAAAAGCTGAGGCTTGATCGGCGGCCCGCCTCGCGCGAGGCTTGACGTTCACAATCCACAGGAGGGGGTTCCGATGACCGATACCGCATACGCAAAGACGCCGGCAACTTTCAGCGCGGCGATGAAAAGCTTTCACTGGGTCATCGGCGTGCTGGTGCTGCTGATGTTCTATGGCGGCTTCACGCTGAGCCGCGAGACCGCGACCTGGCATTTCGGCACCGGCCTCGTCATCCTGGTGTTGATGGTGGGCTGGCTGGCGATCCGGGGCCGCACACCGCGTCCGCCGTTGCCCGCCGACACGCCGCGCTGGCAGCAGATCGCCGCGCGGGCGACCCATCACAGCCTCTATCTTTGCGTGACCCTGCAACCGGTCTTCGGGTTGATGATGGCGACGACATCGAAGGGTTCGCCGGTGGCTTTCGGCTTCATTCCGCTGAAGATCGCGCAGAACGACACGATCAACGAGATCGGCCATGTGGCCCATATGGTCAATGCCTTCATTCTCGTGGCGCTGGTGGCGTTTCATATCGCAGGCGCGCTCCAGCATCATTTCATCCGACGCGACAATGTGCTGACGCGAATATTGCCGTTCGGAAAGGCCTGACGAGCGAGATGGTCACGCTGAACAAGATCTATACGCGCACAGGCGACAAAGGCACGACGGCGCTGGCGTCGGGCGAGCGCGTGCCGAAACATGCGCTGCGGATCGAGAGCTACGGCACCGTCGACGAGGCCAATTCGGCGATCGGTGTGGCGCGGCTTCACACCGGCGGCATGGAAAAGCTCGACGCGATGCTGGCCCGCATCCAGAACGACCTGTTCGACCTCGGCGCCGACCTCGCGACGCCCGACCGGGGCGAGAAGCTCGACTACGAGCCCTTGCGCATCGTCGAGGCGCAGGTCACGCGGCTCGAGGCCGAGATCGATGAGTTGAATGCGGCGCTGGAGCCCTTGCGCTCCTTCGTTCTGCCGGCGGGCACGCCCGCGGCCGCCTGTCTGCACCTTGCCCGCACGATCTGCCGCCGCGCCGAACGGCTGGTGGCGGCGCTGGCCGAAAAGCCGGAGGAGCGCGTCGGCGCCCCGGCGCTACGCTATCTGAACCGCCTCTCGGACTTCCTTTTCGTCGCCGCGCGCTGGGTCAACAAGGGCCCGGACGGCAAGGGGCCGGGCGACGTGTTGTGGACGCCGGGCGCAAGCCGCTGAGGAGGCCCCGAGGGCCGCTCCGGTCGCGTTGACAGGAGGGGATGAGGCCACTAGGTTGCCGCACCGCAGCAGCAGCTTTATGTCGCTTTTCGCAGGCAGGCGGAATTTCCTCAGGGAAACAGCCATTTCGCGGACCGCCCGCCGCTTCGAAAGACCCACACCAAGACCGGCGCCGGGGTTCCAGGGGGCCGGGGTCCCACCCCCGGATTTCCGATGCCCCCGGCAACGCGCAGGGAGTTCGCCTCAATGAAAGTCCTCGTCCCGATCAAGCGAGTGGTCGATTACAACGTCAAGATCCGCGTCAAGTCGGACCAGACCGGTGTCGATCTCGCCAATGTGAAGATGTCGATGAACCCGTTCGACGAAATCGCCGTCGAAGAAGCGGTGCGTCTGAAGGAAGCCGGCAAGGCGACCGAAGTGATCGCGGTGTCGATCGGCGTCCAGCAGACAACCGAAACCATCCGCACCGCGCTTGCCATGGGCGCCGACCGGGGCATTCTGGTCAAGACCGACGAAACGGTCGAGCCGCTCAATGTGGCGAAGATTCTCAAGGCAATCGCCGAAGAGGAGAAGCCCGACCTGATCATTCTCGGCAAGCAGGCGATCGACGACGATTGCAACCAGACCGGCCAGATGCTGGCCGCGCTGCTGGGCTGGGCACAGGGCACTTTTGCTTCCAAAGTCGAGGTCGACGGCGCAACGCTGAACCTCACCCGCGAAATCGACGGCGGCCTGCAGACGCTGAAGCTCAAGATGCCGGCGGTCGTAACCACCGATCTGCGCCTGAACGAGCCGCGCTACGCCTCGCTCCCCAACATCATGAAGGCCAAGAAGAAGCCGATCGACGAAAAGGCACCGTCGGATTATGGCGTCGACGTCAAGGCCCGTCTTGAAGTGCTGAAGGTGACGGAACCGCCGCAACGCCAGGCCGGTATCAAGGTCGAATCGGTTGAACAGCTTGTATCGAAGCTCAAGGAAGCGGGAGTGATCGGATGACCACGCTTGTTATTGCAGACCACAACAACAAGGCGCTGAACGACGCCACCGCCAAGACCGTGACGGCCGCTGCCAAGCTCGGCGGCGACGTTCATGTTCTCGTGATCGGCCAGGATTGCGGCGCCGCCGGCGAAGCGGCCGCCAAGCTCGATGGCGTCAAGAAGGTGCTGGTTGCCGACGATGCGCTCTACGCGCATCCCGTCGCCGAGCCGCTCGCCGCACTCGTGGTGAAGCTCGCCGCCGATTACGACGCGATCGTCACCGCTGCCACCACCGTCGGCAAGAACTTCATGCCGCGCGTGGCCGCCCTGCTCGACGTGGCGCAGATTTCGGAAATCACCGCCGTCAATGGCGCCGACACGTTCGAGCGCCCGATCTATGCCGGCAACGCGATCCAGACCGTCAAGGCGACGGACGCGAAGAAGGTCATCACGGTGCGTACCACCGCCTTCCCGGCGGCCGGTCAGGGCGGCTCGGCCTCCATCGAGAAAATCGGCGCTGGCGACAATCCGGGCCTCTCCGAATTCGTCGAGGAAAAGCTGACGAAATCGGACCGTCCGGAACTGACATCGGCCAAGATCATCATCTCGGGCGGCCGCGGCATGCAGAATGGCGAGAATTTCGCCATGCTCGAAACAATCGCCGACAAGCTCGGGGCCGCCGTCGGCGCCTCGCGCGCGGCCGTCGATGCGGGCTTTGTGCCCAACGACTACCAGGTCGGCCAGACCGGCAAGGTCGTGGCACCCGATCTTTACATCGCCGTCGGCATTTCCGGCGCGATCCAGCATCTCGCGGGCATGAAGGACTCGAAGGTCATCGTGGCCATCAACAAGGACGAGGAAGCGCCGATCTTCCAGGTTGCCGATTACGGTCTTGTTGCCGATCTCTTCAAGGCGGTGCCGGAGCTTGAAGCAGAGCTGACGAAAGCCGGCCTCTGAGCAAACAGGCCTGCAAGCATGAGATACCGGGAACGGCGCCGCCTCGAAACAGGCCGGCGCCGTTTTGCTGTCGGGTCGTTATCGGGCGCACAACGCCCAAATCTTTGCTACGTTTGACGCGGGCGATGCTATCGGACCCGCCAGGCGGGATGGAGTGAGATGAAAATTCGCAAAGTAGGCGTGATCGGCGCCGGCCAGATGGGCAACGGGATCGCGCATGTCTGCGCGCTGGCGGGCTACGAGGTATCGCTTTTCGACATCTCGAAGGAACGTATCGAAGCCGGCCTCGCCACCATCGACGGCAATCTGACCCGACAGGTCGCGAGCGGGCGCATCACCGAGGTCGAGCGCGACGCCGCGCTGGAACGTATCGGGCCGGCAGCCTCCATGGGGAGTTTCGACGACACCGACATCGTCATCGAATCCGCGACCGAAATCGAAGAAGTGAAGCGCAAGATTTTCGCCGAGCTGTGCCCGCATCTGCGCGAGGATGCGCTGATCGCGACCAACACCTCCTCGATCTCCATAACGCGCCTTGCCGCCTCCACCGACCGCCCCGAGCGCTTCATGGGCATGCATTTCATGAATCCGGTCCCGGTGATGGAACTGGTGGAGCTGGTACGCGGCATAGCGACCGACGATCCCACCTTCGAGATCGTGCGCGGCTTTGCCGAAACGCTGGGCAAGAAGATCGCCAATGCCGAAGACTATCCGGCCTTCATCGTCAATCGCATCCTGTTGCCGATGATCAACGAAGCCGTCTATACGCTTTACGAAGGCGTCGGATCGGTTGAAAGCATCGACAAGGCAATGCGGCTCGGCGCCAACCATCCGATGGGCCCGTTGCAGCTTGCCGACTTCATCGGTCTCGACACCTGCCTTTCGATCATGCAGGTGCTTTACGACGGGCTGGCGGATTCGAAGTATCGGCCCTGTCCGCTTCTGGTGAAATATGTCGAGGCCGGCTGGCTCGGCCGCAAGACCCAGCGCGGTTTCTACGACTATCGCGGTGAGAAACCCGTTCCGACACGTTAGGACGGCGCCGATAGTTCGTTAACTGTCCCATGCGAAACTTGCCCGAATTGGGGCAAGGAGACGCAGCGATGGGTGGAGAGAGTTTCAGCGGCGGCGACAGCGCCCGGAAAATCACCGAAGAGCCACAGTTTCTCGACACGCCGGAACATCCGCTCGTTATCGAGTTTCTCAACTATATCGAAGGCAAGCGCGGTGCCCGCGAGATGGCCGACCGTGCCGACATATCACCCGCCGACCTCCTCCGCTTTCTGCCCAACATGATCATCACCGAAGCCGTGAACGGCGGCGAGGATTTCCGTACACGGCTTTTCGGGACGGCGCTGGTGGAATTGCTGGGCGAGGAACGCACCGGCAAGCTCCTGTCGGAGTTTGCCGAGGAAGGCGCCATCGCCAAGGACAAGAAGGCCGTACAGCGGCGCTGGCTCTATATAACACGCCAGGCATTTATCGGCCGCAAGCCCGTCTTCGCGAAAGTGCCCTTCGCCGCCTCGGACCGCCTCTATCTCGCCGGCCACACCATTTCAGTACCCCTGACGGCCGGCGGCACGGAGCCGGCGCAGGTTGTCGGTGCGATGTTCGTTACCCACACCGAACGGCGCTCCGATTGACGCACGACGCCTGAGGCGTATCCTGCCCGGCTTCGCAACCGGCGGGGCACCAGAAAGGGAGCCTCGCCCATGTCCACCGAGATTTCACCGGACCCGTTCGCCGCAAACCTCGCTCGCTGGGAGGAACAGGTCGACATTCATGTCGGTTCGGACTTCTATCGCGTGAAGGAGTTTCGCGCCGGCGGCACGAGCCTCGACCCGCTGGTCCTTTCGGAAATCGGCGACGTGAGGGGCAAGCGGCTCCTCCACCTGCAATGCCATTTCGGCCTCGATTCGCTGTCCCTGGCACGGCTCGGAGCCGAGATCACCGGCCTCGACTTCTCGCCGAAGGCGATCGCAGCGGCACGGAAACTTGCCGAAGAAACGGGCGTGGCGGCGCGTTTCGTCGAAGCGCGTGTCGACGAGGCTGCGGCGAAAGCCGGCCCCGGTTACGACATCGTCTTCACGAGCTGGGGTGTGCTGATGTGGCTGCCGGACCTCGACGTCTGGGCGAAAAATATCGCTGAGTGCCTGGCCCCCGGCGGCTTCTTCTACATCGCAGAGGGCCATCCGATGCTGTGGACGCTGGACGACGAAGGAACGACGGTGGCCGAGAATTTCCGCATCGTCCGCTCCTACTTCCTCGAAGGCCCCCAGCAATGGGAGAATGCGCACGACTACGCGGAGCCGTCGATCACACTGCGGCACTTCAAGAGCAACGAATGGCAGCACACGCTGGGCGAGGTGGTGACCGCGCTGGCGGCGGCGGGGCTTCGTATCGAATTCCTGCACGAGCACGACAAACTCGTCTGGCCGGGCGTACCGAGCCTCGAAAAAAGCGGGCCTTACTACATGGCGCCAGACGGCGCGCCACGCCTGCCGCTCAGTTATTCGCTGAAGGCGCGGAAAGACTGAGCGCGGCCTCGATCAGACGTTTCGTGTCCTCGCCGTCCCATTCAGCCGGGCCGACCATACGCCCGATCTCGCGGCCATCCGGCGAAATCAGCAGCGTCGTCGGCAGCCCGAACGCCTTGAGCGTCACATTCGCCCGCGCTGTCGGGTCGATATAGAAGCCGAGACTATCAATACCGTTTTCGGCAAAGAAGCGCCGCGCGAGATCGTGACCCCGCAGATCGACGCTGAGCGCGACGACCTCGAAACGCTCGCTTCCCAGCGCCGCCTGCAGCCGGTCAAGCGCCGGCATTTCCTCCCGGCAGGGCGCGCACCAGGTGGCCCAGAGATTGAGCAGGACGAGCCTGCCCTCGAAATCAGCCAATGTCAGCGTCTGCCCCTTGCCGCCCTCGAAAGCGATAGCCGGGACCGCTGCCGGCTCCGGGGCGGCCCTGAAATTGGCCATATCGCCCACGGCCAGCGCCTGAAGGGGTGAGGGCACGCGGCTGCCCGCCAAATCGTCCGGGTTGCCGCCCCCCCGACCGATCAAGTATACCGCCCCGACGATCAAAAGGGCGGCGCCGACCAGAATAGCGATAGACTTCGGTCCGACCTGAGCCATGGGACAATCCGCTTCCACCCCGGTTCGGGCCTGCGGCCGCCCGGAGAAAGACAATGAGCAACAAGATGTGGGGCGGCCGTTTCGGCGCCGGCCCCGACCGGATCATGGAGGAGATCAACGCCTCCATCGGCTTCGACAAGCGCTTTTTCGCCCAGGACATTGCGGGCTCGAAGGCGCATTGCCGCATGTTGGCCGAAACGGGGATTATCTCAAGAGACGATGCCGACAAAATCGTCGCAGGGCTCGACGCGGTGCTGGCCGAAATCGAGGCAGGCACGTTCGCCTTCAAGCGTGAACTCGAAGACATTCACATGAACGTCGAGGCGCGGCTCGCCGAGCTGATCGGCGCCGTGGCCGGCAGGCTGCACACCGCGCGTTCGCGCAACGACCAGGTGGCGACCGACTTCAAGCTTTATGTCCGCGACACGATCGACCATCTCGACGATCAACTTCGGGATTTCCAGCTTGCGCTGATCGCGAAAGCCGACGCTCACGCGGCGACCATCATGCCGGGTTTCACGCATCTGCAAACAGCGCAGCCCGTGACGTTCGGCCATCACTGTCTCGCCTATGTCGAAATGGCCGCGCGCGACCGCGGCAGGCTGGCCGACGCGCGCAAGCGGCTCAACGAATGCCCATTGGGCGCGGCAGCGCTGGCCGGCACCTCGTTTCCGATCGACCGCGAAAGGACGGCGGCCGAACTCGGCTTCGATGCGCCCACGCGAAACTCGCTCGACAGCGTATCAGATCGCGATTTCGTGCTCGAGACGCTGTCCGCCGCCGCCATTTGCGCGACGCATCTTTCACGACTGGCCGAGGAGATCGTCATCTGGTCGACGCCCGGCTTCGACTTCGTGCGACTGCCCGACAGCTTCACGACCGGTTCGTCGATCATGCCGCAAAAGCGCAATCCAGACGCCGCCGAACTGGTGCGCGCCAAGACGGGCCGTGTCGTCGGCGCGCTGACGACGCTTCTCATCGTGATGAAGGGCCTGCCGCTCGCCTATTCGAAGGACATGCAGGAAGACAAGGAAGCGACTTTCGATGCGCTCGACGCGCTGTCGCTGTCGCTCGCCGCCATGACCGGCATGGTCGAAACGCTGACCGTTAACGAGAAGGCGATGCGCACCGCCGCTTCGCGCGGTTTCTCGACCGCGACTGATCTCGCCGACTGGCTGGTGCGGACGCTTGGCTTGCCGTTCCGGCAGGCGCATCATGTAACCGGCGCGCTGGTTGCGATGGCTGAAAAAAAGGGTGTCGATCTCGACAAGCTGACACTTAACGAGATGCGCGAGGTGGAGCCCCGGATCGCGGAAGACGTATATGCTGTACTGGGCGTCGACAATTCGGTGGCGAGCCGTACAAGCCTGGGCGGCACGGCACCCGCCAATGTGAAGGCCGCAGTCGCGCGCTGGCAGGCCGAACTTGACCGCAAGGGCACTGGAAGGGACCAGGGAAGATGACCACACACCATTTGCCGATTGCTCTGCTGGGCATCTTCCTGATCGCAGCCATGGCCGGTTGCGGCAAGAAGGGGCCGCTTGAACTGCCGCCCGGGGCGACGCCCGCACCGGCGGCCGAGACGAACGTCGTCATCGACGAGGAGCCGCCGATCGACCTGCGTCCGATGCGCGACGGCATGGGCGCAACGCGCGGCAACGACGACTGATCGCCTTATCATGCATCACTTCGAGTATCGCAGCGGCATCATGCATGCCGAGAATGTGGCGATCCCCGACATCGCCGCCGCGATCGGGACGCCCTTCTATTGCTATTCGAGCGCGACACTCGAACGGCACTACAGTGTCTTCGCTGCCGCGTTCAAGAGCCAGCCGGCGCGCATCTGCTATTCGGTCAAGGCCAACTCCAATCTCGCCGTGATTGCGACACTGGCGCGCCTCGGTGCGGGCGCCGATGTGGTTTCGGAAGGGGAGCTTCGCCGCGCGCTGGCGGCAGGTGTGGCGCCGGACAAGATCGTCTTTTCCGGCGTCGGCAAGACCGAAGGCGAGATGGCTTTCGCACTGGAAGCGGGCATCGACCAGTTCAACGTCGAATCCGAACCCGAGCTCGAGTTGCTGGCGGCGCTGGCGGAGGCACGCGGTCTTGTCGCGCGCGTCGCCATCCGTGTCAATCCTGACATCGATGCGGGGACGCATGAAAAAATTGCGACGGGCAAGGCGGAAAACAAGTTCGGCATCTCATGGCGGCGTGCGCCGGCTGTCTATGCACGGGCGCGCGAACTGAGAGGTGTCGACGCCAGCGGCATCGATGTGCATATCGGCAGCCAGTTGACGGCGCTCGAGCCCTTTGCCGCCGCCTTCGAGCGCGTCGCCGGTATGGTGGAAGCGCTGCGCGCCGAAGGCCACACGATCCGCCATATCGATCTCGGCGGAGGTCTGGGCATTCCCTATCGGGGCGACAATGACGTGCCGCCGCATCCGGACGAATATGCGGCGATGGTGAAGCGCACGATCGGCCATCTCGGTTGCGAGCTGACCTTTGAACCAGGCCGCCTGATCGCCGGCAATGCCGGCATTCTGGTGACGCGCGTCATTTATGAAAAGCTCGGTGACGACCGTGCCTTTCTCGTTCTCGACGCGGCCATGAACGACCTCATCCGGCCGACGCTTTACGATGCCTTCCACGACATCCGCCCAATTGCGGAGCCTCCCGACGGCGCGGAGCGCGTGACCTATGACGTCGTGGGCCCGGTTTGCGAAACCGGCGACTTCTTTGCCAAGGGGCGGGACTTGCCGCGTCTGAAGAGCGGCGATCTCGTCGCCATCATGTCGGCGGGCGCCTATGGTGCGGTGCAAGCTTCCACCTACAACACGCGACCGCTGATTCCCGAGGTCATGGTGCACGGAGGGGATTTCGCCGAGGTGCGCGCACGCCCCAGTTATGACGCAATCCTGAAACAGGATATGATCCCTGACTGGCTGGATTGACGGCATCGTCGACCGCTCCGGATTGGGCTGACGGCAACAAGGGCGGAAGGCTTTGACCGGCCCCGAACGAAACAAACCAGACTCTATTGACGCACGCGCCGCGCGGCTGCCGCCGCATATCGAGCGGCGCGTCCGGATCGCGAGGGCGCTGCTGATCTGGCAGGCGTTCTGGCCTGCGCTTTGGCCAGCAGCCGGCTTGGCGGGAATATTCGTGGTTCTGGCCTTGTTCGGCGCCTTCACCGTTCTGCCCTTGCCACTGCATTGGGCCTTTCTGGCCGCCTTCGGCACGACAATGGTCTGGACATTGTGGCGCGGCTTTCGCGGCTTCAAATGGCCGACGCGCCACGACGCCTTTCGTCATCTCGAAAAATCCTCCGGTCTGCGCCATTCGCCGCTTGCGGCCTATGAGGATGTTGCCGCCGAAACAAGCGGCGATCCGGCGCTCTGGTCTGCGCATCGGCGTTGGGTGACGGAGCGGCTGCGCAAGCTCCGCCTCAGCCTGCCGCAACCCGGCCTTGCCTCACGCGATCCGAGGGCGCTGCGCGCCGCCGTCTTGCTGCTGCTGGTTGTTGCAGTGATCGGTACGGGTCCCGGCCGCGCCGAGCGCATCGCCGCCGCGCTGTTGCCGGGCGCAAGTGCTGTCATGCAGGCGACGATCGAGGCATGGATCACGCCACCGGCCTATACCGGCGAGCCGCCACTCTATCTCGATCGTCGCGGCGACGACACGCCGGTCGCGCAAAACGTGAGTGCGCCGCAGGGCAGCATCCTGTCGTTGCGTGTGCACGGCCTGAGGAATGCGCCGGTTCTCGAAAGTCACGGTGACGACACACGAGAAAAACCACAGGCGCTGAAAACCATCAGTGAGGGCAATCATTCGATTGATGCAGAATTGATCGAGACGACCGATCTCGCACTCACCGAAGGAGGTCGTGTGATCCGAGGTTGGCGCATCGAGGTCACGCCGGACGAAACGCCGAGGATCGAACTGAGCGAACCGCTGGCGCAATCAGCATCCGGCGCGTTGCGCTTCGCCTACAAGGTTTCAGATGACCATGGCGTCGTCGGCGCGGAAGCACGCATCGAACTCGATCGCAGCGCCGACCCCAAACTCGAAGAAGCGCGATCCGCCGCGGAGCCGCGCGTGACGGCACCGCATGTGCAACTGCCGCTGCCATCGCTGCGGCCACGCGATGCAGCGGGTGAAACCTATGCCGACCTGACACCTCATCCCTGGGCCGGACTGCCTGTGAAAATCACATTGGTTGCGCGCGACGACGCGAACCAGGAAGGTGCGGCCGAACCGGTCGAGACGGTGCTACCAGCTCGCACGTTCACCGATCCTCTGGCACGCGCCATCGTCGAACAGCGCCGCCGCCTCGCGCTCGATCCGCGCTCGGGCGCCAGTGTCGCGCGCTTCATCGATAATTTCACGCAGGATGCCGATCGCTATATCGACGACAAGGTCGTCTATCTGTCGTTGCGCGCCGCCTATTGGCGGCTGACCGAGGCCCGCCGCGACGCTGACCTGACGGGCATTTTCGATCTTCTCTGGTCGATCGCATTGCGGGTCGAGGATGGCGACATCTCTCTCACCGAGCGCGATCTGCGCGACGCGCAGAAGGCTCTGGCGGATGCATTGAACCAGGGCGCCGGTGAGGAAGAGATCGCGCGCCTGATGTCGGAGTTGAGAGATGCGTTCAACAGGCACATGGATGCCCTGACGGCGAGCCAGGGGCCAATGCCCGATACGCCCCCGACAAACAACGCCTTGTCGGATGCACAAACCGTTGAACGCCAGCAGCTTGAAGACATGCTGAACGCTATCGGCGAACTTGCCCAAAGCGGCGCGCGCGACCAGGCGAAAGCGATGCTGCAGCAACTCCAGGCCATTCTCGAAAATCTGCAACTGCCGGGACAGGCAGGACCGATGGGTCCCGGCGAACAGGCCATGGCGCAAGCGATCGATCAGATGGGCGAGATGATCACGAAGCAGCGCGAATTGATGGACCGGACTTTCGGCGAAACGCAAGGCGGTATCGGCGAGGATGGCGCCGACGGACAAACCCCCGGCGCCGGCATGCCGGGCCAGACGCCCCATGGCGGTGAGGCCGGATCCATGCCCTCGCTCGATGCCCTCGCCGAGGCACAACGCGCGTTGCGCGACGAACTTGGCGAAATCCTGAAACGCCTGGGTGAAGGCGGCGCCGAAGTGCCGGGCGCGCTCGGCAACGCGGAGAGATCGATGCGAGACGCCGAGGAACGGCTGGAAGCCGGGCGCGCCGATCGCGCCACAGGCGCGCAAGGACAAGCTATCGACGAAATGCGCGCCGGCGCACAGGCCATGGCTGACCAGTTGATGCAAGGGATGGCAGGACGGCAGGAAGGTCGGGGACGCGGCCAGTCCCGCAGCGATCCACTCGGACGGCCCATGCGCCAATCCGGACAAGAAACGGGCGCCGACGTCGCCGTGCCCGACAAGATCGACATGCAGCGCGCACGGGAAATTCTCGAAGAGTTGCGCCGGCGTGCCGCCGATCTCGGACGGCCCCGGATCGAACTCGACTATCTTGATCGGCTGCTGCAGCGCTTCTAGGCGCCGCCATCCAGGACCGAAGCAACGCGAAGAACAAGTTCGTCGAGCGTAAAGGGTTTCAACAAGATGTCGTGGATGATCGCCTCGAGCCCATGGGCACGTTCGCGTTGGTCGGAATAGCCGGTCATCAACATGATGCGCAGCGCCGGCGCGTCGCGCGAAGCGGCAAGCGCCAACGACACACCGTCCATCACCGGCATCAGAATATCCGTCAGCAGAAGGTCATAAGGTCGGGCGTCGGCGCGTGCTTGCGACAGCGCCTCAAGCGCCGCGCTCCCGTCACCCGCGCCATCAACCTCGTGACCGGCTCCCTTGAGCGCGCGTGTCACGAAAGTTCTGACATCGGGCTCGTCTTCGACGACAAGAATGCGGGCCATCGTCAGCGCTCCACAAAACCGACAAACGGCAACTGGCGATAAGCATGGGCAATGTCCATGCCGTAACCGACGACGAAGCGGTCGGGGCACTCGAAGCCGATGAAATCGGCGGTGAAATCGACGGCCAGCTTGCCCGGCTTGCGCAGCAAAACACAACTCTTGACCGTGCGCGCACCGCGCGCTGCCATCAAGTCTGCCGCGAAGGCAAGCGTTCGGCCCGACTCCAGAATATCGTCGACGATCAATACGTCGCGACCGGTGATGTCCGCCTCGGTATCGCGCAAAATGCGCACCTCCCCGCGCGACTGCGTGCCCGCGCCGTAGCTCGACAGGCCGATGAAATCCATGTCCGGTTCCACTCCCGCCTCATGCAGCGCACGCAGAAGGTCGGCGGCGAAAATAAAACTTCCTTTGAGGATCGGAACGACCAGAGGTTCACGCCCCATTGTGGCGGCAATCTCGGCAGCCAGCGCGCGCACGCGTTCCGTGATCTCTTCCGCCGAATATAGTACAGAGATGGGGGCACCGCGCGGCGCAAGCCGGCTCAAGACCCTATTCCTCCGCAGGCGCGGCATCGTCCGGCGCGGCGGTATCTTCCTGCTCGCGAACGAAGCGAATCTCGATGTCGCGCGCCTCGACGGGCGGACTTGAAAGACGGGTCGTGAACGTTGTCGCCTCGTCGGCCGGCAACTCGCCTTGATCGAGCGCAAATGTCCAGTGATAGAGTTCCGTCTGATCGACGTCGCGCAATCCGATCCGCAGACGCGGCAGTGCTACCGCCTTGCCGCTGACATTGACGACCTCGCCCGTGACGGCCAGCACAGGCAGTCCCTGCTCTTCCTGCCGTTCATAGGCAACATTGCGAAATTCAAGACCGCGCAGATTGACCGGCGCACCGACGGCAGCATAGACGCGAGTTGTCGCTGGCCAGAAAGAGGCGATGTCGGCACGCCACTGATAGCCACCCATCAGCGTTCCACCTACGAACAGAGCCAGGGTCACCCAGCCGGCGACATTGAGCGCCTTGCCGCGTCGCATCGATGCCGCGCGCCGAACCTGGGCACGAAACCGGTTGCCGATATCCGATGTGGTACTGATGGCGGCAACAGGCGTGTCTGCAAAGACCACGTCGTCATCGCCGTCGGGGTCGCTGGCGGCATTGGCCAGTGCATCGGCGGCCGGCGCTGCTTTTTCGCCAAAAATCTTCTTGCGCGTCGAAGCGGGGATAAATGCCGGCGCAACAACCTCGGTTGATACAGTCTCAGCCGGCGGCGGAACGGACGACGGGCTCTCATCAAGGTCGGCGGGTGGCGCCTGATGCCAGCTCTGGCCGCATTTGGCGCAACGCACTTTCCGCCCCGCCGGTGCGAAGGAGGATGCCTCCACCGGGTATCGCGTCGAACAGGATGGGCAGGTGATGATCATCCGGGACATTCAGTTTGGCATTGATGATTACGAGGTCCGAAACGGAACGTAGCGCAACCGGCCCCGATCCGCATTTCCACAAGCCTATTGAAAGCCGCCCCATGGTTAAAGGCGCGTTAAAAGGATGCGGCCAAAAGCTCGAAAAGCCCCGCGACAAGCCGCTTTTTTTGCCTAGCCGATCTGCATGGCCCCCTTTGTTCCATGATACCGTCGCATCCATGATTCGCTTTGAAAATGTGGGCATGCGCTACGGCATGGGGCCGGAAGTGCTGCGCGATGTGAGCTTTCACCTCGCGCCGGCATCCTTCCATTTTCTGACCGGCCCGTCGGGCGCCGGCAAGACGTCGCTCCTGAAACTGATGTTTCTGGCAACGAGACCTTCGCGCGGTCTGATCACGATGTTCGGCAAGGATGTCGCAACCCTGCCCCGCGCCGAGCTGCCGACATTGCGCCGCCGCATCGGCGTCGTCTTTCAGGAATTCCGCCTGCTCGACCATCTGACGACCTACGAGAATGTGGCACTACCGCTGAAAATTCAGGGCCGGACCGAGGAAGACTACCGGGCGGACGTCGAGGAGCTGCTGGCCTGGGTCGGCCTCGGCGACCGCCTGAGTGCAAAGCCGCCAACGCTTTCAGGCGGCGAAAAACAACGCGCCGCGATTGCCCGCGCCGTTGTCGCCCAGCCAGACTTATTGTTGGCCGACGAACCGACAGGTAACGTCGACCCCGAAATGGGCCAACGCCTGTTGCGTCTTTTCGTCGAGCTCAATCGCCTTGGCACCTCTGTACTGATTGCGACCCATGATCACGCGCTGGTGGAAGCGGCGGGTGCTCCGGAACTGGTCCTGCATAAGGGGGGGTTGACCATTCGTGGCTGACACATCCCGCCGTCCCGATCCTGCCCCGACCTTTCACAGTGAACCGCGCGGCGGCGGTGCCGCCCTTGCCGGCCTTCTCGTCGAAACCAGAAGCGTAATGCCGGCCGCCGGTGCGACCGGGCTTTCCCTGGTGCTGGTCATTGCAGCCATGTGTTTCCTGGCCAGCCTCGCACTCGGCGCGGCGCTCTCGGTGAACCATGTCGCCCGGGACTGGACGAGTGATCTGTCGGGTGCGCTCACTGTGCAGATCAAACCCTCGACCGCGACGACGCCCGAGGAGCAGATCGACGCGGTGATGATGCTGTTGGACAAAACGCCAGGCATTCTTTCGGCAAAAGTCCTGTCACGCTCCGACACCGAAGCAATGCTCGAACCGTGGCTCGGGGCGGGCAATGTTACGGAGGATTTGCCGCTGCCTCGATTGGTCGATATTCGCATTGATGCCGCCGCACCGCCCGATCTCGAGGCGCTGGCCACCGATATCGCCGCCGCGGCCCCCGGCACGACACTCGATACCCACCGCCAGTGGCGCACCGAGTTGCACCGGGCAGCGCGCGCCGCGACGTTGCTGGCTTACGGGATCCTCGTCGCCGTCGCCGCCACCACGATTGCGATCGTGACTTTCGCGACACGGGCCGGGCTCTCGGCAAATCGAGAAGTGGTGGAGGTGCTGCATCTGATCGGCGCCCGCGACAAATTCATTGCCGCGGAGGTACAACGGCACTTCCTTCATCTGGGTTTCCGGGGCGGCCTGATCGGCCTTGCGCTCTCGGTCGCGACCTTCCTGGCGCTGAATTTTACAGGCGGCGGCAGCGGGCTGTTCATGGTCCCCATATCGGGTCTTCAACCGGCACATTATCCGGTACTCGCAACCGTGCCCTTCGCTGCGGCAACGGTCGCCGTTATGACGGCCCGGATAACAGTCATGCGCAGTCTCGAGAGAATGCTCTGAGCCGTCGTTATGTGGGCGCCTGTCTCCGGCTTGCCATATCCTTGAGACCGTCCGGCTGTGCTAGACTTCAATCCGGTCGAAGCGCCGGCACAAGAGCCGGCCCCAAGGCAACGTGGCGCGATCGATGGAGATGAGCGCGAACATGAAGGCGGACGACACGCCGCGACAGGAGCCGGGCCGTCGCATCACCCGCATCGCCGCGGGTGTTGCTGCGTTGCTTGCCGTTGCCTATGTGGGCGGCTTCTTTCTCTTTACCGCCGAACTCCAGCGTACGCCGCCTGCCGAGGTGCCGGTTGCAGACGGCATCGTTGCGCTGACCGGCGGTCCCGATCGTATTACCGTCGCCTACCGGCTGCTCGACGAGGGCAAGGGCATGCGGCTGCTGATCACCGGCGTGCATCCCGACGTAACGCCTGTATCACTGAAAAACATCGTGCCGGGCGAGGCCGATAAATTCGATTGTTGCGTCGATCTCGGCCGCATGGCCGAGAACACGATCGGCAATGCCGCGGAGACCGCCGATTGGGTTCGCCGAAACGATTATCGCTCGGTAATTCTGGTTACCAGCACCTATCACCTGCCCCGCGCGCGGCTGGAACTGAATCGCGCCATGCCCGCTGTGGAAATCGTTTCCTATCCCGTCTTTCAGGACACGTTACATTTGGATGGCTGGTGGGCTTACCCTGGCACGACGCGGCTACTGGTTTCCGAATACACCAAATATCTGCTCACGCTGGTTTATCGTCAGTCCTCCATGCCGTCCTGAGCGGCTTCCCGCACAAAGGAATCCCGTCTTTGCTCTGGCTCCGTTCCGCCGCCTTCAATCTCTCTTTCTATGCGATGTCAGTCGTCGCCGTGATCGCCGTGACGCCCGCTCTTGTCATGCCGCGCCGTTTCACCCATGGCGCGATCCGCTGGTGGTCGCATGCAACGCTGTGGCTGCTGCGTATCCTAGCCGGCACAACTTACGAAGTGCGCGGAACGCTGCCGCAAGGTGCGACGCTTGTCGCCTCGAAGCACCAGTCTATGTGGGACACGATCGCGATGACCGCCCTGCTTGACCGTCCGGCGATGGTACTGAAGCGTGAACTGCTGTGGATCCCTTTCTATGGCTGGTACGCGCAGAAAGCCCGCATGATTGCCATCGACCGCGGCGCCGGTTCGCAAGCGATCCGCCGCCTGATCGCCCAAGGCAAGGCCGCACTGGCCGAAAAACGACCGATCGTGATCTTCCCGGAAGGCACGCGCAGCACGCCGGGCAGCAAGCTCGAATACAAACCGGGCGTCGCTGCGCTCTATCGCCAGCTCGACGTGCCTTGCGTGCCCGCGGCGGTGAATTCCGGCTTGTTCTGGGGCCGGCGCGGCTTCCTCCGGCACCCCGGCACCATTGTTATCGAGTTCCTGGAGCCGATTCCGGCCGGGCTTGACCGCAAGGCCTTCATGGAGACGCTCGAAACGCGCGTCGAGGCCGCCGCAACCCGCCTCCTTGCCGAAACCGGCACGGGAGAACGGTCTGTGGATAAATAGCCTGTGTGGCGGTCTGAAAGTGGGGAAAACCGGGGTTTAGCTTGATTTTCAATATCTTGTTTTACGCTGGCTTGTGGATAAATTATGTACAAAGCAGGAACATTGATTTGCGCCTGAGCCGCGCCTAGGCTGCCTCCATGAAAACCATTGCCGAACAAATCTGGGACATGAAATACCGTCTTCACAAGGAAGACGGCACGCCCGTCGACCTGACGGTCGCGGACACCTGGGCACGCGTTGCCGCCGCACTGGCCGAGGTCGAGGCACCAGACACGCGCGAAGCCTGGGCCGCCCGCTTCCGCGAGGCCATGGCCGGTTTCCGTTTCCTCCCGGCCGGCCGCATCCTTGCCGGCGCCGGCACCGGTCGCGATGTGACGCTGTTCAACTGCTTCGTGATGGGTGAAATCCCGGACACGATGGCCGGCATTTTCGAAAACCTGAAGGAAGCCGCGCTGACCATGCAGCAGGGCGGCGGCATCGGCTATGACTTCTCGACGCTACGCCCGAAAGGCGCCCCCGTTCTGGGCGTCGGCGCGGACGCGTCCGGGCCTCTTTCCTTCATGGATGTCTGGGACGCAATGTGCTGCACCATCATGTCGGCCGGTTCCCGGCGCGGCGCGATGATGGCGACGATGCGCTGCGACCACCCGGACATCGAGGCCTTCATCGATGCCAAGCGCGAGGCCGGACGCCTGACCATGTTCAACCTTTCGGTTCTGGTCAGCGATGCCTTCATGGCGGCGGTAAAGGCGGACACAGACTGGAACCTCGTCTTCGGCGGCACGGCTTACAAGACGCTGAAGGCGCGCGCGCTCTGGGACAAGATCATCGCCGCGACCTTTGCCTATGCCGAACCGGGCGTCATCTTCATCGACCGCATCAATGCGCGAAACAATCTCTATTACGCCGAGACGATCCACGCGACCAATCCCTGCGGCGAGCAGCCGCTGCCGCCCTACGGCGCCTGTCTGCTCGGTTCGATCAACCTTGCTACGCTGGTGAAGGAGCCCTTCACCGGTAAGGCTCGCATCGACGAGGCGGAACTCGCCGATCTCGTACATGTGGCCGTGCGTGCGATGGACAATGTGGTCGACGTGTCGCGTTTCCCACTGCCCGAACAGCGCCACGAGGCGCAGGCGAAGCGCCGCATCGGCCTCGGCGTGACGGGGCTCGCCGACGCGCTCATCATGTGCCGCGCGCGCTACGGCTCGGATGCGTCGCTGAAACTGATCCGCGCATGGATGAAAGCGCTGTCGCGCGCTGCCTATCTCTCATCGGTCGACATCGCGAAGGAAAAGGGTCCCTTCCCGCTCTTCGTCGCCGATGCCTATCTCGCGGGGGAGACCGTTTCGGCGCTCGACAAGGATGTGCGCGACGCCATCGCAAAACACGGCATCCGCAACGCACTCGTCACCTCGATTGCGCCGACCGGAACGATTTCTCTGTTCGCCGGCAACGTCTCATCCGGTATCGAACCCGTTTTCGCCTACAGCTACACACGCAAGGTACTGATGCCCGATGGCACGCGCCGGGAAGAACGTGTGCAGGACTACGCGGTCGAAAAGTTTCACGAAATTTTCGGCACCGAGAAGGCGCTGCCGGACTATTTCGTCAATGCGCAGGAACTCGCGCCGGCCGACCACATCGCCGTGCAGGCCGCCGTGCAGAACTATATCGACAGCTCGATCTCGAAGACGATCAACGTGCCCGCCGATATTTCCTTCGACGCGTTCAAGGATATCTACACGACCGCGTACGAAAAGGGCCTGAAAGGCTGCACGACCTATCGCCCGAGCGAGGTGCGCGGCTCGGTGCTCGCGCTCGATGAAGAACTCAAACCCGAGACGAAACAGGCCGCACAGCCGGCCTTGCCGCTAGCCGCCCCTGCCGCGCATGAAATCTACGAGAAGGATGGCGTCGTCTATATGTCGAAGCCGCTGGAACGCGAAGCGGTATTGCCGGGCTTCACCTACAAGCTGCAATGGCCGGAGTCGGACCATGCGATCTACATCACCATCAACGACATATTGCAGGACGGACGCAGACGGCCTTTCGAGATTTTCATCAACTCGAAGAACATGGAGCATTACGCCTGGACGGTGGCGCTGACGCGCATGATTTCGGCCGTCTTCCGCCGTGGCGGCGACGTAACCTTTGTGGTCGAGGAATTGAAAGCCGTGTTCGACCCGCGCGGCGGCTCATGGATGAAAGGCCGCTACGTGCCGAGCCTGCTCGCCGCCATCGGCGAAGTGATCGAGCAGCACATGATCGACACCGGCTTCATTGCGGCAAAGGACGGCCGTCCGGTGACGGAAGCCCTGCGCGCAGTGGCTGGTGAGCGCCTCCCGAGCGAGGGCGGCGATCCGACGGTAACCCGGCTCAAGGGCTGCCCGCGCTGCGGCGAACGCGGCATGGTACGTCAGGAAGGGTGCGAAACGTGCACTTCCTGCGGCTTCTCGAAATGCAGCTGAGACATCAGTGACGATGCGCGGCTTCATTCATCATATCGATTTGACGGTGAAGGATCCTTGGGCCTCGGCGTGGTTCTACGACGCCGTGCTCGGCTACATGGGCTATCGCCGATTGCGCGAGGACGAACGCGGCTTCGACTGGGAACACACCGCATCGCCCGACCGGCTGCCGAGCATCGGTATTTTCAAGGCCGAAGGCCCGAACGCGGACCGCATGCATGATCGCTATTCGCCGGGTTTGCATCACATCGCCTGGATTGCCGAAAGCCGTGATGATGTCGACCGGCTTCATGCGTTGCTGATCGAAATCGGCGCAACCGTTCTCGATCCGCCCGCCGACTATCCCGAATATGGAGACGGCTACTACGCGGTGATGTTCGCCGATCCCGACGGGTTGAAGCTGGAACTCGTCTACGAACCGCGCGACAATCCCGGCCTTTCGCATATCTGATGCCGGCGCCGCTCCCCATCTCCAACGCAGATGCGCGGCGCCTCTTCCTCGAGCGCCACGCGCTGAGCACGGCGGCGGCTTCCGAATTTTGCGCCGACCGCACGCTCGCTCTGGTGAAGCATCTGGGCTTCGTACAACTCGATTCGATCAACACGGTCGAGCGCGCCCATCATCTGATCCTCTTTTCGCGCGCGCCCGGATACAGCCGCGACCACCTCGCCGATCTTCATCACGAACGCCGCGATCTTTTCGAGCACTGGACGCATGACGCTTCACTGATCCCGATGGATTTCTACCCGCACTGGCGTCACCGCTTTCTGGCCGCGAAGGCGAGGCTCGAGGCCAATCCGCGCTGGCGCGAACGCATCGGTCCCGACGGCGCAAAAGTCATTCGCAAGGTGCGCGCCCGCATTCGCCGCGACGGCCCCGTGATGGCGCGCGACTTCGAGGACAAGGGAAAGGGTTCATGGTGGGGCTGGGGTCCTTCCAAGACCGCGCTCGAAACGCTCTGGCGCACCGGCGAGCTTGCCATTGCGCGGCGCGACGGCTTCGAGAAAGTCTACGACCTTGCCGAGCGGGTGATCCCGGACGACGCGCGCCGGGAGCGGCCGAGCCTCGCGGCATCCACTGATTTTCTCTGCCGCGAGGCCCTTGCCCGCCTCGGCTTCGCGACACCGCAGGAGATTGCGGCCTTCTGGAAACTGGTGCCGATAGAGCGTGCAAAGGAATGGACCGCCAAGGCGCTGAAGCGCGGCGACCTTGTCGAAGTAAGCGTCGAGGATACGGCCGGCGAACGGCGAAAGGCCGTCGCCCCGCCTGACATCGAGGCACATATCGCCGGCGCGCCCAAGCCGCCGTCGACAATGCGCTTTCTTTCGCCCTTCGATCCGGCGATCCGCGACCGCCCGCGTGCGGTGCGCCTGTTCGGCTTCGATTATCGCATCGAGGTGTTCGTGCCGGAGAAGAAACGCCGCTACGGCTATTATGTGTTGCCGTTGCTCGAGGGCGACCGCTTCATCGGCCGCGCCGATGTAAAGGCGCATCGAGCCGACGGCAGACTTGAGGTCAAGGGATTCTGGAGTGAGCCCGGCATCAAACTGACGAAGGCCCGTGAAGCCGGCATCCGCCGCGCCCTGGCGGAGCTTGCCGGTTTCACCGGGACACCGGAGGTCGACGCAGATGCTGCTCTACGGCGTGCCAAAGCCGGCTGAGATTTTCATCGGGCACGCCTGCCTCATCCAGATGGCGCACCGTGCCTTCCAGATAATCGGGGTTCCTTCCCGAACGCCCCTCACCCTCGGCGATCAGCCGCACCTGCTCCTCGAACGGCAGCCGTCCCGCATATTGCGCATGGGCGCGGTCGACGATGAAGCAAAGTGCCTCGACCTTGCGGCCTTTGCCCGCAAGCTCCACCGGCTTCATCGCATCCTTGTAGACAAGCGTCACCTGCTCGCGCGCCTGCAGATAGCGCCGGGTTTCATCGGCGCGGGCCGCCGCAACGCGAAAGGCGACACCTCGGCAAGCGCCACCGGCGTCGAGCCCGAACACGAGGCCGGGCTTTTCGGGCGTGCCGCGATGAACATGGCTATAGACGCAAAAGGCCCGGTGATAGCCGCGCAGCAACGCTGGATACCGCTCTTCATGCTCGAAGCCCGGCCGCCACATCAGCGACCCGTATCCAAAGACCCACAAATCCTGCATGCTGGCGGCACTCCATCGCGCAGCCACACTCTAAAAGTAAGATGACAGAACCGACAACCGACATGGGCCCGCCCCGGCCCCGCCGCTGGCACATTTTTGCGCCGACGATCGCCATCGTCGTACTCGTCGCAATCTATGCGATCTACTGGCTCTCCGTCTCGCGCGAGATACACGCCGCGCTGGAGCGTTTCGAGACCAGTCCCGAGCGCGGCCTCGTCGTCGGCTGGCGGGAATTGTCGATGGGTGGTTTCCCCTACCGCATCGAAGCACGCTTCGCCGCGCCGGAAGCCGGCGCCCCCTCGACGCCGGAAGCATGGGCGTGGAAGGGCGAGGCGGCGGAGATCGCGCTTCTCCCGCATAATCTGCGTCACATTATCGTCAACCTCCGCGGCGCGCAGGAGCTTCGCTATCGCGACCTCTCGGCAGCGCGACCTGCCGAAAATACGCTGCGCGCATCGATGAAAGGAGCGTGGGGCAGCTATGTCGACGTGGCCGACGCGCCCTTCGGCCGCCTCGCGATCGACATCGAGAATATCGAGGCACACCACAAAAGGGGCGCCGACGGCCTGAACGACCGCCTGGATGCCGCACGCCTGCAACTTCATATGCGGCCGGCGCCAAAGGAGACGATCGCCGGAAGCACCTCCAACTATGACATCGCCGTACAGGGCGACGATATCGTACTTCGGCTTTCGCAGCGGGTCCCGGTTCTTGGTCCCGATATCCGGAAGATCGTCGCGCAAGCCCGCGCCCGCGGCCTGCCGCGCGTCGAGCGGTTGAGTGCGGTCGAGCTGCTTGATCGCTGGCGCGCCGACGGTGGAACGTTGGCAATCTCCGACATGATCGTCCAATGGGGCGCGCTCGACATGACCGCGCATGGCGAAGTGACGCTTGACGCCGACAACCGTCTGCAGGGACGTTTGGATACCGAAATCGCCGATTTCGAAGGCTTGCTGGACGCAATGGTGCGGGACGGGCTGGTGCGCGAACGTGACGCACGAATCGCGCTGGCAGGCCTCGTTCTTGTTTCGCAGCTCCAGGGAAGCGAACCGGGGCGTGTCCGCGTGCCGGTCAGCATGACCGAGGGCCGTCTCTATCTCGGGCCGCTCGCCATAGCACAGCTGTCGCCGCTCTACTGACCATCCTCTTCGCCGGACTTCACCTGGACCGGGGCATGGGTCGGGTTGCGGCCGAAATTCGGCATCGGCGAGTCCTGACCCGCATCGATGATTGACCGGCGAATGGCGCGGGTGCGCGTGAAAAGATCGAACAGGACATCGCCATCGCCCCAGCGGATTGCCCGCTGCAATGCCGTCAAATCCTCGGAGAAACGCGCCAGCATCTCGAGAATCGGCTCTTTGTTGTTGAGGCAGACATCGCGCCACATGGTGGGATCGGAAGCGGCGAGGCGCGTGAAGTCGCGAAAGCCGGAGGCCGAGTACTTGATCACTTCAGACTGGGTCACCGTTTCGAGATCACTCGCTGTGCCGACGATATTGTAGGCAATGATGTGCGGCAGATGGCTCACGATCGCGAGAACGAGATCGTGATGCCTCGGCTCCATTACATCGACATTCGACCCGCAGGCCGTCCAGAAGGCGCTGAGCTTTTCGAGCGCTTGCGCCTCCGTGCCCGGTACGGGCGTCAGAATGCACCAGCGGCCATCGAAAAGTTCGGCAAAGCCGGCATCGGGGCCCGACTCCTCTGTGCCCGCAATCGGGTGACCTGGGATGAAGTGAACGCCGTCAGGGATATGCGGCCCAACATCGCGCACGACCGCGACCTTGACCGAGCCGACATCAGTGACGATGGCACCTTTCTTGAGCGCGGGCTCGATCTGGCCGGCAACATCGGCTAGAGCACCGACGGGGGTGCAGATGACGACAAGATCGGCATCCGCGGCAGCCGCCGTCGCTGTTTCATGCACGCTGTCGATAAAGCCGATCTCAAGCGCGCGTTTCCGGGTCGCGTCAGAGCGCGCATAGCCCGCGATATGACCGGCGATGCCGTCTCGCTTCATCGCATGGCCGAGCGAACCGCCGATGAGACCCAGCCCGATCAGCGCCACCCGGTCGAAGAGCTTGCCGCCACTCATGCAGCATCTCCCTTTTGACTCATGAAATCGGCAAGCGCGGCGACGACGAGCCTGTTTGCCTCCTCAATACCCACTGAGAGGCGCAGATGGTTCGGCAGGCCATAGGACACCATCTGGCGCAGAATGAGACCGCGCTGCATCAGAAAGACATCGGCATCGCCGGCGCGGCGGCCCGGTTCATCTGGAAAGCCGATCAGCAGAAAATTCGCAACGCTTGGCGCCACGTCGAGCCCAAGCTTCGCAATTTCTTCCGTCAGCCAGGCGAGCCATTTGTCGTTATATGCGCGTGCCATGTCGACATGCGCGGTGTCGCGCATCGCCGCGACGCCCGCGTTCATGGCCGGAACCGACACATTGAACGGCCCGCGGATGCGATTGATCACGTCGGCAACATGCGCAGGCGCATACATCCAGCCGAGCCGCAGCGCCGCCAGTCCGTATATCTTCGAGAAAGTGCGCGTCATCACGACATTCTCCGATGTCGCGACAAGCTCGATCCCTGCCTCATAGTCGTTGCGGCTCACATATTCGCTATAGGCCGCATCGACGACGAGGAGAATATCGGGCCGCAGACCGGCATGGAGACGGCGCATCTCGTCGGCCGGCAGGTAGCTGCCGGTCGGGTTGTTGGGATTGGCGAGAAAGATCATCTTCGTCTTCGGCGTAATCGCGGAGAGAATCGCATCGACATCGGTGCGGAGGTCTTTCTCCTTCACCTGGATGCAGGCCGCACCGGCCGCCTTGGTAATGATCGGATAGACGAGAAATCCATGCTCGGTCGCAATCGCCGCGTCGCCCTCACCGAGATAGGCCTGCGCCAGAAGATGCAGCAGTTCGTCGGAACCGGCGCCGCATACGATCCGCTCCGCATTGAGGCCGTAACGCGCGGCAATCGCGGCACGCAATTCGTCGGCACCGCCATCCGGATAAAGCGCCATGCTCTCGGCGGCGGAGAGAAAGGCCTCGCGCGCGCGCGGGCTCGGGCCGAGCGGCGTCTCGTTGGCCGACAGCTTGAAAACCTTGCCGGTGCCGCCCGCGCTAGCGCGGCCGCCGACATAAGGTTCGATATCGAGAATGCCCTTCTGGGGCGTCGGGCGTGTCATGATCGCCTCACTCGCCATCCGTTTCGCGGCGCAACGGACTGGCATAGCCTCCGATGACCCGCGCCTCGGCAACCCCGCCGTCGGACAATACGGCAAGCCGCGGATCGTCTTCGCCGACGAATCCGCTTACCGCGAGAAGATTGGCATATGTCGCAGCGCCGTCGGCAATCCGCGCCTGGCCGATGCGCACGCCGTCGAGGCCCGCGGCCTTTGCCAGCGCCACGGCGCGTGCCTCGCTGATGCTCTCGCTCGTCAGCAGCGCCAGCAGGCTGGTGTCGTCGCCCGTCGCCTCGAAATCCGCTTGCGCCACCACATAGGCGCGCAATTCATCTTCGTCACGCACCACCTCGATGAATGGCAGACGGGCGACGACACGCAAGCCGAGATGGCCGTTGGCTGCCAGCGACGTCCACCAGTCACCGCCTGGATATCCGCCGGGCTCCGGCAGAATACCGACCGCCGAACGATCGTTTCCCAGCCGCCGCAACATGTCGCGCGCCGTCTCGTGCAACTCCATAGGCGTCGACGAGCCGTAATAGCTTCGCGCCAGATCCCAGTTGCCGAGCGCATTGCCGCCCTCGCCGCCGAAAACCTCGACCCGGAACGGACCCTGAATGCGCGTCATGGCAGCGATAATCTCGCGCCAGAGCCGGAAGACGACACGCAACGGCAGGTCGCCCCGGTGCCGCGCCGCCAGGCGACGCAAAACCTCCGCCTCGCGACCGGGCCGGAACGCGATAAAACTGCCCTCTCCGGCGGCACTCGCCTCGCGCGCCTTGGCCTCCGCAACCTCGACGACAAGCTCGGTCCGCTTCATCAGCAGATCGTGAATGGCGTCATCGATCGCATCGATCTCCTTGCGGACATCGGTGAGCGCTTTCTCAGGGCTGGTCGTCTCGGTCGTCATGTGCGTCTCTTGGCGGGGAACCCCCCTCGCGGCGGGCCCCTCTCCCCGGTCCGCAAGAGCGGTATTCATACGAGCCCGACCCGCTAAAATCAAAGAAAACATTGACATTTTGGGGGGTGCATCCCTAGCTATGCACCCTCGCCCGAAGGGGGTCCGGAGCGGCTTTCAGGGGGCAAAAAGGCCGGCGCAGGGGCGCAATGAACACGATCGACAGGACTGGGGACGAGCGGCGTCCGGACGACAACGGCAGGGTCGGAGCGCAAAGCGCCACGGCGACTTTCGGCGCCGACAAGCCGCTCGCCCTCGATTCCGGCGTCAGCCTCAGTCCGTTTACCATCGCCTACGAGACCTACGGCACGCTGAACGCCGACAAGTCGAATGTGGTGCTGATCTGCCACGCGTTGACGCTCGACCAATATGCTGCAAGCGCGCATCCGATCACCGGCAAGGCCGGCTGGTGGCCGCACATGGTCGGACCGGGCCTGCCCATCGACACCGACCGCTTTTTCGTGATTTGCCCGAATGTCGTGGGCGGCTGCATGGGCACGACCGGACCGCGGGATATCGACCCCGCAACCGGCCAACCCTATGGCTTGAACTTTCCGGTTATCACCATCGGCGACATGGTGCGGGCCCAGGCGATGTTGCTCGACAAGCTTGGCATCGGCGACCTTTTTTGCGTCATCGGCGGCTCGATGGGCGGGATGCAGGTGCTGCAATGGGCGGCTGCCTATCCCGATCGTGTCTTCTCCGCGATCCCGATTGCGACGGCCGCCCGCCACTCCGCGCAGAACATCGCCTTTCACGAGGTCGGCCGCCAGGCGATCATGGCCGATCCGGAATGGAAGCAGGGCGCCTATTTGATCGAGGGGACGAGCCCTGCCAAGGGGCTCGCGGTTGCACGCATGGCCGCGCACATCACCTATCTGTCGGAAACGGCGTTGCATCGCAAATTCGGTCGCAACCTCCAGGACCGCGAAGCCGTCACCTACGGTTTCGACGCGGACTTTCAGATTGAATCCTATCTGCGCCATCAAGGATCGACTTTCGTCGATCGTTTCGACGCCAACTCCTACCTCTATCTCACGCGCGCGATGGATTATTTCGATCTCGCCGATGATTTCGGTGGCGTTCTGGCCAACGCATTTCGAGGCACCAAGGCCCGCTTTTGCGTCGTCTCCTTCACCAGCGACTGGCTGTTTCCGACATCGGACAGCCGGCAGACCGTGCATGCACTCAATGCGATTGCGGCCAATGTGAGCTTCGTCGAGATCAGAACCGACAAGGGTCACGATGCCTTCCTGCTGGACGAACCCGAAATGTTTGCGACATTGCGCGGCTTTATCGATAGCGCTGCGCGGACACGAGGGCTCGGCGCATGAGCCAGGGCAACGGTTACTCGACGGGCCGCATCGACCTCGATCTGATCGCCCAGATGATCGCGCCGGGCAGCCGTGTGCTCGACGTCGGCTGCGGCGATGGCGAACTGCTGGAGTTGCTTACGCGCCAGAAGAACGTCGACGGGCGCGGTGTCGAACTGAGCCAGGAGGGCGTGAATGCCTGCGTGGCCCGCGGCCTTTCGGTCGTGCAGGGCGACGCCGATACCGACCTTGCCGACTATCCGGACGACGCTTTCGACTACGTGATTCTGAGCCAGACCATTCAGGCGACCCGAAATCCGAAGGAAGTGCTGCGCGCGATGAAGCGCATCGGACGACATGTGATCGTTTCCTTCCCGAATTTCGGGCACTGGCGTGTTCGGTTGCAGCTTCTCGTCAGCGGCCGGATGCCCGAGACGCCGTCACTGGGTCACTCCTGGTACGACACGCCGAACATCCATCTCTGCACCCTGCTCGACTTCACCGGGCTCTGCGACGATCTGGGTTTGAGCATCGAAGATGTCGTGATTGTGACCGGCGAGACGACACGCCGGCTGTCACGGCCCGGCGCCATCGCCAATTTGCTGGCCGGAGATGCGGTTTTTCTGCTCTCACGCCACGACAAGCGGGCGTTCTAACTCTCGTCGAATGAACTGGCCGGCCGGGCGGGCGCCGGAAGCGGCGCGAGGGCGCGGACGCGCTGCGCAACATTTTTTGCGGCCGGCAAGGGCGTCGCCGCATAAATCTGTTTCGTTGCCTCGACCAGTATGACGCCGGAGAAACGCGGCCAAAGCACATGCCCGACACGCTCCCAGGCGCTCGCCGAGCGCAGCAGCGGTCGCCAGTCGAAAGGCGGGGCAAACAGGGCAACCTCCCACGCGGACGGGCTGAACATCGACTCACGCAGAAGCTGGGTCAGCTGACCGCGCGAAAAGGGCTGGCCATGACCGAACGGCGTCGCCTCGCGTCGCGCCCACAACCCGCGCCTGTTCGGCGCGACGATCAGCAAACGCCCTCCCGGCGCCAATACGCGCCAGATCTGCCGCAGCATGACGCGCATCGACTCGCTGGCTTCAAGCCCGTGAACAACGAGCACACGGTCCATGCTTTCGTCAGCCAATGGCAATTCATGCTCGTCTACGAGCCCTGCGAGGCACTTGCCCACGGAAGGCCAGTGCAGAACACCCTGCCGCGCCGGCATCAGGCCCACAACCCGCTGTGCCTTGCCGATGAACATGCCCAGATAGGGTGTCGCGAAGCCGAGACCCATCACATTGAGGCCGCGCAGATCGGGCCAGGTCGCCTCGATACGGCGGCTGATGTGACGCCGCGCGACCCGGCCGAGCGGCCGTCCGTAGAAGTCGCGGAGATCGATCACATCCATCGGCATGGATCGGAGCTTATCAGATTCTCCGCGCCGGCGGCGACGGGTTCACCTCGCCCCCGGATCGCACTAGGTTAGTCTCAAAGGCAAATCGAGCGGTGCATGCGGCACGCGCAATCATGGCAAGCATCCCGAAAACCTTGAAAAACAGCGAGACGGAGGCGAGATGAGCGGACTTCGGATTCACCAGTTCCCCTGTTTGAACGACAATTACGGCTATCTGGTGCATGAACCGTCGACGGGCGCCACCGCAACGATCGACACGCCCGAGGTCGGACCGATCCTGCAGGCGCTGGCCGACAGGGGCTGGAAGCTGACCCATATCCTCAACACCCATCACCATTTCGACCATGCCGGCGGCAACGCGGCGCTGAAGAAGGAAACGGGTTGCATGGTAATCGGCCCGAGGGGCGAGAAGGATTTGATCCCCGGCATCGACCGCGCCGTTGGTGAAGGCGACATCGTGGAACTCGGCGCCGCGCGCGCCCGCGTCATCGAAGTCCCGGGCCACACGCGGGGCCATATCGCCTACAGCTTTGCCGACGACAAGGTGGCTTTTGTCGGCGACACGCTTTTCGCGCTCGGATGCGGGCGTCTGTTCGAGGGAACGCCGCAGCAGATGTGGACATCCCTCAACAAGTTGATGGCGCTCCCCGACGACACCACAGTCTATTGTGCGCATGAATATACGCAGTCGAATGCGCGCTTTGCCCTCAGTGTCGAACCGCAGAATGCCGCTCTCGTTGCCCGCGCGAAGGAAATCGATGCAAAGCGCGCCCGCGGCGAATGGACGGTGCCGACCACCATCGGTCTCGAAAAGGCAACCAACCCCTTCCTGCGCGCGGCAAGCCCGGATCTCCGCGTAACCATCGGCCTGGAAAAGGCATCAGATGTGGACGTCTTTGCGGAGACGCGCAAGCGCAAGGACAACTTCTGAGATGAATAACTCGAACACGGTATTGACGGCGGATGAGATCGTCGCACTGTTGAAACTCGCGCCGCACCCCGAAGGCGGTCATTTCGCCGAGACCTTCCGCGACGCTGCGGGAGATGACCGCGCGCACTCGACGGCCATTTACTACCTCCTGAAGGCGGGCGAGCGCTCACATTGGCACCGCGTGGACGCCACTGAAATCTGGCATTGGTATGCCGGCGGCCCGCTGTCGCTTTCGACAAGCCACGATGGCAGGGCCTCCGAAACGCGGCTTCTCGGGCCCGACTTGGCCGCTGGCCAGCATCCGCAACTCGTGGTGCCGAAGGGTCATTGGCAGGCAGCCGAACCGCAAGGCGATTTCACGCTGGTCGGCTGCACGGTGGCGCCCGGCTTCGAGTTTTCAGGCTTCGAAATGGCGCAGCCGGGCTGGAGCCCGCGCCGCTAGAGCATTTTCCGGTCAACCGGCAATCCACTTGACCGGAAAATGCGACAAACAAAGAAATCTGGCGCCAATCGCTTTTACCCGGCCTGTGGCGCGTTTGCGCTGGCCCGCCGCTCGCGCCACGCTAGAATTTGCCGGAGCTTGGTGACGGCACGACGGGGCATCAGCGTGAGATGTATTCCAACATGGGCGGCCATCGGCGCGGCATTGCTGTTTGCGGCATCCAATGCGTCCGCGAGCAACGGCGCCTGCCGCACCGACCTTGCGGGCCCGGCGACGAGCCGCATCGTAACGGTGCCGACAACGGACGGCCCGACCTATGGCAACATGCAGTATCCGAAGACCGTCCCGTTGGGCCCGAAAGAAGTAGCATTGACCTTCGATGACGGACCGGACCCTGAAACGACGCGCCGCGTGCTCGATATTCTGGATCATCACTGCATCAAGGCGACATTCTTCATGGTCGGCTACTATGCCGAGAAGCATCCGGAGATCGTACGTGAAGTTGCCGCGCGCGGTCATATCATCGGCGCGCATACCTGGCTCCACCCGAACAGCCTGCGCCGCTACTCGCTTGGCCAGGCGCAACGCGAAATACGTCGTGGCTTCGAGGCCGTCGAGGCGGCGCTGGCGAGTGCACCGGCCGAGGATCGCAAACGCCTCGCGCCCTTTTTCCGTTTCCCGGGCCTCAACGACAGTTCGGCACTCATCCGCTGGCTCGGCGAACGGCATGTGGCGACATTCTCCTGCGAGTTCGGCGCCGACGACTGGAAACCGATAGGATCGGCGGAGGTTCGGCGGCGTGCAATCCGCAATATCGCCTCGGTCGGGCGGGGCATCCTGATCCTGCATGACACCAAACCGCGTACCGCCGACATGCTTTCATCCTTTATCACCACAATGCGCGACCAGGGCTACAGCTTTGTCCAGCTTGCACCGGAAGCGGAGAGCCGCAAGCACGCCGCCACGGCACCCGGCGCGCTGATTGGCGCCGTCGAGCCGATCGCCGTCGCCGATATGGAACCGGTGCTTGAGCCAAATGCGACACTTCGTTAGGTTTTTACGATGATGGAAAAGGTTTTGTCGCAAGGGATAACGCGCCGGACGGCGCTGATGCTGGCGGCGGGCGCCGGGGCGCTTCTGGCAGCGCCCTCATTGATCCGGGCCGACGCCCCCTACAAGCGGGCGCTCAACCTGCAAAGCCTCAACTCCGGCGAAAGACTCAACATCGTCTATTGGGCGGATGGCGACTATCTGCCGGATGCAATCAAGCGCGTCGACTGGTTCATGCGCGACCTGCGTGAAAACAAGACGGCGCCGACCGATCCGCGCCTGCTCGATCTGCTCCACGACATCAACGCCAACACACGGTCGAAAAATCCGATCTACATCATGTCCGGCTACCGCACCGAGCGAACCAATGCATGGCTCGATGCACGCGGCAACGGCGTCGATCCGGGCAGCTTTCATATGCGCGGCATGGCGATCGATATCACGCAGGATTTTCATGACCCGGAAGAAGTCTACCGCGTGGCCAAAAAACTCGGTCGCGGCGGCACCGGCTTCTACCCGACGAAAACACCTTATGCGCATGTCGATGTGGGACCCGTCGACGCCTGGGTCTATCCGACGCCGGGCCGGCCGGGCCGCGACGACGAATACGACGCGCTGATGGCGGCGGAAACGCAAGAGAGCTGAACGAGCCGCTCTGCCCATCTTGCCCCTTCATGCCAGCAAGGAGCTTATCCGGCGATGAACTGCGCGCCGTTGGCCGTGATCGTCGCGCCGGTGACGAAGCTCGCTTTTTCGTCGGCGAGGAACGTCACGCAATGGGCGATTTCCTCCGCCTTGCCGAGACGGCCGACTGGAATGGAAGCGATGATGCCGTCGAGCACTTTTTGCGGCACGGCAGCCACCATGTCGGTGTCTATATAGCCGGGTGCGATGCAATTGACGGTGATGCCTTTCCGCGCCACCTCCTGCGCCAGCGCCTTGGTGAAGCCGATGACACCGGCCTTGGCAGCCGAATAATTGGTCTGGCCCATCTGGCCTTTCTGGCCGTTGATCGACGAGATATTGACGATACGGCCGAAACCGCGCTCGCGCATGCCGTTGATGACGGGTTGGCACATGTTGAACATCGAATCGAGATCGACGCTGATGACCTCGCGCCATTGCGCGGGGGTCATCTTGTGCAGCATCCCATCACGCGTTATCCCCGCATTGTTGACGAGCACATCGACGGGACCGAGCGCGGCCTCAACCTCGGCAATGCCCTTCACGCAAGCCTCGTAATCGCCGACATTCCACTTGAACGCCTTGATACCGGTTTCCCCGGTGAAGGCGGCGGCAGCCTCGTCGTTGCCACCGTAATTGGCCACGACCTCGTAGCCGGCCGCCTTGAGCGCGAGCGAAATGGCGTGGCCGATGCCCCGCGTACCGCCGGTGACCAGCGCAACTTTTTTCATCGTTTCAAGTCCTCGTCTTCAAAGGAGATCGCATCCTGTCCGGTGCCCCCCGGCCCTCAGTCGCGCGCGATGCACATGGCGATGCCCATGCCGCCGCCAATGCAAAGCGTGGCAAGACCCTTTTTCGATTTCCGCTTTTCCATCTCGTGCAGAAGGGTAACCAGCACGCGGGCGCCCGATGCACCGATCGGATGACCGATGGCGATGGCGCCGCCATTGACATTGACCTTGGACGCGTCCCAGCCGAGATCCTTGTTGACGGCCAGCGCCTGCGCGGCAAAGGCCTCGTTGGCCTCCACGAGATCGAGATCGTCGGGCGACCAGCCGGCCTGTTTCAAGGCGGCGCGCGAGGCCGGGATCGGGCCTGTCCCCATCACCGCCGGATCGACGCCGGCATGCGCCCAGGAAACGATCCGCCCCATGACCTTGCGGCCTTCCTTCTGCGCACGCTCGGCGCTCATCAGCACCACCGCCGCCGCGCCGTCATTGATGCCGGACGCATTGGCGGCCGTGACCGAGCCACCCTCCTTCTGAAAAGCCGGCTTCAGCCCCTTGATGCCGTCGAGCGTGACGCCGGACTTGATGTACTCATCGGCGTCGACCACCGTGTCGCCCTTGCGCCCCTTGATGGTGACGGCTGCGATCTCGTCCTTGAATTTGCCCGCCTTCTGCGCGGCCTCGGCCTTGTTCTGCGACGCTACGGCGAAGACGTCCTGCTCTTCGCGCGTGATCTGCCAGCGCGCGGCGACATTTTCGGCCGTCTGACCCATATGGTAGCCGTTGAAGGCGTCCCAGAGACCATCCGTAATCATCGTATCAACGAAGTCGAGCGAACCCATCTTCTGGCCGGCCCGCAGATAGGCAGAATGATGCGCCTGGCTCATGCTTTCCTGCCCGCCGGCAACCACGATCTCGCTGTCGCCATTGACGATGGCCTGAAAGCCGAGCGCGACGGCGCGCAGGCCGGAGCCGCAGAGCTGGTTGACGCTCCAGGCCGGCACTTCCACCGGCAGGCCGGCATTGATCGCGGCCTGCCGGGCGGGGTTCTGCCCCTGGCCCGCTTGCAGGATCTGGCCCAGGATGACCTCGGAAATCTGCGCCTTGTCGACGCCGGCGCGTTCGATCGCGGCCGAAATGGCGATGCGGCCGAGTTCATGAGCGGGCAAACTGGACAAAGAGCCGTTGAATGCGCCGACGGGCGTGCGCGCCGCGCCGACAATCACCACCTCGGTACCGGATTTACTCATTGCTGGCTCCCTGAAACCTTTGCCGGAGAAATGATAGGTCACCGATTCGCCGCTGCTGCGGGACACCCGCCCGCCGTGACCGGATCGTCGAATTCTGTGCATCGCAATGCGGGGCTTGCGCAGCGCAACAATACCGCGTCACAATGCCAAAAGACAGGGGGTCAGGGGCCCGGGCGGTGCCGAACGGCTATCGTGCGGGATAAAAACAACCCCGGCGTGACAACACTTGAGCGAGAGAGTGACCGTGGCCAAAAAGACAGCATCCACGGACGATGACGTCATCGTCATCAAGAAATACGCCAATCGGCGTCTCTACAACACGGCGACATCGAGCTATGTGACGCTTGAGCATCTCTGCGAAATGGTGAAGCAGAGCAAGGAATTTGTCGTTCGCGACGCCAAGACGGGCGAGGACATCACCCGCTCGGTGCTGACCCAGATCATTTTCGAGGAAGAAGGCAAGGGACAGAACCTCTTGCCCATCAACTTCCTCCGCCAGCTGATCCGCTTCTATGGCGACAGCCTGCAGAGCTTTATCCCGTCCTATCTCGAAATGAGCATGAACAGCTTTTCCAAGGAGCAGGGAAAGCTGCGCAACCGTCTTGTCGGCGCGCTGGGCGGGCGCGAGCGGCTGGGGCAGTTCGAGGATCAGATTCGCCAGAATCTTGAAATATTCGACAATGCGATGCGTATGTTCTCACCTTTCGGCCGCACCGGCGCAGGCGCCGAACGCGACACGAAAGAGCCCGCAAAATCGGAAAAGACGGTCGACAAGAGCGGCGGCCGCGAAAGCGAACTCGATGATCTGAAGCGTCAGATCGCGCTTATGCAGGCGCAGCTCGAAGCCTTGTCGAAGAAATAGGGTCCGACACCCGCGAGGCCGGCAGCGACATGGCCGGCTCGCCCAGATGGAAACCCTGCAGATATTCGACGCCGAAATCGCGCAGCATCGCGACTTCTGCGTCGTTGCTGACCCACTCCGCCACCGTCGGCAGATTGAAGTTGTGGGCGAGATTCACCAGCGTTCGGACGAAGAACTGGTTGTCGGGATTGTTCACCAGATCGATCACGAAGGACCCGTCGATCTTGACCAGATCGACATCGAGCGTTTTGAGATTCCGGAACGAGGTGTAGCCAGCGCCGAAATCGTCGATCGCGATCTGGCAGCCAAGCTCGCGGAAACTCGCGACGAAATCGGTCAACTCCTCGATCTCGTGAATGGCCACCGTCTCGGTAATCTCGATGATCAGGCGTTCGGCAAAGCCGGATTCCGCATGCAAATGGGAAGCAAGCGTGTCGCGCCACAACCGGTCGCCGATGGTCCGGCCCGAGATATTGAGCGACAGCTTGACATCATCCCGCTCGCGCAGCGTGGCGACCGCCAGTTCCATGACCCGATAGTCGAGAAGACCGATCAAGCCGAGCTTCTCGGCCACCGGGACGAAATGACCCGCCGGAACGATTGTCCCGTCCGGCCGCTCCATCCGCACAAGACATTCGTGTATGCAGGTTTCACCGGTGTGTGAATCGACGATCGGCTGATAGGCGATACGTATACGCCGGTCGTTGAGCGCGGTGATAAGTTCATCGGCAACATTGATGTTGCGCAGACGCGTCTTGTCCCGCTCGCGGGACGGCGCATAGATGACATGCGAGTTCCGCATCCGCTGTTTGGCCGATCCCAGCGCTTCTTCAGCGCGCGCAAGCGCCTGATCAACGCTGGATGCATGGCCTGGCAGGGCAATCGAACCGGCCGACACTGTGACCGCAACAGGCCCGCGCGCCGTCACGACCACCTTGTCGCGCACTTCGGCAAGCAATCTTTCGCAAACGTCGTCGAGCCGCTCCTCGCTGCAGTTGTTGAGAACGATGCCGAACTTGTTGCCGGCATAACGGCCGAACGAGTCGCCGCGACGCGCGAGGCCGGACAACCGTTCGCCAACACGGACGATGACCTCGTCGGCGACGTCGAAGCCAAACGCGTCGTTGATCAGGGCCAGATTGTCGACCGCCAGCAGCAGGAAGGCGGAATTCTGCCGGCCGCGCTGGGCGGCAATCAGGGCCTCGCTCAGCGCTTCCTTCAGCCGGACACGATTGAGCAGGCCGGTCAGTTCGTCATAGGTGGAAAGCCGCACCAGTTGCGCTTCGCGGCGATGGCGCTCATCGATCGCGCGCATGACGCCGATCGCATAAGCCGGCGCGCCATCCGCACCGCCATACCAGCGGCCGCGATCCTCGACCCAGCGCAAGCCGCCGAAATCGTCGCGAATTTGATATTCCAGTTCGTAAGGAACGCCTTGACCGGGATCGCTCTCGTGCAAGAGACAGATGCGCTCATAACGGCTCGGCCCGTCAAGGACGATGCGCGCCGCGAAATCGCGATGCGCCGCTATCGCCGATATGTCGGAAATGCCGAAAAGCATGCTGGCGGCCGGACCCCAATCGAGCCGATCGTCTTCGATCGACCAGCGATAGGCCGCATCGCCCACTGCCGTTACAGCGCCTCTCAGCAGATCGTCCGGCTGAACCTCACTACCGTTGAGATCCAACGTTCCACCGACTCTGCGCGCATCCTGCGTCCTCGAGTCCACAACACTACTCCCGCCGCACTCACTTGCCTGAACAATCCAGGCGTCGTCGTCTCCGAGGGCGCCCTTCTGGACGCTCGGAACATGCGATAGTCGCGCAGTGCCAGTTAAGATTTAGAGAAGCGTTTTAACGACTAAAGCTTTAAATAAATCGGTTAATTCGACGATTCTGTATCGTTTCGACGCACCCGCATCTCCCGGCAAAGCGAATCTCGTGGCAGACTTCTTGCTGCGTCGGTGGAAGGCCGCCAACTCCGTACCGGCAGGACCGGTGGGAGATACGGCAGCGAGGACAGCTTGCTGGAGAGAAAGCGCCGGATGTCGAAGATCGAGCGCATGACAAGATCGCAGTTGACGTTGCCCGCGCCGCGGCGGGAGGCGGAGGCGAGCATGCGTGCGCAACGGGCCGAGCCTGCAATGCGTCCGGCGGATGCGCGCGCTTCCGATCCCTCCCATGCCGCACTCGGCCGGCCGCCGCTCGGCGCGACACGGCCTGTCGCCGGTTTTCTCGCGCAATATGTCGACCAGCACTGGCATTGGCCCTACTCCCCTTCCCGCAAGCAGGAGAAGCGCCAGCGGGCGGCGACCGCCTATATCGATGCGGACATGCTGCCGGACATGCTGGCCGAGGCGCTGCGCCTGCCGAGGCTTGAGCGCAAGCTCTGACTTTCAGGAAAATTCCCGGCTAGTAGCCGACCGCCGCGCCGTCCTTGCGCGGATCGGAACCGCCGGTCAGCGTACCCCGTTCATGGTCGATCAGGATCGCCTGGCCGCCGCCATGCGGCAGGAACGTGTCTCTGATCTCATGGCCGCGTGCCCGCAAGCCCTCGCGCGCCTCAGAGGAAATGGCGGGCTCGAGGTCGAGCCAGTTCGCGGCCGGAAAAGCGCGCGGACTGTCGAGCGCTTCCTGCACGTCCATGCCGTGGTCCAGCATGTTCGTGACGAGATGGGCATGGCCGACCGCCTGATAGGCGCCGCCCATGACGCCGAACGGCATGACCGCCCGCCCGTTCTCGACCATCATCCCGGGAATGATCGTGTGGAGCGGCCGCTTGCCGCCTTCGACGCAGTTCGGATGTCCTTCCTCCATGACAAAGCCGGAACCGCGGTTCTGAAACATGACGCCGGAGCCGGGCGCGAGGATGCCGCAGCCAAAGCCGAAGAACAGCGAATTGATGAAGGAAACGGCGTTGCGATCCTTGTCCACCACGGTGAGATAGACCGTGTCGCGATTGAGCGGGTCGCGCAGCGTGGTCAGATCGGGGATACGCCGGTCGGGATCGATACGTGCGGCAAGCTCGGCCGCCAGCTTGTCCGAGAGCAGATGATCGACGGGGATGTCGCCGAACGAGGGATCGGCGACATGCTTGTCCCGCATGTCGTAGGCAAGACGCGCTGCTTCCATATCGCGATGCAGACGGAGCGCACCCCTTGGATCCAGCTCGTCAAGCCCCGCATGCGACAGGATGTTCAGCATCAGAAGCGCGGTGATGCCTTGCCCGTTCGGGGGTATCTCATGAATGTCGCGTCCGCGATAGCTTGTCTTTATCGGCGTCACATAGTCCGACCTCGTGGCCGCGAAATCTTCCAGCGTGTGAAAGCCGCCAAGTGCGTTGAGTTTCCTCACCATGTCTTCGGCGATCGTGCCTTCGTAAAAGGCGTCGCGCCCTTTCTCCCCGACAAGACGGAGCGTCCTTGCAAGAACTGGCAGACGATACTTATCCCCGGCCGCGGGTGCCTTGCCATCGACCGTATACTGCGCAAACGCGTCTGCGTCTTTCGCGATATGGCCTTTCAGAAAATTCCATTCGAGCGAGATACGCGGCGCAACCGCAAAGCCTTCCTCGGCAAGGCGGGTCGCCGGCTCGAAAACGCGGCCAAGCTCCATCGTGCCGTGATCGGCGATAAGTCGTGCCCAGGCGTCGATGGCGCCGGGCACCGTGACCGAATGAACGCTGTTGAGCGTGAGCGCCGTGACACCGGCCGATTTCAGCTTCTCGAGCGAAATCGCTTTCGGCGAGCGGCCCGAACCGTTGAGACCGACAATATCCCCGCTGCCCTTTTTCGACAGGAGGACGAAACAATCGCCGCCGATCCCGGTATTGTAGGGCTCGACCACGCAAAGGACCGCGCTTGCGGCAATCGCCGCGTCGACCGCGTTGCCGCCGGCCCGCAGGATCGAGATCGCCGCTTCCGCCGCGACGGGTTGCGACGTGGCGCACATGCCGTTGACGCTGTGAACGGTGGACCGGCCGGGCAGGTGGAAATCGCGCATCGAAGCCTCAACCCTGTCGTGTGGCGAGAACAAGCGATTGCAGATCGGCAATCGCGCGTTCGATGCGTGTCAGCCGGACATCGATTTCATCGAGCCGGCGCGCGAGCGCGGCATCTCCCGCGGGCGGTGCGGCGGGCATCGGCGTCGCCACACCGGCCCGGTTGACGACTTCGGCGGCCGGCGCCTCGAGCAGACGCGCCAGCATCGTCACCTGATTGGGCGTCACCTCGCGCTGGTCTTTCCAGATTTCGTCGACCTCGCGGCGCGAAAGCCCGAGCGCCGCCGCCACATCATCGCGCGTCCGGCTTGTCGCTTTCAGTCTTTCGTCAAACCATTGCTGATCGAAGAAAAGCGCCATCGTCCGACATCCCGCCTCAGCGTCCCTTGAACTCGGGCGCGCGTTTTTCGAGGAAACTGCGCACGCCCTCGCGGTGATCCTCGGTTTCGAACAGCCGGCCGAGCGTTGCGCTGACCCAGCTGCCGATCTCGCGCAGATCGCCATAGGATGTGCGGCGCAGGCCGTCTTTCATGAAACGCAGGGCAAGCGGCGCATTGACAGCAATGCGGGCGGCAAGCGCCAGCGCGCTTTCCATCAGCCTGTCATGCGGCACGACCTCGCCGACAAGGCCGATTCTCAAGGCCTCGTTCGCATCGATGATATCACCGGTGAAAAGCAGTTCCGCCGCCTTGGCCGGGCCGACAATGGCCGGCAGCCGCCACAAGCCGCCAACATCGGAAATCAGCCCGCGCTTGATGAATATCTCGCCGAATTTCGCCTGCTCCGAAGCAATGCGGATGTCGGCGAAGAGCGTCAATTCCATGCCCCAACCAACGGCGGCACCATTGACGGCAGCAATCACCGGCCGGTCGCATTCAAGCGCGGCAACCGCCGCAGGCGTCGGCTCGGGCCGGACGGCCGTCAGCCGCGCCACGCTCTTGTCGCGCTGCTCGCCGGTCATCATCTCCTTGACGTCCTCGCCCGAGCAGAAGGCGGGATCGGTCCCGGTCACGATAACGCAGCGTACATCTTCATCGGCCGAAGCGGCGCGAAATGCCGCCTCCAGTTCGTCATAGGCGCGCCGGTTGAGCGCATTGCGCCGCTCCGGCCGGTTGAGGGTCACGATCGCGACATGGTCGCGAACCTCATAGAGAACGCAGCTGAAATCCGCCGGTGCAATCGATACTGCCTTCGCCATCCCTTGTTCCTCCCTCCTCCGCCGTCGTTTCGGCTTACTTGAAATCTCCCAGCGCATCGGGACCTGCATCGCCGAGCTTCGAGCCGCCGTCGCAATCGACGATGGTGCCGGTAATGTATTTGGCATTGTCGGTGGAAAGGAAAAGCGCGGTATCCGCGATATCCGTCTTGGTGCCGTAGTCGCGCAGCGCAATGCGCGACTTGATCAGTTTCTCGGCTTCCGCCGAGGGCGCCAGCCGCGCCATGCCTTCAGTATCGGCGATGGGGCCGGGCGAGATCGCATTGACGCGAACGCCGGCCGGGCCCCATTCCATCGCCAGGCACTTGGTCAGCATGTTTATCCCCGCCTTGGCCGCGCAGACATGGGCCTGGAAGAGCGAGGGATTGACGCCCTGCGGCGCGGTAATCGAGATCAGCGACGCGCCCGGCCGGTTCAGAAACTGAAACGAGGCACGCAGCACATTGAAGGTGCCGATGAGATCGATGTCGACAACGGTCTTGAAGCCGTTGGACGACATGCCGAGCGCCGGCGCGACAAAATTTCCGGCGGCGCCCGAAATCACGATGTCGAAATTGCCGAGCCGCGCCTGCGCCTGTTTCATCGCCGTCTCGACCGAATTGAAGTCGCGCACATCGGCCGCCATGCCGATGGCGTCGAAACCTTCATCCGTGATCGTCTTTGCGGCGGCCGTGATCTTGTCGTGGCTGCGGCTGATAAGGGCAATTTTGGCGCCGGCCCGCGCAAAATGCTGCGCGATGCCGAGATTGATGCCACTGGAGGCGCCGGCGACGAAGGCCGTCTTGCCCGCGAGTACTTTTTCCTTGAATGCATCCTGCATGGGGGTCTCCGTCATTCTCTGCCTCGTGCGCCCGCATCAAGCCCTTATTTGGCCATGCCCGCAAGCCTGTGCGCCATTTGTGGCAACACCGGCAAGGCTCTAGACTGCCGTTCCGAAGAGGCCTTCCGCAGCGGAAAACTGGAACCCGGCAGCGTATGGGAAAGTTTGCGACATCATGGCATTCGTGAAGGGTATCGCGATATTGGCGGCTGCCGTCCTGCTCATCATGGCGATGAGCTACTGGGCGGCCGGTCAGGCACGGCCCGCGCTCGATGCGGCGGTGCGCGCATCGCTGACGGCGCAGGGCGTGGCCCACGATTTCATCGACCTCCCGGGCGGCACGGTGCACTACCGGCTCGAGGGCCGTGAGGATGCGCCGCTGGTCGTTCTTGTCCACGGTTTTTCGACGCCCTCCTTCGTCTGGAACGACCATATCGCGCCGTTGACCGATGCAGGCTACCGCGTACTCGCCTATGACAATTTCGGCCGCGGCCTGTCCGACCGTCCCGCCGCGGTCTATGACGCCGATCTCTTCGACCGTCAGCTCGAGGAACTGCTCGATGCGCTCGGTGTCAACCGCCGCGTCGATCTCGTCGGTTATTCGATGGGCGGCGCCATCGCCACAATTTTCGCCGCGCGCTACCCCGAGCGCGTCCGCTCGCTGATGCTGATCGCACCGGCCGGTCTCGGCGTCGAGACGAACCGCAATGTGGAACTTCTGCGCCGGCCTGTGATCGGCGACTGGATCATGCGCCTTTTCGATGCCCGGCTTTTCTACAATGCTGCGGCCAAAGAGGCGCCAAGCGCGCCCAATCCCGGTGCGTTTCTGGCCAATTTCAGTCGCCAGCTCGACTACCGCGGTTATGGCGACGCGCTGCTTTCGACCATGCGCCATTATCCGATGGGCAGCGCGCATCAGGCCTTCGCAACCGCCGGCCGTTCGCCGCGGCCGGTTCTCGTCATCTGGGGCGAGGCCGACGAGGTCGTACCCTTCGCCCATGCGACACAATTGCTGGAACTGATGCCGCAGGCGCAGCTTCGCTCCTATCCGGGCATGGGACATAACATCACGTTCGCCGAGGCGCCGCTGGTGAGCCGCCTGCTGACCGATTTTCTGGCTGTGCAGAGTGCGCGCGCAACGTCCGGCGGCGCAGCCGGCAAACCGCGCGGACCGCTTGCGCGCATGGAAGCGCGTGAATGCGCGAGCTGCGGCCCCGGCGAAGCGGAGCCCGGCGAACCGACACTGCCCTGACAAGGGCTGCCTGAGGAAAGCACAACCGACGTGACCGAACCGCTCGTTCAGGAATTGGCGTGGCGTGAGCCGCATGAGGCGTTTCACGCCTTTGCAGACGAACCCTTCGCGCTGTTCCTCGACAGCGCGACGGCGGGGCCGGGCCGCGATCCGGCGCTGCATGGCCGCTGGAGTTTCATCGCGGCCGATCCGGCCGACAGTCTGACACTGCGTATTGCCGGCGAGCCCGCCCCCTTTGCGGCGCTGAAGGCAAGGCTCGCGACACTACCGCTCGCAACCACCCGGCCCGGCCTGCCGCCCTTTATCGGCGGTGCCGCCGGCTTTTTGGGCTATGGCCTCGGCCGGACATTGGAACGCCTGCCGCCGGAAACGCCACCCTTCGCCGTCAGGGACCGGAACCTGCCGGACATGGCGCTGGGCATTTACGACGCCGTGCTGGCTTTCGACATGATCGAGCGCCGCGCATGGGCAATATCGACCGGCGCGCCGGAACGCGCCGCACGCTTGCGCGCGCGCTTCGAGGCGGCGGCTCCGTTGCCGCCCGCGCCGCGTACCGCACCGGCGGCGATTGCATCGAACTTCACACGCGCCGGCTACGAGCGCGCGGCTGCGCGGGTGATCGACTACATCCATGCCGGGGATATCTTTCAGGCCAATCTCTCCCAACGCTTCGAAGCGCGTCTTGCCGAAGGCGACACGCCCTATGCGCTCTATTTGAGATTGCGCGCGGCAAGCCCCGCGCCCTTCGGCGCTTTCTTCAATTTCGGCGAAGGCGCGATCCTCTCTTCCTCGCCCGAGCGCTTCCTTGCCTGCCGTGGCGGCGCGGTCGAAACCCGGCCGATCAAGGGCACAAGGCCGCGCGGGTTATCTCCGGCTGAAGACCGGCACCTCGCTGCCGAACTGCTCGCATCCGAAAAGGACCGGGCCGAAAACGTGATGATCGTCGACCTGCTGCGCAACGATATTTCGCGCGTCTGTGCCGACGGTTCGGTGACGGTCGAAAAACTCTGCGCGCTCGAAAGTTTCGCAAATGTCCACCATCTGGTCTCGACCGTTCGCGGCCGGTTGCGCGCCGACGCAACGCCGGTCGATTTGCTCGCCGCCTGCTTTCCCGGCGGCTCGATCACCGGCGCGCCGAAGCTGCGCGCCATGGAAATCATCGCCGAACTCGAACCGACGGCGCGCGGCCCCTATTGCGGCGCCATCGGCTATCTCGGCGCCGACGGCGCGATGGATACCTCAATCGCCATCCGCACCATGGTCGTGAGCGACGGATGCGTCACCTTTCAGGCCGGCGGCGGCATCGTGGCCGATTCCGATCCCGCCGCCGAATACGAAGAGACGCTCGACAAGGCCCGCGACATGCGCCATGTGCTCGAAGGCTTGGACAGCGCGGCGCCCGAAGCCACAATGACCGCCACGGCGGGAGCGACGGCATGATCCTCGTCATCGACAATTTCGACAGCTTCGTTCACAACCTCGCCCGCTATATCGGCGAACTGGGGCATGAACGCCGGACGATCCGCACCGATGCGATCTCGGTCGAGGAAGCTCTGGCGCTCAAGCCGCGGGCGATCGTCCTTTCGCCGGGCCCCTGCGGTCCCGACAAGGCCGGCATTTCGGTGCCGCTGGTCAAGGCGGCAGCCGAGCGCGGCATTCCGCTGCTCGGCGTCTGTCTCGGCCATCAGGCGGTCGCGGCGGCCTTTGGCGGCAACATCGTCCGCGCCGCAAGACCCGTACATGGCAAGCCCGCGCGCATCGCGCATGACGGCACGGGGATATTTCATGGCCTGCCAAGTCCCTTCACCGCCGCGCGCTATCACTCGCTGATCGCCGAACTGCCGGAAGGCGGACCCTTGCGCGCGACGGCTTTCGCCGATGACGGCACGCTGATGGCGCTGGCGCATGAAACGTTGCCGATCGTCGGCGTGCAGTTTCATCCCGAGTCGGTGCTGACCGAACATGGCCACGCGCTGCTGGCGAATTTCCTCGCACTGTCCCGCGCAAAGGCGGCGGCATGACGGCCAATACCAACACCATCTGGCTCAACGGCGAACTTGTCCCCGCATCGGAAGCACGGATCGACCCCGCCGACCGCGGCTTTTTGCTGGGCGACGGCATTTTCGAGACCATGCTCGCGCGACACGGACGGGTGGCGTTCCTTGACGCCCATCTGCTGAGATTGATGCGCGGCGCCGATGCGATCGGCCTTGCGCTGCCGCTCGATCCGACGCGCATCGCAATGGCCTGCACGGCGCTGCTCGATGCGAACGGGCTGGCCGAGGCACCGCGTGCCGCGCTGCGATTGACGCTGACGCGCGGGCCCGGTCCGCGCGGTCTCGCATTGCCGCCCGAGCCCGCGCCGACGCTGATGATCGCCGCCGCAATCGCCACCCCGCCGCCGGCAGGCCTGTCGGCGATTGTCGCAATGCCGCGCCGGAACAACCGCTCGCCATCTGCGCAATTGAAGGCGATCGCCTATCTCGACAATGTGCTGGCGAAAGAGGAAGCCCGCGCGCGCGGCGCCGAGGAAGCGCTGATGCTCGATATCGAGGGACATCTCGCCTGCGCCAGCGCGGCCAATGTTTTCGTCTGGGAGAACGACCGGCTGATCACGCCATCGGGCGATTGCGGCATTCTGGCGGGGATAACCCGTGCCGCGATCCTCGAGCTCGCGCCGGGACTTGGGCTCGAAACGGTGGAAGACCGCATCGACCTCACACGTCTGTTGCATATCGAGGGCGCCTTTCTGACCAACAGCCTGACAGGGATCGTGCCGTTGACACGCCTCGACGGGCGGGCGCTGCCTGTGCATCCGATGACCGCGCGCCTCGCTGCCGCCTACGAACTGCTGCTCGATGCGGCGGACAGAAACAACTGACCGCAGCCCAGGCCATTAACCCTGCAGCGACGCACAAGCCCTCGAAAATTCAAGGCTTCTGGACTTTTTCCCGGAATGGCACGATGCTTCCACTAGCTGACGGCCGATCAGCCACGCCTGCGGTCGGAACCACTCGGGGGAGCAAAGACTATGCGGAGTTTCCTGACTATTTTCGGATCGGTATTGCTCTTTGCCCGCGAGGGATCGTCGCTGATTTTCGCGGCATTGATCTGGTACATCTTCTGGGGTGGCTACACGCCGGTGCTCGACACGCCCGAACAGGCCTTCAACCTGGCCGTCATCGCCGGGCTGATCGCGATTTTCTATCTGGCCTTGCAGGCGCTGACCGTCGTTACCCAGCCGGTCGGACAGGAAACGCGCTATCTCATCGACACGATGCTGTCGCTGGTGCCGCTGGCCTTTGTCGGCTATGCCGCCGTGCAGCATTTCAACGGCGCGACCGACCTTCCCTACCACCTGGTCGGCGCGCTCTGGCTCTTCGGCCTGGTGTCGCTCTCCGACGTCTTCATCAACACCTGGACCGGCCTGAAGCTCAACAAGCTCGCCAGCGACATGGTGATCATGAAATAGTCCGCTGCCGGCGAGAGGCCCATGTCGACGGCAAGCCATTTTTCTCACAGCTACAACGAGGCGCGCCGCCGTTTTCTCGACGCGGCGCGGCGGGCCGGCGCCGTGCTGTCGGCGCATGAACATCCCCTGAAAGGGCCGGACGGCGAAACGCTGGCGACCGACATTGCCCGCATCGGACCGGCCGACGCCCGCAACATCCTCGGCATCGGCTCGGGCACGCATGGCGTCGAGGGCTATTGCGGCTCGGGCGTTCAGACGGCGCTTCTGAGCGAGAGTTTCGCCCGCAACCTGCCGCCCGACACGGCGCTGGTGCTGATCCACGCGATCAACCCCTACGGCTTTGCCTTCGACCGCCGCGTCAACGAGGACAATGTCGACCTCAACCGCAACTTCCTCGATCACACGAAGCCGCATCCGGAAAACCCCGGCTATGAAGCGCTTTTCGACGCGATCAACCCGCGCGACATTTCGCCGGAAGCATTGGCGGAAAGCCGCGAGAAGCTGAAAGCCTATGCGGAAAAGCACGGGCACGGCGCCATGCAGCATGCGCTGAGCGCCGGCCAGTACACGCATCCGGACGGCGTGCAATTTGGCGGGCTCAAGCCGGTGTGGTCGAACCGCACCTTGCGCGCGATCCTGCGCGCGGAGATGGCAGCGGCGGCCCGTGTCGTTTTCGTGGATATCCATTCCGGGCTCGGCGCACGCGGCGCCGGCGAAATGATCTGTACCGATGCCGAGGCGAGCGGAAGCTTCAAGCGAATGCGGGCCTGGTGGGGAGAAATCGTCCGCTCGACCGTCGATGGCGACTCGATTTCATCGAACGTGCCGGGCTCGATCCCGGTCTGCTTTGCCGAGGAACTGAAGGGCCGCGAGGTAACGGCCGGCGGCCTCGAATTCGGCACCGTGCCGATCCGCGAGGTGACGGTGGCGCTGCAGGCCGACAACTGGCTGCACCAGAACGGCGGCCACAAAAATCCGAAAGCGCGCGAAGTCGCGAAGCTGATCCGCGATGCCTTTTACGTCGATGCCGACGACTGGAAGGAAACGGTGACGGCGCAAACGCGCGACGTCTGCGCGGCGGCGCTGCGCGGCCTGCAGAGCTGATTCCACAAACGAAAACGCCGCCTCGGAAAGGCGGCGTTCGAATTTAGGCAAAGCCCCGTGAAAGGCTTAGTCGGCCTTCGGCTTCAGAATCTGCTTGCCGCGATACATGCCGCTCTTCAGATCGACATGATGCGGACGATGCAGCTCGCCCGAATCCGGGTTCTCGACATAGGCCGGCTGCTTCAGCGCATCGGCCGAACGGCGCATGCCGCGCTTCGACGGGGTGGTTTTCCTTTTGGGGACGGCCATGACGTGTCGCTCCGATCAGGGCCCGGGGCCCTCGCCTCACAAAAAAGGCTTTGAAAACAAAAGATTGGCCGCTCCCGCCCTGGACCTGAAATCCGTGGGGACGGCCTTTGGCGGCCTTATACAGTGAAAACCGCGCGGAAGTCCATAAGCAGCCGAAAATCCCTCGGGCAGCAAGGCTCAGTTGAGGCGGACGACCGCGCATTCGTCCGCCGGCACGGCCGCCCGCGCACAGGCCGCCCGCGCCGAAGCTGCGCTGTCGAAGGCGCCCATGCGGACCCGGTGGGCCGGCTCGCCGCCGACGGTGGCGCTGTCGATCGAAACGCGCTCATTGCCCTGGAGGTCCGGTTCGCGGCCGAGAATATCGAAATAGCGGCGGCTGGCGCGGTCGATGCTGCTGTAGGAACCGAGCTGGACATAATAGCGGCCGGCGGATGCGGCGGGTGCGGCCAGCGAAGCCGTGGTGATGACACCGGCGCGGCCCGGACGGGCGAGCGGCCGCGGCGCCGAGGTCCAGAGCGAACCCGTGACGAGATCGTCGTCGCGCCACGCGACCTGCCGGGCGCGCGGACGCGGCAGCGGCGGGCGCACCGCAAGCATCGGAATTTCAATGGTTTTTTCAACGAGCCGCGTCATCGCGCGCTGATCGTAGCGCGCCGCCTCGCGCGGTTCGACGATGCCCCGTTCCTTCTGGATAACGAAAAGCGCAATCAGCACCGCGCCAAGGAAGATCCAGAACCGGTCGCGCTGAACCTTGTCGAACATGTCGCCCTCCATCCCCGCCCGGGCCCCGAAAACGGAGCGCCGGTAACGGCGGAGAGATTCGCCCGACTATGGTTAATCACCGTTTAAAATCCGGCCCGGATTGGCACAAAAAATGCCGGACGGCAGAAAAAACCGTTTTGTTTCAACGGGTTGAAATCAGGCCGCCAGCACGGTTTCGGCCCTGTGATAGGGCACGCCCAACGCATCGGAGACGGCCTGATAGGTCAGTTGCCCGCGATGGACATTGAGGCCGGCCAGGAGATGCGGATTGTCGGCAAGCGCCTTCCTGTAGCCCTTGTCGGCGAGCGCCAGCGTGAAGGGGAGCGTTGCGTTGTTGAGTGCGAAGGTGGAGGTGCGCGCCACCGCGCCCGGCATATTGGCAACGCAATAGTGAACCACTTCATGTTTGACATAGGTCGGATCGGCATGGGTCGTCGCATGCGAGGTGGCAAAGCAGCCGCCCTGATCAATCGCAATATCAACCAGCACCGAACCCTTCTGCATGTGCCTGACCATGTCCTCGGTCACGAGCTTCGGCGCGGCGGCGCCCGGCACCAGCACGGCGCCGATCACAAGATCCGCGCCCATCACATGCTGCTCGATCGCATCGACCGTTGAATAGATCGTGTTGAGGCTTGGACCGAACTGCATGTCGAGCTCGTAGAGCCGGTGCAGGTTGATGTCGATGACGGTGACATGGGCCTCGAGACCCATCGCCATGCGCGCGGCATTGGTGCCGGCAACGCCGCCGCCCAAGATGACGACCTTGGCCGCCGGCACGCCCGGCACGCCGCCGAGCAGCATGCCGCGCCCGCCCTGCGCGATCTCGAGGCAATGGGCGCCGGCCTGGATCGACATGCGGCCCGCGACTTCCGACATCGGCGCCAGCAGCGGCAGACCGCCGCGCGCATCGGTCACCGTCTCATAGGCGATGGCGATGCAACCGGAATCGATCAAGCCCCGCGCCTGTTCGGGATCGGGCGCCAAGTGCAGATAGGTAAAGAGAATCTGGCCCTCGCGCAGCATTTTCCATTCGGCCGGTTGCGGCTCCTTGACCTTCACGATCATGTCGGCGGAGGCGAAAATCTCCGCCGCCGTGTCGACGATGCGCGCGCCGGCCGCTTCATATTGCGCGTCGAAAAGCCCGATGCCGTCGCCCGCGCCCTTCTGCACCAGAACCGCGTGACCGTGATGCACCGCCTCGCGCACGGCGGGCGGCGTCATGCCGACGCGGTATTCGTGGATCTTGATTTCCTTGGGAACGCCGATACGCATGGGGGCCTCGCGGGGGGTCGGGGACGGGAGAAAAGTGTAGCGCCGCGCGGGGACAACTCCAAGGCGGGGCATGGGGCCAATCGGGCGCCGCTGTTCAGGATTATAGACAGGGCGGGCATGGCCGCCGGCGCGGCGCGCAAGCCGCCAAGCCCTTGCCGGCGCTCGCTATTGCGTTTCGCGGGAGCGGGATATATCCGCGCCCGCGCAGGCCACGCCACCGGATTTTAAACACCCCGAACGCCATGCTAAAAGCATGCGCATGACGCATCGCTTCGACGACGAGCTGAAGACACGCCTCGCCGCACGGCTCGCCGCCTTCCCGCGCGAGGCGCTCGACGGCGCCGGCCTGAAGCGCGCGGCGGTCGCGATCGCCATTGCTCCGTACAAGGATCAAGCCGCCTTCCTGCTGACGCGGCGCGCGGCCCGCCTCAATGCCCATGGCGGCCAATGGGCACTGCCGGGCGGCCGCATCGACGGCAATGAAACGCCGGTCGAGGCGGCGCTACGCGAGCTTGAGGAAGAGGTGGCGCTGAAGCTCGATGCCCGCGAAGTCATTGGTTTGCTTGACGATTATCCGACGCGTTCGGGCTATCTCATCACCCCGGTGGTGATCTGGGCGGAAGACACAAGCGCGATGGCGCCGAACCCCGCCGAAGTCGCCTCGATCCATCCGATCCCGCTTGCCGAGCTCGAACGCGAAGGCTCGCCCGAGTTTCTGACCATCGCCGAAAGCGACCGGCCCGTGATCCGCCTCCATATCGGCGATGCCCATGTGCACGCGCCGACGGCGGCCCTGCTCTGGCAGTTCGCGGAGGTGGGTTTGAGGGGCCGCGCGACGCGGGTCGCCCATCTCGAACAGCCGCTCTGGGCTTGGCGCTGAACTTTAGGCGGCCTGGAACGGTCCGCGAAAGCCGATGTTTTTCAAGGCCTTGGCCGGATACCGCGCCCACGCCTTTTCATGCAGATAGAAGACCAGCGTGTTGACGGCGGGCTCGATCAGCGCGACGCTGGCCGCGAGCGCGACTTCGCCGGTCAGCGCATAGACGACACCGAAGCCCACCGTGAAATGGAGCGTGCCGTAGGTCATGGTCTTTGCAAGGTCGCGCATGATGCTCTGTCCCGTTCTTCAATCGCTATTGCGACTTATTCTTATTTAAGAGAACGAGCGGGCGATGTCAAGAACAAGCGGATAATCGGCAGGTTTCAGCCATTTTTACCGGCAGTTGGCTGGCAGCGCTGTCATCAAACTGTCACAAAACAGCCGAAACCGGCGAAAACGCGCGGATTTCAGCCGTTTTCCGGCAGAAAACCCGGCATGTGGCAGCGCCGCACAGCAGCCGGACACCCCCTCTGTCACGGAACTGTCAAAAAACTGTCACAAAAGGCGCCGGCGGCGTTTCGGACGACTTATCTCCGGGGTTCGTGAGGCGGCGAGAATGACGGGAAAGAAGACGGCGGCTATGCGCGCGCCTGCACAGATACACAGAACCGCGCCGCCGCCGTCTTCTCCCCTCGCCCCTTTCAGGGAGACCGCCCATGCTCTCGCCGATGCGCGCAAGGCGCACCATCTCCGTTACCGATTTCAGGAAGAACCCCGCCCGGCACATGACCGAGGCGAGGGGCGACACGCTCGCCGTGCTCAGCCGCAACAGGGTCGAGTTCTACGCCGTGCCGCCGGTGCTGTTCGAGGCGCTGCTCGACCGGCTGGAGGCGTTGGGAGGACGAGAGCCCAGCAAATGACAGAGAACAAATTTTTGCATGCAAGAAGACATAAGAGTCGAATCATCAGCACTCTGAGGGATCACAAGTGCCTTATTCTGGCCGACTTAAAAGCACTCAGAGCATATGCGTTGTTACAAACAACTCACAAGCCCTCCGGCGTTGCAAAAATGACTCATATATCTTCACCTTTGGGGACAAAACGAATCCCCTCCGTCAAAGAATCATAGCGAATCAACAACAACAGATTCACTCTTTCCATAGATGACAAAGGGAGGAACGACTCCGTGACAATAGCTGCTTGCTATATATCACCAGAGGGCGTTGTTCTAGGGGCAGACAGTACAGCCTCAATAAATACAGCCACCGACGGATTTCACTACTTCAACCACACTCAGAAGCTTTTTGAAATCGGCGAACAAAGCAATCTCGGGGTAGTCACTTGGGGCCTCGGGGGCCTCGGCACTACCAGCTATCGATCGTTGTTTGCAGAACTCGCCGACGACCTGAGCACTAATCCGCCTAACGATATGGCGGACGTTGGCGCCCGCTGGGTGGCAAAATTCTGGGGTGCATACACTCAATCGGCCGACCTTGCTCCACTCATCGCAAAGTGCAAACAACTTGCCGCAAAACCTGCGTTTGACGCGAACGCTGTCGCCCCAGACCCTCTCGCTAGGACAAAGCTCGAAGAAAATAGCTTTCTCCAGCTCAACCAAAACTTGTTTGTGGGATTTTGCATAGGCGGAATGGTGCTGCCCGACCGAACTCCGTCAGCGTTGTGCATAGAGTTTGACCCCCTCAGCAACGCCCCACCCGTTGCCACATCGCTAGGAATAAATACCCGGTGGTTTTGGGGAGCTCCGAATATTTTTCACCGATTGATAACCGGAGCTGATCCAAACTTCTTGGATAGCATCGCCCACTCCCAGTTCTGGACGGGAACAGATCAAGATCTAGTGTCATTGGTACAACAGCACCAATTTGGACACCCTATCTTGCCCATAAGAGAGGCAATCGATTTCGTGCACGTGTGCATCTACAGCACGATCAAGGCTCTGAAATTCTCAAATTTCTCACAAACCTGTGGCGGACCTATTGAACTTGCGGTAATCACCACCGACCGTCCATTTAGATGGGTTCGACACAAAGAGTGGGACACAGCCATCGACGATGGAGTTCCCCTATGAGCCAAAAGCAAAATACAGCTATGCGCGCCAACAGACCTAGCTCAGCATTCTCGGTGTGGAATTTAGAAGCACACGCACCCGCTAATCAGGGCGGGCACGGCATCGGCCCTTTGGACGTCTATTGGGTTTTGGGCGACCAGAGGGAAAAGGTAGGCGGTGAGATTAGTGAAATTCTCGCCGCCCACAATACCAAGCGTCGGTAGCTCTTCGATCTAAAACAGTAGAACTCCTCCGTTCGCAGTCAATCACTGCAGGCAGGACTCCTATTGGTTGTCCTGACGTTCCTACAGCCTGCCCACAACCAGATATTAGCATTGACGCACTCATCTAATCGTGTGTGTGCATTGCTGCATTCGCAGATTAATTTTTCACGCCAGCGTCAAAATCACCGGGCCGTTTTTCGTGACGACGAGGGAATGTTCGTATTGCACGGTGGGCGCCGAGGGATCGGCGAGGAGTGTCCAGCCGTCGCCGCTTTCCGCCGCGAAGTCGCCGCCGAGCGAGAGGAAAGGCTCGATGGTGAAGACGAGGCCTTCATGCATCAGGCGGCGGTCGGAAGGGTCGCGCCAGGTGGCGATGGCCTCGGGCGCTTCGTGGAGCGAGCGGCCAACGCTGTGGCTGGCGAGATTGCGGATCAGCGTATAGCCGCGCCTTTCGGCGAAGCTTTCGATGCGCGCGCCGATCGCGTTGAGCTTCGCGCCGGGACGGACCGCGCGGATGCCTTCCCACATGGCGCGCCTGCCGTCGCGGCAGAGGCGTTCGATGTCGCCGCGAACGGGCGGCACCGCGAAGCTCGCGCCGGTGTCGCCGTAGAAGCCGTTCCTCTCCG
>NZ_JBBECC010000179.1:0-1998 GCF_040882025.1 Parvibaculum sp. | reverse complement strand
ATCGGCGAGCCGGGCGTGGGCAAGACGGCCATCGCCGAGGGACTGGCCCTGCGCATCGTCAATGGCGACGTGCCGGAGAGCCTGAAAGACAAGCAGCTCATGGCGCTCGACATGGGCTCGCTGATCGCGGGTGCGAAATACCGCGGCGAGTTCGAGGAGCGGTTGAAGGCCGTGCTGTCCGAAGTGACCGCCGCAAACGGCAACATCATTCTGTTCATCGACGAGATGCACACGCTGGTCGGAGCCGGGAAGGCGGAAGGCGCCATGGACGCGTCGAACCTTCTCAAGCCGGCCCTGGCACGCGGCGAACTGCACTGCGTCGGGGCGACCACGCTCGACGAATACCGCAAGCATGTGGAGAAGGACGCCGCGCTTGCCCGCCGGTTCCAGCCGGTTTTCGTCGATGAGCCGACGGTGGAAGACACCGTCTCGATCCTGCGCGGCCTGAAGGAGAAATACGAGCAGCATCACAAGGTGCGCATATCGGACTCGGCGCTGGTCTCGGCAGCGATGCTGGGCAACCGCTACATCTCCGACCGATTCCTGCCGGACAAGGCGATCGATCTGATGGACGAGGCGGCCTCGCGGCTGCGGATGCAGGTCGATTCCAAACCGGAGGCGCTGGACGAGATCGACCGCCGCGTCATGCAGCTGAAGATAGAGCGCGAGGCGCTGAAAGTCGAGAAGGACGAGGCCTCGAAGGACCGGCTGGCGCGGCTGGAGAAGGAACTCGCCGGGCTCGAGGAGGAATCGGCCGAGATCACGTCGAAATGGCAGGCCGAGAAGCAGAAGCTCGGGCTGGCGGCGGAGATCAAGAAGCAACTCGACGAGCTCCGCAACGAACTTGCCATCGCGCAGCGCACCGGCGAATTCCAAAAGGCGGGCGAGCTGGCCTATGGCCGCATTCCCGAGTTGGAGAAGAAGCTGAAGGAAGCCGAGGCGCAGGACGGCCACGTCTCCATGGTCGAGGAGACGGTGACGCCCGACCATGTCGCGCATGTCGTGTCGCGCTGGACCGGCATTCCGGTCGACCGGATGCTCGAGGGCGAGCGCGAGAAACTGCTGCGCATGGAAGACGAGATCGCGAAGCGGGTCGTCGGCCAGGGCGAGGCGGTGCAGGCGGTGTCGAAGGCGGTGCGCCGGGCGCGCGCCGGCCTGCAGGACCCGAATCGTCCGCTCGGTTCGTTCATGTTCCTCGGCCCCACCGGCGTCGGCAAGACCGAACTGACCAAGGCGCTCGCCGCGTATCTCTTCGACGACGAGAGCGCGATGGCGCGCATCGACATGAGCGAGTTCATGGAGAAGCACTCGGTCGCGCGGCTGATCGGGGCTCCCCCCGGCTATGTCGGCTACGAGGAAGGCGGAGCGCTGACCGAGTCGGTGCGGCGCCGGCCCTACCAGGTCGTGCTGTTCGACGAGATCGAGAAGGCGCACCCGGACGTCTTCAACGTGCTGCTGCAGGTGCTCGACGACGGGCGGCTGACCGACGGCCAGGGGCGTACGGTCGACTTCCGCAACACGCTGATCATAATGACGTCGAACCTGGGCGCGGAATTTCTCGTCTCGCTCGGCGAGGGCGAGGACGTCGACAAGGTGCGCGACGAGGTCATGGGCATGGTGCGCGCGGCGTTCCGGCCGGAGTTCCTCAACCGCGTGGACGAGGTGATCCTGTTCCACCGGCTGCGGCGGGAGGACATGGGCAAGATCGTTGCGATTCAGCTGGAACGGTTGGAGCGTCTGCTGACCGACCGCAAGATCGTGCTCGATGTCGACCAGACCGCGATCGACTGGCTGTCGGAGAAGGGCTACGACCCGGCCTACGGCGCCCGCCCGCTGAAGCGCGTGATGCAGAAGGAACTGCAGGACCCGCTGGCGGAAAAGATCCTGTCGGGCGACATACTCGACGGCTCTGCCGTCAAGGTCGCCGCCGGCTCCGACCGGCTTGTCTTCCGTCCGACGGGGGCCGCGGCCACCGAAGAGGCGGCCTGAGACAGGAGC
>NZ_JBBECC010000178.1:0-12766 GCF_040882025.1 Parvibaculum sp. | reverse complement strand
CGCGCTCGAGGTGCTGGTGCGCGCCTGCCACAAGGCGCCGCCCGAAGAGCCGCCGCAAACCTCCGCCTATGTAGAGGTCCGTCAGGTCGATACAGCCACCGGCGAAGTGCAGCCGCACGCCATATTCAAGGGCTGGATGTTTGCCGAGAGCCCCGGTCTCAATGCGCTCGAGCATCCGGTCTACGACATCTGGGTAACCGACTGCAGGAATTCGAGCGGCGCGGCCCCTTCAGGAAGCGAATAGAAATCGGCACGCGTCGCCGTCGCCTCGAAGAGCCGCGCGCGATAGGCGTCGCGTGAAATCTCGATAGCGCCGAACTGTTTCAGATGCTCGGTGACGAATTGCGTGTCGAGCAGGCGGTAGCCGCCGGCAATCAGACGCGCGACAAGATGCACCAGCGCGACCTTGCTCGCATCGGTCTCGCGGCTGAACATGCTTTCGCCGAAGAACGCGGCGCCGATCGACACACCGTAAAGCCCGCCGACAAGCTCACCCGCGCGCCAGCTTTCGACAGAATGTGCGTTGCCCCGCGCATGCAGTTCGCAATAGAGCGATACGATGCGATCGTTGATCCACGTACCGTCGCGATCCGGTGCGGAATCGGCACAACCCAGCATCACCTCGCGGAAAGCGGTATCGATCCGGACGTCGAAAACGCCTGAGCGGACGCGCCGCCGCAGCCGTTTGGGAATGTGAAAACCGTCAAGCGGCAGGATGCCGCGCTTCTCCGGATCGATCCAGTAGAGATGCGGATCGCTGCGCGACTCCGCCATCGGAAAGACGCCATAAGTATAGGCGCGCAACAGAACATCGGCGTCTATGTCGCTCATGGCCATCCGTCCGCGTCATCTCCGGCGCGAGCGCGAGGCTCGCCGGCGTCAGGAGTGCTTCTTGAGGAAATCTTCAAGCCAGTGGATATGGTATTCGCCATTCATGAAGTCGGGCTCGTTGACCAGATCCTGAAACAGCGGAATCGTCGTCTTGATGCCGTCGATCACGAATTCATGCAGCGTCCGCCTCAGGCGCATCAGACACTCATTGCGGTTGCGTCCATGCACGACAAGTTTGCCGATCAGGCTGTCGTAATAGGGCGGAATCCGGTAGCCCGAATAGGCCGCGCTGTCGACACGCACACCGAGCCCCCCCGGCGTATGGAAGTCCTTGATCGTGCCGGGCGAGGGCGTGAAGGTTCTCGGATCCTCGGCATTGATACGACATTCGATGGCATGGCCTGAGAAGGTGACATCCTTTTGCGTGAAGCTCATTTCGAGCCCGGCCGCGATGCGGATCTGCTCGCGCACGATATCGATACCGGTGACCGCCTCGGTGATCGGATGTTCGACCTGGAGGCGCGTATTCATTTCGATGAAGTAGAACTCGCCGTCCTCGTAGAGAAATTCGATCGTACCGACACCGAGATAACCGAGTTTGGCGATGGCGTTGCGGACGATCTCACCGATTTTCTCGCGTTGCGTGTCGTTGAGGGCAGGCGAGGGACATTCCTCGAGCACCTTCTGGTGCCGGCGCTGCAGCGAGCAATCGCGCTCGCCGAGATGCGCCACATTGCCATGCGCATCGGCGATGATCTGCATCTCGATGTGACGCGGCTGTCCGAGATACTTCTCCATATAAAGAGAATCGTCGCCAAAGGCGGCCTTCGCCTCCGAACGTGCCATCGACAAGGCGCCGGACATCTCCTCGCGTGAGCGCGCCACCTTCATGCCGCGGCCGCCGCCGCCCGCCGCCGCCTTGACGAGAACCGGATAGCCCGTCTCCTCGGCAACCTTGTAGGCCTGCTCGTCGGTCGTGATCGCGCCGTCCGAGCCCGGCACGCAAGGGATACCGAGCGACTTCGCCGTGATCTTCGCCTGAATCTTGTCGCCCATCAGGCGGATATGGTCGCCGCTCGGCCCGATAAAGGTGATGCCATGCGCGGCCAGGATGTCGGCGAACTTCGCATTCTCCGACAGGAAGCCGTAGCCCGGATGCACGGCGTCGGCGCCCGTGATTTCACAGGCTGAAATGATCGCCGGAATGTTGAGGTAGCTCTCGCTGGCCGCCGGCGGGCCGATGCAGACGCTTTCATTGGCAAGCCGCACATGCATTGCGTCGGCATCGGCCGTCGAATGCACGGCGACCGTTTTGATGCCCATTTCGCGGCAGGCGCGATGGATGCGCAGCGCGATCTCGCCGCGGTTTGCGATGAGGACCTTTTCGAACATGGCGCTGGTCCGGCCCCCGCCTATTCGATCACGAGAAGCGGCTCGCCGAACTCGACCGGCTGGCCATCTTCCACGAGGATCGCGGTCACCTTGCCCGCGCGCGGCGCGGGAATATGGTTCATGGTTTTCATCGCCTCGATGATCAGCACCGTCTGGCCTTCCTTGACGGTCGCGCCGATGCTGATGAAGGGCGTGGCGCCGGGTTCGGCCGCCAGATAGGCCGTGCCGACCATCGGTGAGGCGACGGCGCCGGGATGCGACGCGGCATCGGCGGGCGCGGGTGCCGCGGGAGCGGCCGACGCCGGCGCGGCGGGCGCGGTGAAATGCGCCGCTACCTGGTTCACCTGCCGCGACACGCGCAGCTTCAGATTGTCCGTCTCGATCTCGATTTCGCTGAGCTCGGTCTCCTTGAGGAGAGCGGCCAGTTGCCGGATCAATTCCTGATCGACGCCCGTTTTGCTCATCTCGCTCTTTTTGCTTCCGTTTTTGCCGGTGGGGCGGGGTGCTGCCACGTCGCTGGTTCCTCGGTCGAATTACAGAATTACAGTCTGGACTTGATCGCTTCGAGCGCCAGCGCATAACCGATGGTGCCGAGCCCGCAGATGACGCCGGTTGCGACCGGCGAGATCGTCGAATGATGCCGGAAGCTTTCGCGCTTGTAGACATTGGAGATGTGGACTTCGACGACCGGAATGTCGAGCGTCGCCAGCGCATCGTGAATGGCGATGGAGGTGTGCGAATAGGCGCCGGCATTGAGGATCACGGCGCAGGCTTTGGTCCGCGCCTCCTGGATCCAGTCCACAAGCTCGCCCTCATGGTTCGACTGCCGGCAATCGACGGCGAGCCCCAGCGTCTTCGCCTTGGCCTTTACCTGTTTCTCGATTTCGGCCAGCGTCGTCGAGCCATAGATTTCCGGCTCCCGCTGGCCGAGCAGGTTGAGGTTCGGCCCGTTGAGAACGAACACCGGCTTCGAGGCCTTGCTGGAGCTTGATTTTGCCATGCGGGTCGATGCGGGCTTTCTGGCGGCTTCCTGTGGCGCGTCGCGGGAGAGGCGGTTTTCCGTAACCCCGGGGGTACGAGGTTCAGGCTCTAGGGCCGCAAATAGGCGAAATTGTGGTCCCCGCCGCGACCTCTAACGTCCCCGAATCGCGGCGTCTCTTTATACGCAATGCGCGGGGCCTGTAAAAGGCTTGGGCTTCCATTGGGGGAGGGTGGAAGCGCGCCTTGAAGTCGGCTCCCCGCTCACCCATTATCCGGGCGAACGGCAAAGGCGTTAACGACGGCATGAAACTGACGGTGAACGGCGAATTGCGGGAAGTCGAAGGCCCGCTGACGGTGCTCGGCCTGATCGGCAAACTGGGCCTGCCCGCCGCCAAGATCGCCGTCGAGCGCAACCTCGAAATCGTCCCGCGCTCGGCCTATGGCGAAGTGGCGCTGAAGGACGGCGACCGCCTGGAGATCGTCAATTTCGTCGGCGGCGGCTGAACCCCGCCTTGAAGGAGTGAGCAAAGTGACCGAAGCGGCCAAGCGCATCGAAACGCCGGAGACAGGCGACGACCCCTTCATCGTCGCCGGACGCAGGCTGAAGTCGCGCCTGATTGTCGGCACCGGCAAGTATAAAGACCTCGCCGAGAACGCCGCGGCGGTGGAAGCCGCCGGCGCCGAAATCGTCACCGTCGCCGTGCGCCGCGTCAACGTCACCAATCCGGACGAGCCGATGCTGGTCGACTACATCGACCCGAAGAAAGTGATCTACCTGCCCAACACCGCCGGCTGCTTCACCGCCGAGGATGCCGTGCGCACGCTGCGCCTCGCGCGCGAGGCCGGCGGCTGGAACCTCGTCAAGCTCGAAGTGCTGGGCGACAGGAAGACGCTCTATCCCGACATGATCGAAACGCTGCGCGCCGCCGAAGCGCTGCTGAAAGACGGCTTCGAGGTGATGGTCTATTGCACCGACGATCCGATCATGGCGAAGAAACTGGAAGAGATGGGCTGCTGCGCGATCATGCCGCTCGCCGCGCCGATAGGCTCCGGCCTCGGCATCCAGAACCCGATCAACATCCGCCTGATCGTCGAACAGTCGAAAGTCCCGGTGCTGGTCGATGCCGGCGTCGGTACGGCGTCCGACGCCGCCGTCGCGATGGAACTCGGCTGCGACGGCGTGCTGATGAATACAGCGATTGCCGAAGCGAAAGACCCGATCAGGATGGCGCGGGCGATGAAGCTGGCGGTGGAGGCGGGCAGGCTCGCTTATCTGGCCGGACGGATGCCGAAGAAACTTTATGCCGATCCGAGTTCGCCGATGGGCGGGCTGATTTAGTCGTCGTTCTCTCCACGTCATTGCGAGCGAAGCGAAGAAATCCAGAAGCCGCGAGCGCTGCGCCTGCCGCTTCTGGGTTGCTTCGTCGGCCTTCGGCCTCCTCGCAATGACGGGCCGGGTTGAATCAAATACTCACCGCCTGCTCCCGCACCACACCCCCAACCCTCACCCCGCTCCATCTCCCGCGCCACCACACCACGCAGATCGCCGCCGTTTCGAGCGCCGTCAGCACCAGCCGCATCAGGAATATGCCCGCAAGGCCCTGTTCCCAGGCGATGCCGACCAGCCAGGCGAGCGGCAGCGACAATCCCCACTGAAAGCCGAACGGAACGAGCGTCGCGACGCGCGTTGCGCCGGCGCCGCGAAGCGCGAAGCCGAGGACGCGGCCGAAGGCGTCGATGCACATGGCGGCGGCGACGAGGCGCAGCGGGTCGGCGGCCACCGCGACGGTTGTCTCGCTCTCGACAAAAAGCCGCAACACCGTTTCCGGCGCGACGAGGAAGGCGAGGCTGACCGGCGCCACGAGCAGCGCGCCGGCCGCGCCCGCCTCCCAGCCCCAGCGGGCGGCATCGTCGGCGCGGCCCGCGCCGAGTGACGCGCCGACCAGCGTGGCCGCCGCGATGCCGACGCCGGTCGCCGGCAGGATCGAAAACAGGATCAGCGCCCCGACGACATTTGCCGACGCCACCTCGCGCGTACCGAGAAGCGCGATGATCGCCAGAAAGATCAGTGTGCCGACATAGAGCAGGGCCTGTTGCGCGCTAACGGGCGAGCCGATGCGGAGGGTCGCAGCCATGCCCGGCCATGACGGCGGGGCGCTGAAGACGTGCCGGTCGCCCGGCTGTAGGCGTGAAACGAAAACATGTGTGAGCGTGGCGGCAAGCGCGCCGAGCGTCATGCCGAGCCCGGCGCCCGTGGCTTCGAGGCGCGGCAGGCCGAGCGCCCCGAAGATCAGCAGGTAGCTCGTGAGGATGCTGACCGGAAGCTGCACGAGGATGGCGAGGAAGGAAAATTTCGGCCGTGCGGTGCCGTTCCAATAGGCGCTGAAGGCGATGTTGATGCCGAAAAACAAAAGCGCCGCCGCCGCCGCCTTTGCATATTGCGTCGCCGCCGCGATGACGGCGCTGTCGTCGACGGCATGGGCGAGCGCGGCGGGCGCGACGAAATAAGTCACAGCCGCAAGCAGCACGCCCGCGGCAACGCCGAGCGTCAAGCCGTCGGCAAGCGCGGCCCGCGCCCCCGCCATGTCGCCGGCGCCGCTGCGCCGCGCGGCGATCGCCTGAACGCCGGTATCGAGACCGAACAGCAGCGCCAGGAAGACCGCGAACAAGGCGTTGCCGATGCCGACGCCGGCCAGCGCCGCATCGCCGAGCCGCCCGGCCATCGCCAGCGTGGCGACGATCATCGCGTTCTGGCACAGGAAGACCAGCACAAGCGGCCATGACAGACGGAAGATCGTTCCGGTCCGGCTCATGCCGTCCGCCGCGCCGGAAACTGCCGCCAGCCATCCGCCGGAATGTTGCAGGCGAGCTTCACGCCGCCGCAGGGCTCGCACCAGCCGGTGACGCCGCAGGCCCACGGATCGGCCTCGTAGAGAATGCCGGCTGCGTCGTGAGGGGCGTTGCTGCGCGCCCGCAAGCCGGTGCGGAAATCCTGCGGCAGCACGGCGAAGAACGACGCCTCGATTGCCGACCGTCCGCCGCCGATGCGCACCTCCAGGCAAAGCGCCTCCGTTCCGCCGCTGCCGTCCCCGGCGCAAGGCCCGAGCGGCACCAGCGCCGCCCGCACCACGATCGCTTCCCGAAAATCCATTTTCATCGTCGCCTCCCGCTCACGCACCCGTCATGCACCCACGACACGCATCCATGACTAGCGGGAAGAGTGATTTTCTGATAATGAAATAAGATAATGAATGATATAGATAATAATAATATCAGAAGGCTGGACGGCGGTACGCTGCTCGTCTTCCGCGAATTGCTGCTCCGCCGTCGCGCCACCGAAGTGGCGCTCAGGCTCGGCCTCAGCCAGTCGGCCGTCAGCCACGCGCTGGCGCGGCTTCGCGACCTCTTCGGCGATCCGCTGTTCGTGCGCAAGTCGCACGGGCTGGAGCCGACGCAGCGCGCCATCGAACTCGGCCCCCGCGTCGAAGCGCTGATCGAACTGGCTGGCGCCGTCCTCTCGCCGGAAGGCGCCTTCGATCCGTCGCTCAGCACGCGCCGCTTCAATGTCGCCGCGCCCGACTACATCACCTCGTTGATTGGCGGAAAGCTGGCCGAGGCATTCCGGGCGCAGGCGCCGCGCGCGGCTTTCGTCAGCCGCCGGCTGCTGGTGGACATGGCGGTCGGTGCTGTGCGTCGGGGAGAGATCGACATTGCGATCGGACAGTTCACGTCCTTGCCGCCGCATGTGGAAGCAACGACCCTCTACGAAGACAGCTATTGCGTCGTCGCTCGCAAGAAACATCCGCGCGTCAAGGGCAGCGTCGACCTGAAGACCTATGCCGAAATCGGTCATGTCTTCGTCGGCAATCCGGCGCGCGGCACCGTCGATGAAACCGCCTACGACCGCGAACAGCTCGAAGGTGCGTACGGGACGCTGCCCGATCCGCAGCTTGTCGCGACGCGCGCCTATGTCTCGCAATGGGAGACGGCGATGCTGATGGTGTCGATGTCCGATGCGCTGGCCGATTGCCCGCGCCGCTTCGCCGATGTCTTTGCCGGCCGTCTCGGCTTGCAGGTTCTCGATCCGCCCTACGAGACGATGAAGTTTCGTGTGCAGGCCGTCCGCCGCTCCGGCGTCACCGATTTCGGTGTCGACTGGCTGCTGCGCGAGATCGGGAACGCGGTTGGGGCGTGAACCGCGTCAGCGCACCGCCCGCGCGGCCTCGTCCCGCCTTACCGGAACAGCACCACCGGCACCTTGCACGAACGGATCATTTCGGTCGTGGTCGAACCGATGATCAGGCTGCGGATGCGTGAGTGGCCATAGGCGCCCATCACGACGAGGCCGATCTGCTGGGCTGCCACATGCTCCGCGATGGCGGTTTCGGGCGCCATGTCCGCGACAAAGGCTTTCACGTCATATCCCGCCGCAGTGAGTGGGACGCAGGCGTCGTCGAGCTTGCGGCGAAGTTCCGGCGTGCTCGCGCCGGCCATGAGCAAATGACACTCGAGCCCCTGAAAGAGCGGGCTGCGCGCAATATGATCGACGGCTTTCATGCTGCTTGCGCCGCCGTCATAGGCGATTAGAAAGCGCTCGATCGGCCGGAACGCGCGCGCGGTGACGAACACCGGCCTGTGGCTTGAGCGCACGATGCGCTCGATATTCGAGCCGAGATGCAGCCTGGCGAAATCTGCCGCTTCGCCGCGTTTGCCGATCACCAGCATATCGGCGGTCGCCTCGCTTTCGGCGACCGTTTCAACAATGTCGCCGATCCTGAGCCGCGTCGTGACATTGTCGATGCCCGCTTCGGCTATTACAGCCTTTGCGTCATCAAGAATAGCGCGCCCGCGTTGCTGTTGCAGCTTTGCGCGCTGTTCGTCGAGCGCGCTCAGTTCCGCCAGCAGGGCACTACGGGCACCGAGTGCGATGCTGCCGCTGAGATCGGACGCTTCCGCGCCCTCGCGCCGTCCGAGCACATGCAGCACCTCGATAGCCGCGCCCGTCCGCGCCGCGATCCATGCGGCGTGCGCACAGACGCTGTGCGAATATATCGATCCATCGACAAGCGCGATAATCTTGGATGTCATTCCGCTGTCCCTCAATGTCCCATCAGCTTTTCGAGTGCGCCGGGCCTGTCGTGGATCGCCAGCCGGTCGACGATGGTCTCGCTCGCATCGTTCAGTCCGATGATCTCGACCGTTGCGCCATCGCGGCGAAATTTCAGAACCGCCATGTCGAGCGCCGCAACACTCGAAATATCCCAGATATGCGCGCGGCTGACATCGATGACGACTTTCTCCAGCGCCTCCTTGAAATCGAACGAGGCGAGGAAATTGTCGGCGGAGGCGAAGAAAATCTGTCCTTCGACAACATAGGTTCTTTCGCGGCCGTCTTCTGAAACGATGGATGTAACGCGGAATATCTGTGCGATTTTCCAGGCGAAGAAGAGGCCGGAAAGCAGCACACCCACCAGAACGCCGATGGCCAGATTGTGGGTGACGACGACGGTGACGACGGTCGCCAGCATCACGGCGGACGAGCTGCGCGGGTGATCGCGCAGATTCCTGATCGACGACCAGCTGAACGTACCGACCGAGACCATGATCATGATGGCGACGAGCGCCGCCATCGGTATCTGTTTCACCCAGTCGCCCAGCACCACGATCATGAACAGCAGGAAGATGCCGGCGCAGAAGCTCGACAGCCGTCCGCGGCCGCCCGACTTCACGTTGATGATCGACTGGCCGATCATCGCGCAGCCCGCCATGCCGCCGATGAACCCGGTCGCCGTATTGGCGATCCCCTGGCCGATGCATTCCTGGTTCTTGTTGCTGGGCGTGTCGGTCAGATCGTCGACGATGCTGGCGGTCATCAGTGATTCGAGCAGGCCCACGGCGGCCACGGCGGCCGAATAGGGCAGAATGATCATCAGCGTTTCGAGGTTCAGCGGGATCTGCGGAATGAGAAAGACGGGCAGGGTGGAGGGGAGTTCGCCCATGTGGCCGACAGTGCGGATGTCGAGCCCGAAATAGATGGCGATGCCGGTCAGCGCGACGATGCAGACCAGCGGCGAGGGAATGGACTTTGTCAGCATCGGGAAGAGATAGATGATGCCAAGCCCGGCAGCGAGCATCACATAGGTCAGCCACGGCACGCCGATCAGCTCGGGTATCTGCGCAATGAAGATCAGGATGGCCAGCGCATTGACGAACCCGGTCATCACCGAGCGCGACACGAAGCGCATGACATATCCGAGTTTCAGCAGGCCGGCGGCAATCTGCATCAGCCCGGCAAGCACGGTGGCGGCGAGCAGATATTCGAGCCCGTGATCCTTGACCAGCGTCACCATCAGAACGGCCGTGGCCGCGGTCGCGGCGGAGATCATACCAGGCCGCCCGCCGGTAATCGCGACGATGACGGCGATCGAGAACGAGGCGTAGAGCCCGACTTTGGGATCGACGCCGGCAATGATCGAGAAGGCGATGGCTTCGGGTATGAGGGCCAGCGCGACAACAAGACCGGCGAGGACATCGCCACGAATATTGCCGAACCACTGTTGGCGATACGCAGTTACTGAGATCATGGAAATCCGCAAAATGAACAAATCTGCGCGCGATCCGTGGGATCGGCGTCGATGGAGGGATCGGAGGTTGGTTGAATTGTCCGGCGGATCGGCGGCCGGAGGAGCCACCCGGATTTACGCCGGGTCCAGTCGAGTGCGCGTACTTAGACTGAATCTATGCTGCGGCGCAACATCAAAGCGTCGGGGAGGACCGTGCGTCGCGAAAAGCCCTCTACCGCACCGCCCGCGCTTCCGCCACCACCCGCGTCAGCCGTTCCTTGTCGACCGCGCCGGGCAGCATCTCGCCGCCGATAACGAAAGCCGGCGTGCCTTCGATGCCGAGCGCCTCGGCGAGCGCGTAATGGCGGCTGAAGGCATCCATCAGCATCGGGTCGGCCATGTCTTTCTCGAGCTTCGGCCCGTCGAGACCGGCCTTGGCGGCAATCTCCATCAGCGCTTTTTCGGTCAGATGTCCTTCGTGCTCGAAAAGCGCCCGGTGCATTTCGAAATAGCGGCCTTGCTTGCGTGCGGCAAGCGCCGCTTTGGCGGCCTCCAGCGCGCGCGGACCGAGAATGGGAAATTCTTTCAGGACCAGGCGGATGTTGCCGTCCGCATCGACGAAGTCGATCAGCGGCTCGAAGCTGCGTTTGCAGTGGCCGCAGGTGTAGTCGAAGAACTCGACGATGGTGACGTCACCTTTCGGATTGCCGTAAACGAAGTCGTCGGGATCCTCGAATATCGCCTTGCGCCGTGCTTCGATGGCAGCGCGCGTTTCGGCTTGTGCGGCCGCCTGGTGCTTTTTCTCCAGCGTCTGCAGCGCTTCCAGCACCAGCTCCGGATGCTTCAACAGATAGTCGCGAACGATTTCCTCGATGGCCTCGCGGTCGGCCGGGTCGAAGCGCGCCGTATCGTCGGCCGCCGCCGCCGGTGCGTGAAAGGCAATGAAAAGCGGAAACAGCAAGGCGGCAAGCGCAAGGCGGGGCAGGGAACGGAAACGCGGCATCGGTTTCTTTCGTGAAAAATTGTGATGTGAGAAATTTACGCCGTCTGTCAGCCGCGCCCCTCGGGCGGGGTCTGCATGGCAAGGTCTTGTGCCTGCAGCCATTCGGGCGAACCCTGGCGCAGGTTCTTCTGCGCCCGCGTCGCGTGCATCTTTGCCTCCTTCACGTGGCCGAGCGCATTGTAATATTGCGCCGTCGCGAGTTCCGCCATGCCGATGTCGTTAAGGCGGCCATAGGCGATGGAGAGCTGGTAGAAGCCGAAAGGCTGCGCCGCGCCGCGCGTGCCGGTCAGGAGGTGCGGGATGGCGGCGCGCGCGTTTTCCTCGCCGTCGCGCCCGAGCAATGCCCGCCCGAGCCCGAGGTGCAGTTGCGCATCCTCCGGCTTGAGGTCCACCGACTGGCGGTAGGAGGTCACCGCCTCCTCGATCTTGCCGCTCTCGAACAGGATTTGCCCCTTCACTTCGTGGATATAGGGATTTTTCGGGTCGCTCGCGAGCAGCGGATCGATCTCGGTCAACGCTTCGGTCAACGCCCCCGTACGGTGATAGGCGACCGAGCGTGCATAACGCGCATAGTCGCTTTTGTCGGACGGGGGGTAGCGATTGAACGTCACGTTCGGCTCGTCGAGAAAACCATAGAGCTTCGCCTGCACCATCTTGAAGCGATGAACTTCCTCGGGCGGCATCGCGCGGTCGAAATAGGGCGAGGCCTTCACCCGCTCCTCGAGGGCATTGAACCGCGCCGCCGACATCGGATGCGAGCGCGCAAAAGGATCCTGCCGTTCTTCCGACAGCATTTCCTGGTCGCGCATGCTGGAGAAGAGGTCCAGCATGCCCTTGGCGGATATGCCGGCCCGCTGCAGATAGCCGGCGCCCGCCTGGTCGGCGCTCGCTTCCTGTTCGCGCGTATAGGCGAAGAAACCGCGTGTCGCGAGATGTTGCCCGCCGAGGATCAGTGCCATGCCGGCATCGCCCTGTCCGGCCGCGATGGCGCCGATACCCAGGATCATCGAGGCGATCATCGGCGCCTGCAACTGGTCGATATGCTCGCGCCGCTGCACCAGATGCCCGCCCGCCATGTGGCCGATTTCGTGAGCCATCACGCCGATCAGCTCGTCCGGTGTCTCGACGATGGTGATGAGGCCGGTATTGTAGAACATCTGCTGGCCCTCGGCGACGAAGGCGTTCAGCCGGCGGTCATTGACCAGATGGATTTTCACAACCGATGGATCGAGCCCGGCGACTTTCAGGATCGGATTGGCGTATTCCTGAAGCATGGCTTCGGTTTCGGCGTCGCTGACGATCGAAACACCCTGCGCGGTCGCAGCGCCCATGCCGGCAAAGGTCAGCGCGGCGCACAGTGCCAACGCGCCGGCCACACGGCCATGCATTTGCCTGCCGAACATCCGGCTGAATTTCATCGGGCAATCTTTCATACGCGTCACTGACGTTTCCTGCGGCCCTGCGAACCGTCTGTTGTTGGCGGTTTTCCCGGCGCGTTGACGATACCGCCCCGACGAGACTAAACGGTAGGGGCGGGTGCGCAAGCCGTCAATCCGGCCCCGCCGATCACGAACGATCACAATATAAACGGCAAAAACGGCGGATTCCGTCGGCAATCGGAAACAAGAGGAAACAGGGTGAATGGGGCGGAACTGTGAACTTTCGATCGGAATCCGGCGCCGGATCGGACAACTGGCCGGCCTTGCGATGGCGGCTTTGCTGGTGGCGTGCGGGCAGGAAGGTCCGCGCGAGCCTGCAGGCGTGAGAGCCGTCGGCCACGGCGTCGAAACCCGTACCGAGCGTCAGGCGCGTCTGACCGAAAAGGACAATGACCGCGGCGATACCACCTTCGGCGCGGCGGTTGCAGACGAGCCTGCGGCCGTGCTGGTCGCGCGTCAGATTCTCGAACAGGGCGGCAATGCCGCGGATGCGGCGACGGCGCTCTACTTCGCCCTGTCGGTGACATATCCGGCCGCTGCCGGGCTGGGCGGCGGCG
>NZ_JBBECC010000177.1:0-12846 GCF_040882025.1 Parvibaculum sp. | reverse complement strand
ATACGGTACGCTCATTCATGGTCGTCGTCGTCGCCGGCGTCGGCAATGTCGGTGCCGTCGTCGCGGCCGGGCTCGGGCTCGGCGCGCTTGAAAACGCCGCCGGCTTCGTGCTCGGCACCGAGTTCCAGATCGCCTTCGTCTTTGCGTTGATGGTTGCGATCCTTGTCTGGCGTCACCTCAAGGCCGTGCGCCGGCGGGAGCATCTCAAATGAACCGCCTCTCCGACTGGCACATCATGGGCGCGCTCGCCATTGTCGGGCTCGGGTTACCGTTCATGGCTCCGGGTCTCATTACCCAGCTTTCGTTTCTCTGGCTGATGGTCGTCTTCGCGCTGACATGGGACATGCTGGGCGGGCGGATGGGCTACAATTCGTTCGGCAACATCGTCTTCTTCGGCATCGGCTGTTATGCGGCAGCCGTCGTGCAGCGCGACGCGGGGCTTCCCTATTTCGAAGCGCTGGGGTTCGGTCTTGCGCTCGGTGCGGCGCTCGCGGTCGCGGCGGCACTTCTGTTCGGTGCGGCACTGCTCGGCATCCGCGGTCACTACTTCGCCATCGGCACGCTCGGTCTTGGCATCACGGCAGCTGAAATCGCGGCCGGCTGGGACTATGTCGGCGCCGGTTCGGGCATGGCGCTGCCGCTATATCCAGGCGCGCTCGGCGAACGCGAGTTCTTTTTCTGCTTCTCGCTCTTTGCCGTTGCCATTGTCTGTTTCCTGACGCTGCGCTGGCTTTACAGCACGCGCTTTGGCCTCGCGCTCAATGCCATTCGCGACGATCAGGACAAGGCCGATGCGATGGGTCTTCGAACGACCCGGATCAAGGTTTTCGCCTGGTGCGTCGTCGCGTTCTTTCTGGCGATTTGCGGGGGCCTGGCGGCCAACATGATCGGCTTCATTGATCCGCGCGATGTCGCCTTTGCAGGCGCCACTTTCGGCGTCTGGATGGTGCTGATGGCAATGCTCGGCGGCAAGGGCACGCTTTGGGGGCCCGTTCTCGGTGCGTTTGTCTTTCATGTCACCCAGGAGCTTTTCTGGACCTATCTTCTCGGCTGGCAACGCGTCGCGCTCGGTCTTCTCATCGTCGTCATCGTCGTCTTTTTCCCGCAAGGGATCATGGGCTGGCTTGCCGAGCGCCGCGCGGCGCGCGAGGGGACCGCCCCATGACCGCGATGCTCGAAGTGCGTGAAGTCACCAAACGCTTCGGCGGCGTCGTCGCCAACGACCGTATTTCGCTGACCGTGCGGCAGGGCGAAATCGCCGGGCTGATCGGTCCCAACGGGTCGGGCAAGACGACGCTTTTCGGCTGCATCACCGGAACCCTTCCGGTCGATGGCGGTGAGGTTTATTTCGAAGGCCGTCCGATTTCGCATCTTCGCGCGGCGCCCATTGCGCGGCTTGGGCTGTTGCGTACCTGGCAGCAGACCCGCATCTATGGCGAGATGACCTGCGCGGAGAACATGGCGATCAGCGCCCGCGAGGCGCATGGCGGCCTGGTGTCGCTGCTCAAGCCCGTGCCGGCGGCGACGCGGGTTCGCGCAAACGATCTTCTGGCTTTCGTCGGGCTTCATGAGAAGCGAGACGAGCGCGGCGGCCGTCTGAGCTTCGGGCAGCAGAAGCTGCTCGAATTTGCGATGGCGCTGATGAACGAGCCGAAACTGCTGCTGCTCGACGAACCGACGGCCGGCATCAACCCGACATTGATCAACGGCCTGATCGACAGGCTGCGCCGTGCCAATGCCGAACTTGGCATCACGCTGCTCGTCATCGAACACAATATGCGTGTTATCATGAACCTCGCGCACCGCATCACCTGCCTGGCGCATGGGCAGGTTCTGGCTGAAGGCAGGCCTGAGGAAATCCGCGACGATCGCCGCGTGCTCGACGCTTATCTCGGAGTGGCGTGATGGCGGAGGAAAAGAACAAGGGTCTTGCAGGCGGCTATGGGAAGGGGAACGTCGATACCGTCCTCTCGGTCGACGATGTCGCGCGCGAAGCGGAGGCGATGGCGCGTGCCGTGCCGCGCGAGGAAATCCTGTCGCTTGTCGCGGGCGCGCCGCTGCTGACGCTTGACGGGCTTCACGCGGGCTACGGTGCGATGGAAATCCTGCACGGCATCGACCTTGCCGTCGGCGCGGGCCAGAGCCTTTGCCTTGTCGGTCCCAATGGGGCCGGCAAGTCGACCGTGCTGCATTCGATTTTCGGCTTCACGAAAATCACCGCCGGCCGCGTTGTCGCCGGCGCGCGCGACGTCACGCGACTGTCGCCGAGCGAAAAGCTGAAAGACGCCGGCATCGCCTATATTCTGCAGGACAATTCGGTTTTTCCCGACATGACGGTCGAGGAAAACCTGCTGATGGGCGGCTATCTGCTGGCCGACCGGACGAAAGCGCAGGCGGCGGCGGAGCGCGTCTTCGCACATTACGACCGTCTCGCCAAACGGCGCAACGAACGGGCGGGCGTGCTGTCGGGTGGCGAGCGGCGGCTCCTCGAAATCAGCCGCGCCCTCATCATGGACCCGCAGGTGCTGTTGGTGGACGAGCCTTCCATCGGCCTTGAACCGCGCATGATCGACATGGTGTTCGAGATTCTCGGCGAGTTGCAGCGCGAGCAGGGCAAGACCATTATCATGGTCGAGCAGAATGCGCGGCGCGGGCTCGACTTTGCCGATATCGGTTATGTGCTGGTTTCGGGCCGTGTGGCGCTCGCGGGCGCAGGCAAGAACCTCCTGGAAAATCCGGATGTCGGCCGTCTTTTTCTCGGCGGCTGAACGGACGGGCGACGCTTTTTTTCGCAGAAATCCTCGCTTCAACATGAACGCCGGATGAACGTGGCAGCCATGACAGGTTCAGCCATGCGTCGTCATTCTCGTCTGCGTACGGGGTACGAACGGATTATGGAAGGACAGGGAGATGAGAAAAACTCTCGCTCTTGCCGGTCTCGCCGTCGCACTCGGTTTCGGCGCACCGGCCATGGCTCAGGCGGCGGTAACGTTGCCGGCCTCCGTCGCGCTGCAGGGCGATGCGACGCTGCATCTTGTGGGCGGCAACAAGCATCATCGCAACTATTACGGGCGCGGCGATCATCACGGCTATCGCGGCTACGATCGTCATGATGGTTATGCCTATCATCACCGGCCGCCCCAAGTGGTCCACCGCTACCATCACAGGCCATGGTCCCACTGGCAGCCGCATGTGGTGCATACCTATCATTACCACTCGTTCGGCGCGCCGGTTTATTACGACTCCCATCCGCGCTACGGCGCCTACTACCATGTACGTGCGCGGGACCGGAACAATGTGGCGCTCTGGATCGGCATCAGCGCCGTCACCGGCGCGATCCTCTTCTCGCAATACTGATCGCGAGACGGCACAAATGGCGAAAAGGCCCCGTCATCGGGGCCTTTTTGTTTTCAGGGCCGCATCGTCGTCATGTAGGGGCCGAGCGCGAGAGCGCGGCGCGGCTCCACCCAGTCGAGCCAGTCGCAGAGCCGCGCTCTTGTTTCGCGCGGATCGATCAGCTCATGCACCGAAAAGCCTTCGGCGCGCGGGAAGGGCGACTGGCCGGCGGCAAGCTTCGCTTCGAGCTCGGCGCGCAGCGCCTCCGGATCGGCCGCTTCGGCGATCTGGCGCGCAAAGGCGACCGCGACGCCGCCTTCGACGGGAAGCGCACCCGTCGCCGCGCTCGGCCATGACAGCACGAAACCGTCCGGGCCGAAATGCGCGGCGCCCGCCACGCCGAAAACCTTGTGCACGATGATACTCGCCCAGGGCACGCGGCTCTGCATCACGGCGGCGATCGCCGCTGTGCCGTGGCGGATCGTCGCCGCCTTTTCCGAGGCAGACCCGATCATGAAGCCCGGCTCGTCGACGAACGAGACGATCGGCAGATGGAAGGTATTGCACATGTCGGCGAAGCGGCGAAGCTTCTGCGCGGCCGCTGCCGTCATTGCACCCGCATAGAAATTGCAGTCATTGGCGATGACGCCGACACTCACGCCGTTCAACCGCGCGAGCCCGGTGATCAGCGAAGGGCCGAAGCGTTTCGTCATTTCGAAAAAACTCGCCTCGTCCATCACCGCCTTCACGATCTTGCGCATGTTGAAGGGCTTGCGGCGGTCCTTCGGCACGACGGAGAGAAGGCTTTCGTCGGCCCGGTCGCGCGGATCGCTGCATGCGATGCGGGGCGGCAATTGCCAGACATTGTCGGGGAGGTAGGAAAGGAAGCGGGCGATGTCGGCGAGTGCTTCCTCCTCCGTTTTTGTCACATTGTCGATGACGCCCGAGCGCGCATGCACGTCCGGACCGCCGAGCTCTTCCTTGGTCAGGTTTTCGTTGAGCGCCCGGGCGACGACTTTCGGTCCGGCGATCAGTACCTGCGCATTCTCGACCATCACCGCGAAATGCGAGGCGACGAGGCGTGCGGCCGGCATGCCGGCCACGGGCCCGAGCGCGGCGCTCGCCACCGGTACTTCGCCCAGCACTTGGCCGATCGAGCGGAAGCGCGGATTGGCGAAAACCGGTTCGCCGAGCGGTCGTGTGTTGCCCTTGCCGGCCGAGCCCGCCACGCTGCCGCCGCCGCCCTCATGCAGGCGGATCAGCGGCACCTTGTAGGTCAGCGCCAGTTCCTCGGCATAGACGCTTTTCCTGAGGCCCGCCGGGTTGGGCGAGCCGCCCTTCAGCGTGAAATCCTCGCCGCCGAGAACGACGCGCCTCCCGCCGACAGTCGCAAAGCCGAGCACATAATTCGCCGGCTCGAAATCGACGAGGTTTCCCTCGGCATCGAAATGCGGCACGCCGGCGCCCTCACCGAGTTCGCGAAAGCTCTCCCGGTCGGCAAGGCCCTCGATCCGCTCGCGCAGGGTCAGGCGGCCCTTTTCATGCTGGCGCGCCACGGCCTCCGCGCCGCCCTGACGTTTGGCGAGCGCCCGGCGGCGCCTGATTTCGTCGCTTTCCTTTTCCCAGCTCATGGTGTCCGGCAGCCCTCCCGTTTGCGAAGCCCGCAAACCCTAATGTATATCGGCGGCTCGGCCAAAGCCGCCAAAGCTCCGTTGGGCAGGGAGCGGCGGCCGGTGATAGGATATGCCGAGGAAAGCGGATGGAAGGGCGATGGCCGAAACGAAAAGAATGCCGGCCGGGCGTATGGCGGAAGCCGCCGCCCAGGCGGTCGACGAAATCGAGGCCCTTTTGCGGGCCGCGCTGACGGGCGATGTGTCGCTCGGCGCGACGCTCAAATTCGTCCATCCGGGCGCCGATGTGCTGGTGATCGACGGATCGAAGACGCCCAACGAGGTACATCGCCGCGACGTGCCGGCCGATTGCACGATCCATATCGACCCGGTGCTCAATCTCAATATCTTCCAGCGTCACACCGATCAGAATGTCGCCTTCCGGCAGGGGAGGATCCGGATTGTCGGCGATCTCTCGGTCATCACGCGGCTCCGTCCGATCATGGCCCGGCGGGCAGGCGCGGTGAACGATTGAACGCGCCTGTTGTTCTCCTTCCGGAAAATCCGATGCCCGAAGGTGGCGTCGCGCGCTGGCTCGCCATGCCCGATGGCGCGCGGCTGCGTGTTTTCACCTGGGAGGGCGGCAGCCGGGGCACGGTTTTCTTTTTCGGGGGCCGTACCGAATTCGTCGAGAAATATTTCGAGGTCGTGGGCGAATTGCGCATGCGCGGTTTCTCGGTCGTTTCGCTCGACTGGCGGGGTCAGGGCCTCTCGACGCGCATGCTGGCCGACCCGCGCAAGGGCCACATCGACGATTTCTCGACCTTCGACCGCGATCTTGCCCATGTCATGGCCGAAATCGCACCCGGTTTCCCGAAGCCATGGTTTGCGCTGGCGCATTCGATGGGCGGCACCGTCCTGCTGAAGGCCGCGCATGACCATCCCGACTGGTTCGCGGGCGTCGTGCTCTCGGCGCCGATGCTGGGGCTGAAATTCTCGGGCAAGGCCATGGCGCGCACCGTGCGCGGTATTGCGACGGGTCTCGGCAGTATCGGCTTCGGCAAACGCTACCTGCCGGGCGGTACGCGCAAGGCCGCTGACGAAAATCCCTTCGAGCACAACATCCTCACCCATGACGAACGCCGCTATGCGACGCTGCAGGCGCTGATCCGTGCCAAGCCGGCGCTCGGCCTCGGTTCCGCGACCGTCGGCTGGCTCCATGCTGCCTTTCGCGCCATCGACGCCATGTCGGCACCCGGCTGGCTTGCGAAGGTCCGGACGCCGGTTCTCATCTGCGCGGCGGAGCGCGACAGCCTGATCGACGGCGCGGCGTTGCGCCATGCCGCCTCCCATCTGCCGGCCGGTGAACTTGTCGAGATCGCCGAAGCGCGCCACGAAATCCTGATCGAACGCGACCCCTGCCGCGCGGCCTTCTGGGACGCCTTCGACCGCTTCATCGGCGAGCTTGAAAAAAACTAGTTGCTCGCGGCCTGCGACAGGATGGCGAGGGCGGCCTCATGCAGCTCGCGCGTTGCCGCTGCCACCACCTGTCCGCCCTGTTGTGCGTCGCCACCCTTCCAGTCGGTCACGATGCCGCCCGCATTCTCGATAATCGGAATCAGCGCCTGGATGTCGTAGGGCTGGAGCGCGCTTTCGACCACGAGATCGAGCGTGCCGGCGGCCAGCAGACAATAGAAATAGCAGTCGCCGCCGAAGCGCCTGAGCTTCACTTTCGAACTCAATTCGCGGAAGGCCGCCTTTTCGCCGTCGAGATGGAACATGCCGGGGTCGGTATTGCCGAGCAGTGCGTCCTCGAGCTTCGTGCAGCCGCTCGTCTTCAGCGGCACGGTGCCATGCGGGCCGATCAGTTCGCTGCCGCCCGGACGGCCGAGAAACTTCTCGCCGATATAGGGTTGTTCCATCAGTCCGATCACCGGCCGCGTGCCGTCATTGAGCGCGATCAGCGTACCCCACAGCGGCACGCCCGAAATGAAGCTGCGCGTGCCGTCGATCGGATCGATCACCCAGGTCAGATCGCTCGCGCCGTCATGATTGCCGTGTTCTTCGCCCAGAATGCCGTGATCGGGATAACGTTCGCCGATGAGCCGGCGGATCGCGGTTTCGGCGTCGCGGTCGGCCGCCGTGACGGGGTCGAAGGCGTATTGCCCACGCTTGTTGTCGACGCTGAGGCCGGATCGGAAATGCGGCAGCGTCACGGCAGCGGCCACATCGCCCAACTCAAGGGCAAAGCTTGTGAGTTCGTCGATTTGCTGTGGAGAAAGCATGCAAGTTCCCGGTGGCGGACCGCGCGCATCATGGGGCGGGCGGGCGGCCTAGTCCAGCCTGTAAACCCGTTTGGCGGTGTCGTGAAAGAGCCATGCCTTTTCGCCGGCGCTCATGCCGCCCGCGATCTTCTTGAAGGCATTCCACAGCACACCATAAGAGCAGGAGAGCTTGTCGACCGGGAAATTGCTCTCGAACATGGCTCGCGCGGGACCGAAGACGTCGATCGAATGGAGATACCAGTCGCGCGTCGCCGCCACGAGTTCGTCCGAGGTCGGCGGCTTTGCGCGCTTGTGCCAACCGAAGCCGTTGACCGCCATGTTGATGCCGCCGATCTTGGCGACGACATTCGGACAGGTGGCAAGTTCGGCCACGTCCTTTTTCCATTGCGCGAAGATTTCGTCGCGCTTGCCCTCGTAAGGCCCGATGCCGATGGGCCCGCCGAAATGATCGAAGATGATCGTTGTTTCGGGATGGGCGCGGGCGAGCGATGTCAGTTCCGGGATCTGATGGTGATAATGCCAGGCGTCGAAACTGAGACCGTATTTCGCCAGCCGCGCGAAGCCCTCGCGGAATGTGCCGAGGCCGAGCAGTCCCCTGGGCGGTAGCGTGTGCGAGGCGCGCACATCGGGGCTGTCGTCGAAAGCGGAGGCGTGGCGGATGCCGCGAAAGCGGTCGGGCGCGCGGGCGAGATGCGCTTCCAGCACCGCGTCGACCGCCGCCCCCAGCCGCAAATCGGCAAAGCCGACGATTCCGGCGCAGGCGCGCATCGCGCCGAATTCGCCGCTTGCCGATTTGGCGGCGATGCCGTTCACATATTCGGTCTCGCCGACGGGTTTGAGATTTTCAGGCCCCCCCGCGCGGTACATCGACTTGCATTCGACGAAAACGGTGGCGCGGATATTGTGGCCCTGGCCCGTGTCGGCCATGAGTTCATCGAGCTCGTAGCGCGAGCCCGGATGGTCCCAGAGATGATGATGCGGGTCGATGATCGGCAGCTCGGGTTCGAGCGCCTCTTCCATAATCTGCGCCAGCCATTCCGCATTTCCCGCCATGATCGTCTCCCGTCATTTCTTTCGGGAAAGAGTGGCATTGGGGAGGGAACGAGGCAAATGGCGAACCGCGTTCACCCCGCCCGGGCGAATTTCTTGCGCTCGTTGGGATCGAGCCAGCGCTTGCGCAAGCGGATCGACTTCGGCGTCACTTCCACCAGTTCGTCCTGCTCGATATAGGCGATCGCCTGTTCGAGCGTCAGCGGCCGCGGCGGCGTCAGGCGCACGGCCTCGTCCTTCGAGGTGGTGCGGATGTTGGTCAGCTGCTTGGCTTTCAGTGGATTGACGATCAGGTCGTCGGGGCGGGCGTTCTCGCCGATAATCATGCCCTCATAGACCTTCACGCCCGGCTGGATGAAGAGCGTGCCGCGTTCCTCGATATACCAGAGCGCGTAAGGCACGGTGTCGCCTGCGCCGTTGGAAATCAGCACACCGTTGCGCCGGCCCTCGATTTCGCCGCGATAGGGCTCATAGGCGTGGAAGATGCGGTTCATCACGCCAGTGCCGCGCGTGTCGGTCAGGAATTCGCCGTGATAGCCGATCAGCCCGCGCGAGGGGCAATGGAAGATGATGCGCGTCTTGCCGGCACCCGTCGGGCGCATGTCGATCATTTCGCCCTTGCGGTTCGAAATCTTCTCGATCACGACGCCGGTATATTCGTCGTCGACGTCGATGGTCGCTTCCTCGATCGGTTCGAGGCGGTGGCCCTTGTCGTCCTCGCGGTAGAGCACGCGCGGTCTGGAGATCGAAACCTCGAAGCCCTCGCGGCGCATGTTCTCGATCAGCACGCCGAGCTGCAATTCGCCGCGGCCGGCCACTTCGAAGGCATCGCGGTTCTCACTGTCCGAAACCTTGATCGCGACGTTCGATTCGGCTTCCTTCATCAGCCGCTCGCGGATGACGCGCGACTGCACCTTGTTGCCTTCGCGGCCCGCCAGCGGACTGTCGTTGATCGAAACGGTGATCGACAGCGTCGGCGGGTCGATCGGCAGCGCGTCGATCGCGTCGGTCACGACCGGATCGCAGATCGTGTCGGCGACGGTGCCTTCCTCCAGCCCCGCGATCGCGACGATGTCGCCGGCCTTCGCCTCGTCGACCGGGATGCGCGTGATGCCGCGAAACGCCATCACGCGGGTGATGCGGCCTTTTTCGACCGTTGCCGCCTCGCCGCCCTTGGGCTTCCGAAGCACCTGCACCGGCAGGTTCGGCTTCACGATGCCCTTTTCGATGCGGCCGGTCAGGATGCGCCCCAGATAAGGGTCGCTTTCGATGGTCGTCACCAGCATCGCGAAAGGCTCTTGCTGCGAGCCGTCGGTCAGCGCTTCGGGTGCGTGGAAATGCGTGAGGATCTTGGCGAAGAGCGGCGCCATGCCGTGATCCTTCGCGTCGGGCGCGTTGAGGTCTTCGGTCGCCCAGCCCTGCTTCGCCGAGGCGAAGATGGTCGGGAAGTCGAGCTGCTCGTCGGTCGCGCCAAGCGCTGCGAAAAGATCGAAGGCTTCGATATGCACTTCGTCGGCGCGCGCGTCCGGCCGGTCGACCTTGTTGATCAGCACGATGGGGCGCAGGCCCAGCGCCAGCGCCTTGGACGTCACGAATTTCGTCTGCGGCAGCGGGCCCTCGGCCGCGTCCACCAGCAGCACCACGCCGTCCACCATCGACAGGATGCGCTCCACCTCGCCGCCGAAATCGGCATGGCCCGGCGTGTCGATGATGTTGATGCGCGTATGCACGCCGTCCTCAACCCAGTCGACGCTGGTGCATTTGGCGAGAATGGTGATGCCGCGCTCTTTTTCGAGATCGTTCGAATCCATCACCCGCTCGGCAACCTGCTGGTTGTCGCGGAAGGTGCCGGACTGGCGAAGCAACTGATCGACCAGCGTCGTCTTCCCATGGTCGACATGGGCGATGATCGCGATATTCCGAATAGACATATGACCGCCGGAGCAAAAAGGCCGCTCAGCCGCGCAAAACGAGCTTGGCGCGGGGCGGCCGGAAATTTGGCCGGGTTATAGCCTCTTGGGGCCGGGCCCACAAGGTTTCCTTCGCAGGTGCGGAAACGGGCCGGGAGACAGGGCGTTAATGCTGCCGCGCCGCCCGTTCCCGGCCCTGTTTCCCGTTCAGCCCGCTTTTCGTCCCAGCGTCGCTTTCATGATGGCTGCGCCCTCCGCCATCATCGCGCCCACCGGTTCCGCCGCCTCATGCGGCAGGAAATCCGCGATCCAGACGAGGCGGCAGCGTTCGGCGCTCTCCGGGATCACCTCGAAAGAGGCGTTATGGTGGCTCATCAGCGCGCTTCCTGTCACGGCATAGGCAAGGCGGCGGGCGTCATCGTCGAGATCGACGATCAGTTCGCGCGCAACGAACCCGTTTGCGAAGGTGACGACCCGCGCGCCGTCCTCCAGTTTCGTGTCGGTGACGAAACCGGGCACGAAGCGGGTATGGATCTGGCCCACGTCGCGCACCGCGTTCCAGACCGCGCCGGCCGGGGCGTCGATCGAAATATCCTTGCGGATCGATGTCATGGCGCTTCCTCTTATTTCAGGCAGACGGCTTCGACATTGTTGCCGTCCGGGTCGATCAGGAAGGCGGCGTAGTAGGTCGGCGCATAGTCGGCGCGGATGCCCGGTGCGCCATTGTCCTTGCCGCCGGCTTTCAGGCCTGCCGCGTGGAATGCGTCCACCGCCGCGCGGCTCGGCGCGGCAAAGGCGAAGTGAATACCCTTGGTCGCGGCTCCTTTCGCGAGATAGAGGCCGGGCACTTTCGTCCTGCCGTAGCCTTTCAGATTCGCGTCCTCGTAGCAGAGCTTCGCGCCGAGCGGTTTCAACACGGCTTCGTAAAAACCCGCCGCCTTGCCAGGATTCTTCACCTTCAGTTCGATGTGATCGAGCATGTCTCACCTCCGTTGCGGCGCGCGGGGGTCCATGCGCCTCTCGAAGGTCAGCGTGGCAGAGGCGGGCGCAGGCGTTCTTGGAGGAAGTTGCGCTTGCCCTTCGCGGCCCTCCTGAACTCGCGCGGCGAGACGCTCGCCGCGCGGCGGAAGGTGCGCACGAAGTTAGACAGATCGCCGAAGCCGACATCATAGGCGATGTCGGTGACCGAACGGTCGTCGCCGGCGAGCAGGCGCGCCGCATGGCGCAGCCGCGCGCGCAGGAGATATTGATGCGGCGTCACGCCCAGCGTCTTCGTGAACACGCGCAGAAAATGAAAGAGGCTGAGCCCCGCCTCGCGCGCCGTCCGTTCGAGGTCGATCGGGCGGTGCGCATATTCGTCCATCCAGGTCGCGGCATGGACGGCGCGCTTGCGGTCGCGTGCGCTGGCCGTCGTCGGTCCGGGCTTCCTGCCTGTCGCGATTTCCGCGAAGCGGCCGGCGAACATCAGCCCGGCCTCGTCGAGGCCGACATCGCTGCGCCCTTCGGCGGCCGCCTGTGCCAGTTCGCCCAGCACCATCATTTCCGGCAGCGGCGGCAGATGGCTCACCTGCCGCAATTCGGGCCGGCCTGCCACGATGTCGGCCAGCTCCGGGGAAAGCTTGAAGCACAAGCACTTGTCGCCGCCCGCGTGATGGTCGTGCGTGCAGACATATTCGTCGGTCGCATGGCCGATCAGCACCGAGCCCGCCACCAGTTCGGCGGCTTGTCCTTGCGTGCGATAGCCGAAGCTTCCGGTGCGGACATAGGAAATCGAAAAGATCTCGTGCCATTCGGCATAGGGCGCCGCCGCCGGCCCTGCAGGGCAGCGGTAATCGACGGCCGAAACGGCGCCTTCCTTGAGAACGGTTGCTGTGACCATGAGCGGAAATCTACATCCCGGTAGTACCGGCCGCCATCATGGTGCGGCGATGAGGTCCGGAATTGGCGAATTTTGCTGAAACGGCGCGAAAATCGGCCTTCTCTCTGATAATTTCAAAAATCCCACCCATAAAGTAATATTATTCCTAATTTATTCCTAAATTTTTCCATTTATTTGCCTTTCGGATTGACCGAATCCTGAAGCAGCGCTAGTTTGCCCGCGCTTTTGGCGGCGACGTGCTGGAAAAAGCCCGGATTCCGGCGGTTCTCCGCATTGTCTGCCTCCGGATTCTGCCCATTATGCCCCGCAAGGACCCGGAGGAACCTCTCGCATGTCCGCCCCGCGCGCCTCCCGTCTCTATGTCGTGGCGCTGGTTGCCATTCTTTGCCTCGTCTACACGGTGAGCCAGTTCCTGCGCTCCTCGACGGGCGTCATCGCGCCCAATCTGACGGCGGATCTCGGGCTGCAGCCGGAAGAGCTCGGCATTCTTTCCGGCGCCTTCTTTCTCTCCTTCGCGCTGATGCAGATTCCGGTCGGCATCCTGCTCGACCGCTATGGCGCGCGCCTCACCATGATCGGTTCGGTCGGCGTTGCCGTTCTCGGTTGTCTGGTCTTTGCGATGGCCGAGGGCCGCATGGGCCTCACCGTCGCGCGTATTCTGATGGGCATCGGCTGCTCGGTGATGCTGATGGGCCCGCTGATGATCTATCGCCGGTGGTTTCCGGCCGACCGTTTCGCGGCGCTGACGGGGTTGCAGATTTCGATCGGCACGCTCG
>NZ_JBBECC010000176.1:0-2053 GCF_040882025.1 Parvibaculum sp. | reverse complement strand
AGCCGTCGATCTCGAGCATCAGCAGCGGCGCATCCATGCGCGCGGCAAGGCGCATCTCCGGCCCGTCCAGGCCGCCGCGCAGATAATCGAGCAATCGCGAGAAAAGAGACATCGGGGTCCGCCGGGTCGCGGGAAGCTGGCGCATTGTGGGCGGGCGCGCGCCCATTGGCAACCGGCTCGTATGCGGTGAGCGGATGACACGCGGCCGCGCTTTGGGCTATACGGAGCGGAACCCTTGTTCGTCCGCCGGAGCGTTTCATGCCACAGCCTCAAGATGCCAGACCCGTCCTCATCGAAGTCGGTCCCGGCGAACTCATCGACAAGATCACCATCCTGCGCATCAAATCGGAGCGCATGAGCGACGCGGCGAAGCTTGCCAATGTGCGTCACGAACTCGACGTCCTGGAAAAGGCACGCGCCGAAAATCTTGCCGACGGCGCCGATCTCCGTCGGCTCGAAGCCGATCTGAAGGCCGTCAACGAGGCGCTCTGGGTCATCGAGGACGATATTCGTCAATGCGAGGCCGACAAGGATTTCGGGCCGGCTTTCGTCGAGCTTGCCCGTTCGGTCTACAAGCAGAACGACAGGCGCGCGGCGCTGAAGAAGGAGATCAACCTTCTGACCGGCTCGTCTATCGTCGAGGAAAAATCCTATACCGAATTCGAGTGACGCGCGAGACGGCGGACGATTTCGCCGTATACCTGCTCCACGGTCAGCACCTTCAGATCCTCGACCTCGATCACGCTGAAATTGTCGCGGATGATGCCGGTGCGTTCGGCGGGGTAATGCGAACCGAAAAGGGCAAGGCCCTCGGCACCGAGATGCGCGGCAAGATGGCTCGGTCCGGTATCGTTGCCGACGACGAAGCGGGCGCGTTTCATGAGGCCGGCAAGCTCGAACCAGTTGAGGAAGCCGCGCGGGCCGAGAAGAATTTTCCCCGGAATGGTCTTTGCGAGTTCAAGTTCGTCGGGGCCCGGCGCGACGACGACTTCGTGTCCTTCCGCGATGAGGCGCCGGGCAAGTTCGGAATAATGAGGCCAGCGTTTTTGCGGATGCCGTGCGGAGGAGCCGGGAACGAGCACGATATAAGGCGCGCCAACATGCGCTTCCTTGAGCAGCGCCGTCACATCGTCGGCAAGCCATGAGACGTCGGGTGTCGGCGTGCGCTCGATCCTGAGGCCGGCATCGGCGAGCTGCCCGGCGAGGCGGTCCAGCGTGCGGATTTTTTTCGGGTCCTTCGCGCGGTGCGGATGGCTGCATCCCTTCGCCGTGCCGGACCAGCGGCGGTCCTTCAGCATCCAGCGATAATAGAAAGCCGTGCGCGACGAATTCTGCAGATCGTAGATCATATCGAAGTTCCGGGCACGCAACGTCTTGCGCAATGTCCACATCGTATCGAGCCGCCAGCGCGGCGCGCGCGGATCGACGATCACTTCGTCGATGACGGGCGAGCGGGCGATGAGGCCGCGATAGGCCGGCATGGTCAGCACCGCGATATGGGCGTCGGGGTGGTTCGCGCGGATGTCGCGCAATGCGCCTTCCGCCTGAATCACGTCGCCAAAGGCGCCGTGTTTGATGACGAGAACACGTTGGGCGTCTGCGGGGAAAGAGGCGGCTTGCATCTCCGGCTTTGTCTTTCGGAAGGCGCCCCGTCGCCGGCGCCGCATGGGCAAGAAAGTGGTGACCCCGGCGCGATTCGAACGCACGACCCTCAGATTAGGAATCTGATGCTCTATCCAGCTGAGCTACGGGGCCACATCGAAAAGGATGCAGGCAAGAGCGCGGGCAACCCGCGACCCTGCGTCGCGCAACCTACGTCAGCGATGACGGCGCTGCAATCTCCTAGCGTGAGGCGCGAGCGGATGGCGGCCGTTTCCGGGGCCGCGCCCTTTACCTCACTGCCGGTTTGCGCCTAGATATTCGGGGCTTGCACGCAAGGGCCGGCGGTTCGGGGACGGGGCTTTCCATGCATATTCTGTCCTTCGGCCGCACCTTGCCGCTGGCGTTCCGGCTTCTCGGTGCCTTGCTTCTCGTCGTTCCGGCGGCGGCGCAT
>NZ_JBBECC010000175.1:12105-13222 GCF_040882025.1 Parvibaculum sp. | reverse complement strand
GTCGGTGATGTCGCGGACGATGGTGGGACGGATGAAATAGCCGGGTTTGTCGACCGCGCCGCCGCCGGCGATCACCTTGCCGGTCTTCTTCGCGTCCTCGATCAGCTCCTTGACCTTGTCGAACTGCATCTTGTTCTGCAGCGGCCCGAGCTGGGTGCCCTGTTCGAGGCCGTCGCCCATCACCGCATTTTCGGCGAGTGTCGCGAGCTCCGAACACATTTCATCATAGATCGATTCATGCACATAGAGCCGCTTCATGGCGATGCAGACCTGGCCCGAATTCTGGAAAGCGCTCTGGAAGAGTTTCGGCGCCGCTTCCTTCGGATCGACGTCGTCGAGGACGATGCCGGCATCGTTGCCGCCCAACTCCAGCGTGATGCGCTTGAGGAGGCCGGCCGCACCCGCCATTACCTTGGCGCCGGTGGCGGTGGAGCCGGTGAAGGAAATCTTGCGGACATCGGGATGCGCGGTCAGCGCGGCGCCGAGATCATTGGCATCCGTCACGATGTTGAGGACGCCGGCGGGCAGGATGTCCTTGATCAGTTCGCCGAGTTTCAGCGAGGTCAGCGGCGTTGTCGGCGCCGGCTTCAAGACCACCGTGTTGCCGGCGAGAAGTGCCGGCGGCAGCTTGAAGGCCATCAGGATCAGCGGGAAATTCCACGGCACGATGGCGCCGATGACGCCCAGCGGCTTCCTGTGCGCCTCGACGCGCTTGCCTTCGCTGTCCTCGATCACTTTCACCGGCAGATCGAGCATGGTGAAATAACGGAAGAAGGCGGCGGTGCCGTAGACCTCACCGGTGGCATCGGCGAGCGGTTTGCCCTGCTCCTGGGTCAAGAGGCGCGCCAGTTCGGCGCCGTTCGCCTCGATCACATCGGCGATTTTCAGGAGCGCCTGCTTGCGTTCGGCAATCGGCGTCGCGCTCCATGTCGGAAAAGCCGCTTTCGCGGCGGCGACGGCGGCGTTCAACTGCGCCTCGGAGGCGCGCGGACATTTCGTCAGCACCTCCTCCGTTGCCGGGTTGATCACATCCATCGTCATGTCGCCGTCGACCAGCTTGCCGCCGATCAGAAGCTTGTAGGCGCTCATCTGAGTTTCTCCTCCAAAGTCTTTTTTT
>NZ_JBBECC010000175.1:10380-12005 GCF_040882025.1 Parvibaculum sp. | reverse complement strand
CGGTCGCGTTTTCTTGCGGAAAACCGGCGACCACTTTTCCGGAAAACGCTCCGGTTTCGGTCGCGTTTTCTTGCGGAAAACCGGCGACCACTTTTCCGGAAAACGCTCCGGTGTTTTTGTTGTTGTATTATGCCGCGCGGTTTTTCTGCTTTGACGCAACCGGTTTGCCTTCGGCCTTGGGCGAGAGGCGGTTTTCGAAATCGCGGCAGGCGGTTTCGAGCTTCGACAGTTGTGCGTCCGCTTCGTCGCGCAGCTTTTTCACCGCTTCCATGCGGCGGCGGAAGATCGTCAGCGCATGGCGGTATTGGGCGGCGTCGCCCTCGCCGTCGTGAAGGTCGAGGATCGTACGGATTTCATAGAGCGTCAGGCCGACGTCGCGGCCGCCGACGATCAGCTTCAACCGGGCGCGATCGCGCTTCGAATAGAGCCGGGCCTGACCGCGGCGCTCGGGCGCGAGCATGCGCTTCTCCTCGTAGAAGCGCAGCGCGCGCGGCGTGACGCCGAATTCGGCGGCGAGATCGGTGATGGTGTAAGTCATGACGGAACCTCCGGAGTGAGGGGGCGGGCGCCCGCGATGCGAACGCCCGCCGGACATGGGATTACTGCATACGTTCGACGATGATGGCCGGCGCCATGCCGCCGGCGGCGCACATGGTGACGAGGCCGAAGCGCTTGTCCTGACGTTCGAGCTCATCGATGATCGTGCCGATGAGGATCGAGCCCGTGGCGCCGATCGGATGACCCAGCGCGCAGGCGCCGCCATTGACGTTGACCTTGTCGCGGTCGAGCTTCAGATCGCGGATGAACTTCTCGGCGACGACGGCGAAGGCCTCGTTGATTTCGAAGAGGTCGATGTCCTCGATCTTCATGCCGGCCTTGGCCAGCACCTTCTGCGCGGCGGGGACCGGCGCGTTCAGCATCAGCGTCGGGCAGTCGCCCATGTTGGCGGTGGCGACGATGCGGGCGCGCGGCTTCAGGCCGTTCTTCTTCGCGTAAGCGGGCGAAGCGAGCAGGATCGCCGCCGCACCGTCGACGACGCCCGAGGAATTGCCGGCATGGTGGATGTGGTTGAATTTGGTCAGCTGCGGATATTTCTGGCGGATCAGATCGCCATAGGTCGTTCCTTCCGCATCAACCGGCATGCCTGCCCAGACCTCGAAAGAGGCCTTGAGACCGGCGAGACCTTCCTTCGTCGTTTGCGGGCGCGGGAATTCCTCGCGGTCGAGCGCGACCGAACCGTCGTCATTGTAGACGGCGACGAGCGACTTCGAGAACCGGCCTTCCTCGATCGCCTTGGCCGCGCGCTGCTGCGACATGAGAGCGAGATCGTCGACCGCCTGGCGGTCGATGCCTTCCATCGTCGCGATCGCATCGGCGCAGACGCCCTGCTGGGACTGCGGATGCTGCTTGCGGAGATGCAGGTTGCCGGCGTCCATCATGGGCAGCGTCTTCGTGTCGGCGGTGGCCGAGGTGTAGCTCATCATTTCGGTGCCGCCGGCGATGACGAGATCTTCCATGCCGGACATGATCTGCGCGGCGCCGAGATTGACCGTGGTGATGCCCGAGCCGCAGAAGCGGTCGAGCGTGACGCCCGAGGCGCGGATGTCGAAGCCCGCATCGAGGGC
>NZ_JBBECC010000175.1:0-10280 GCF_040882025.1 Parvibaculum sp. | reverse complement strand
CGGCCTGCCTTAATGGCGTATTTAATTTCTTAAACGAGTATTTAAATCGAAAAAACCAGAAGCGCAAGGAGGACCGGTGGAGCCGCAGGTAAAGAACAAGGCACGGGCGGCGCCGGAACGGCCTTCGGCGCGGGGGCTTTTGCTCGACGCGGCCGGGGCACTGATGGGCGAGCGGCAGTCGATCGACGTGCCGCTGGCCGAGATCGCGGCCAGGGCCGAGGTCAATGTCGCGCTGGTCAGCTATTATTTCGGCGGCAAGGAAGGCCTGCTGCTGGCGCTCGCCAAGCGCGACGCGGCAACGGCGCTCGACGAGCTCGACCGGCTGATGAGCCTCGACATTCCACCGGCCGAAAAGCTCAGGCGGCATCTCTCGGGCGTCATCCGCACGTTTTTCCTCTACCCCTATCTCTACCGGCTGCTCGGCGCCTTGATGCGCGATGCCTCAAGCGACGCGGCGCGCGAGATCGCCGAGTTTTTCGTCGTGCCGCTGACGCTGACGGCCAAGGAGCTGATGGAGGAAGGGGCGAAGGACGGCACCATCCGCCCGCTCGACCCGACGCTCTTTTATCTCGCCGCACTCGGCGCCTGCGAACACATCTTCGCCAATCCGACCATCCTCAAATATGCGCATGGCATCGAGCAACTCGACGACCAGACGCGGCGGCGCTACACCGAAACGGTGCTCGACACGCTGATGAACGGGTATCTGGTGAAGTAGGTTTTCGGATATTTACGGGTATATTTTCCGATATCTCGTCAAGGGGTGAGTGGCAGCAAGAACGGGCCTAAGTAGTTCCCGAGGCTGCCTGGCGGCCCGCGCCGCACGCAGAATGGCTCAAACGGATCCGGCCAACCGGCCGAATACCGATGCATGCCGAAATTCATTCGGCGCGCCATTTCGCGAGGGACCCCATGGCCTATAACCAGAGCGACTCCAGCAACAACACGCTCTATTTCATTGTCGGCGGCCTTGTCGCTGCCGGCGCGATTGTCGGCTTCCTCTTCTATACGGGGACGCTGGGCGGCGGCGCGCAGACAAGCGTCACGATGGAATCGCTGCAAGGCGAGCCGGGACCGGCCGGGCCGCAAGGCGAGACGGGCAATACGGGCAACACCGGCTATACCGGCGCCACCGGCGCAACGGGAGCCACCGGCGCCACAGGCAGCGACAGCGACGAATAGGCGGCCGCCTTCCGGCAAAGCGAAGCGCGACACGCCGTTTCCCGGCATCCGGTGACGTGAACCGGATGCCGCATGGCGGCGCGCGGCCTTCGCCGTTTTCGGGTATTTACGGGCATTTCCGGGATCCCGTCGCGGCTGTCGTCAAGGGCACGCGATACAGGCACCTTTGCGCGCGGGGCGGCGTTCAAAAGAACAAGAGAAAATGGTGCGCCCGGAACGATTCGAACGTCCGACCCTCAGATTCGTAGTCTGATGCTCTATCCAGCTGAGCTACGGGCGCGCCTGGCACTTCATGGGGGCGGGCCGGCTGGCGGCAGCGCCCTGAAGGCGGCTTCCTCTTAAAGCTTCGGGCGCGCGAAGGCAAGGGTTTCAGGGGTTTGACCGAGAGGCCCGGATTGGCGAGAGGTCCAGCCCCCGCCCCGAAAAATTCTGCGAATTTTTCGACCCGCCCCCCAGGGGCGGGTGGGAGAAAGATGCCGGGAAAGACGGTGCGTCACAGGCCGTGGACATCGCGAAAGGCGCGGGTTTCGCCCAGCGTTTCGGCCTCCCAGAGGGCGCGGGCGACGGCGCGGGCGACGCAATCGGCGGCCATGGCGCCAAGCGCCGCGACGGCCATGTGGCGGGGCGCGGGGCCGAGCGGAAGGCGGGCCGTCGCCAGCGTGAAAATCGCATCGCCGTCGACCGGCGCATGGACCGGCCTTATGGCGCGGGCGAGGCCGTCCTGCGCCATGATGGCGAGGCGGCGGCATTCGGCGGGCGTCAGGTCGGCATTGGTGGCGACGACGCCGATCGCGGTGTTGCCGCCCGGCTGGGCTGCAGCCTTGGTGCCGGCCAGCGGATCGAGGCCCGCCAGCCCCGCGGCATCGGGCCAGCCGAGACCGCCGAATTCGCCGTCCATTTCATAAGGTGCCGCCCAGAAGCGCGCGGTGCCGGGAACAACCGCCGCGCCGAATGAATTGACCGCAACGAGGGCGCCGACCGTGAAGCCGTTGGCGGCGACGGCGGAGGCCGAACCGAGACCGCCTTTATATTGTCCGGCGGTGGCGCCGAGGCCGGCGCCGGCATTGCCGAGGCGAAAGGTGCCGGCAGCAGCTTCGCAAGCCGCACGGCCCAGCGCGCCGTAAGGCGGCGTCTCGCCCCAGGCCTTGTCGCCGCCATTGGCGAGATCGAAGAGGATCGCGGCGGGCACGACCGGCGAGACGAGCGGGCTCGAACCGACGCGGAAGCCCTTCCCGCGCGCGCCGAGCCAGGCGGCGGCGCTGGACGCCGCCTCAAGCCCCCAGGAAGAACCGCCCGACAGCACCACGGCGTCGACCGCGTCGACCAGGCAGGCGGGATCGAGCGCGTCCGTTTCGCGCGTGCCGGGGCCGCCGCCGCGCACATCGCCGCCGGCGACCGCGCGCGGCGCGGGCAGGACGACCGTGACGCCGGTCCGGGCCGCCGCATCTTCGGCATTGCCGACCGAAATCCCCTCGACATCGGTGATGAGGTTCAACGGGCCTTTGCGGATCGTGCCGAAGTGCATATGTGTGGCCTTCCGGTTTGTGGTCTACTCAATTCATATATCCTATTCGCGGAACGGACCCTTTCTTTTCCCCCGCGCCCCCGCCCCGAAATTTACACCGCTCACGCGCTGTAAATTTCGACCCGTCCCCAGGGGCGGGTGGGCCCTTTCATTCAGGCCGGAGCAATGCAGGAGGGAACACAAGCATGAAATTCACCCGTATCGCACCGGCACTGTCGGCGGGCGCCGCTTTGTTGCTTCTCGTTGCCGTTCTCGCGGTGGCGCTTGTCGGACGGCCAGGGCCGCAGGTCTTCATGGTGGCGAGCGCCAATCCTTACGCAAGCGAGGCGGGCGCCGAGATTTTGCGGGCGGGCGGCAACGCCGTCGATGCGGCAATCGCCGTGCAGGCCGTGCTGTCGCTGGTCGAGCCCGAATCCTCCGGTCTCGCGGGCGGAGCCTTCATGCTGCATTACGACAAGCGATCGGGCACGCTCGACGCCTGGGACGGGCGCGAGACGGCGCCGATGAAAGCGACGCCCGATCTCTTCCTCGGCGCCGACGGCAAGCCGATGGATTTTCTTCCGGCGATGGTGAGCGGGCGTTCGGTGGGCACGCCCGGCGTCGTGATGATGATGTGGGAGGCGCATCGCGAACAGGGCGCGCTCGACTGGGCACGGCTCTTTGCGCCGGCAATCCGGCTCGCCGAAGAAGGCTTCGCCGTACGGCCGAAACTCGCGCAGGCGATCGCGCGCGATCCGGTGCTGATGCAGATGCCGGTGGCGCAGGATTATTTCTACCACCTCGAAGCGGACGGCACGCGGCGGCCGCTCGCCGAAGGCGAGATGCTGAAGAACCCCGATTACGCCGCGACGCTGCGCCTGATCGCCGAAAAGGGCGCGGCCGGTTTCTATGAAGGTCCGGTTGCCGCGGCAATCGTCGATGCGGTGCAAAACGCACCGGCGCGGCCGGGCACGCTGTCGCTCGACGATTTCGCCGCCTATAAGGCGGTGAAGCGCGAAGCGGTCTGCGCGCCCTATCGCCGCTACCGCGTTTGCTCGATGCCGCCGCCGACTTCCGGCGGGCTGACGCTCCTGCAGATCCTCGGCATTCTCGAACATTACGATCTCGCCGGCATGGGGCCGATGACCGCGACGGCTGTGCATTTCATCGCCGAGGCCGAGAAACTCGCCTTTGCCGACCGCGATCTTTATATCGGCGATCCCGACTTCGTCGATGTGCCCCAGCGCGCCATGCTCGATCGCGATTACCTGAAAGCCCGCGCCGACGAGATCGACGCCAGCCGCACGATGGGCAAGGCCATGCCGGGACGATTTTCGGGCGCCGACCGGGCCGGGCGCACCGGGCATTCACCGGAGCGCGCATCGACGACGCATTTCAGCATTGTCGATGCCGAGGGCAATGTCGTTTCGATGACCTCATCGGTCGAGGGCCCGTTCGGCGCGCATCTGATGGCCGGCGGCATGGTGCTCAACAATCAGCTGACGGATTTTTCCTTCGCGCCGGAAGATGAGGGCCGCGCCGTGGCCAATGCGGTCGAAGCCGGCAAGCGGCCGCGCTCGTCGATGACGCCGGTCATCGTGTTCGATGCCGATGGCGAGTTCCACCTGGCAATCGGCTCGCCCGGCGGCCCGCGCATCATCGGCTATGTGGCACAGGCGCTGATCGCTCTGATCGACTGGGAAATGGGAATGGAGGCGGCCGTGTCGCTGCCGCATTTCCTCGACCGCAACGGCGCGCTCGAAATCGAGCAGGGAACGGCGCTGGAAGAATTGGTCCCGGTGCTCGCCGAATTCGGCCACCAGATCGATCTGCATGCGATGATGAGCGGGCTGCACGGGATCGCGGCGACGCCGCAGGGCCTCGAGGGCACTGCCGATCCACGCCGCGACGGCAACGTGGTCAGCGACGCGCGTTAGAGCATGTCGGTTGCGGCGCGGGCGAGGCCGAGCAGCGCGGCGTCGGGGCGCGTGACGACGAAGGACGGAATTTTTTTCATCCAGGTTTCGAGGCGGCCTTTCGCCTCGAAACGGGCGCGGAACCGTTTTTCGTCGAAGAGACCCGGCATGGCCGCCACCCAGCCCGGCACGATGCCGCCGGCGATATAGACGCCACCGCGCGCGCCCAGCGTCAACGCGACATCGCCCGCGACCGCGCCGAGCCAGCCGCAAAAAAGCGCAACCGCCTCCTGCGACAGCGGACATTTGCCGTCCTGGGCGGCGCCATAAGCACGGATCGCGATTTCCTCCGGTGTCAGCGGCTCGGGCCGGGCGCCGTCGATCGCGACAAGCGCGGCACGAAGCGTCGCGAGGCCGGGGCCGGACAGCACGCGCTCGGCCGAGACGTGACCGAACTGCGCTTGCAGATGCGACAGCACCGCCATTTCGCGCGCACCCTTCGGCGCCAGATCGACATGGCCGCCCTCGCCCGCCACGACATGGGCGCGGCCGCCGTCGAACAGCAATGCCGCAACGCCAAGGCCGGTGCCGGCGCCGACGACCACGACGGGCGCGGCGGGAACGGACACGCCCTCGTCGCCGATGCGCCCGACCTCATCGGCCGCAAGGCAGGGGACCGCGAGCGCCAGCGCCGCAAAATCGTTCATCAGCCGGGGGCGCGCGACGCCGGCGGCGCGGGCGATGGCCGCAGCACTCACCTCCCAGGGACAATTGGTGAGATGAATGCGCGCGCTTGCGCCTTCGCCCTCGACCGGCCCGGCGGCGCAAATGGCGGCGGCGGCGAGAGGCGGGCGGCCTTCGGCTTCGAGAAATGCCGCGAGCGCCTCTTCAATGCCGGGCCAGGCGGCGGTGCGGACCGACGCGACCGGACCGACGGTCAAACCGCCATCGCGCGCGGCGGCGAGCGCGAAACGCGCATTGGTGCCGCCGATATCGGCGACGAGCAGCGTCTTTGCCGCCAGGTTCACGACGCAGCCGAGATCGGCCGTCGCCGCGGCACGGCGGCGAGGGTCGACAGAAAATCGTCGCGCCAGCGGGCGACGTCTTCGACCTTCAATCTTTTCATCAGGGCCTCAAAGCGTTCCCGGCGCTCCTGCAGGCTCATGTAGCGCGCGATCTGCAAGGCGTCCGCCACTTCCTTGGTGTCGTAGGGGTTCACAATAGTCGCTTCGGGCATCTGGTAAGAAGCCCCGGCGAAGCGCGACAGGATCAGGACGCCGGGATCTTCGGGATCCTGCGCGGCGACATATTCCTTGGCGACGAGGTTCATGCCGTCGCGCAGCGGCGTGACAAGACCGATCTTGCTGGCCCGGTAGAGCCCGGCGAGCGTGCGGCGGGGAAGCGGCTTGTTCAGATAGCGCAGCGGCGTCCAGTCGACATCGCCATAGGTGCCATTGATATGACCGGACAGGCCGTCGAGTTCATCGCGCATCTGGCGGTATTCCAGCACATCACCGCGCGAAGTCGCCGCGATCTGGAGATAGGAAACCTGGCGGCGCGCGTCGGGATATTCCTGCAGCAGGCGTTCATAGGCATGAAAGCGCTCGGCGATGCCCTTCGTGTAGTCGAGCCGGTCCACGCCGACGATCTGTGTGCGGCCGGCAAGCGCTTTCGTCACCTTGTCATATTGCCGGCAGGCATCCTTGTCCTCCGCCGCGATGCGGGCGAAGCCTTCGGTGTCGATGCCGATCGGGAAGGCGCGGATGACGACCGACCGGCCGAAGCAGTGGAGCGTGTCGCCATCGGCGATACCATGCGCCTCGCGCACCACATAGTCGCGAAACCGTTCGCAATCCCGCTCGGTCTGAAAACCGAGTACATCATAGGCGAACAGGCCGCGCACCATGGCGTCGTGATGCGGCAGCGCCGCCAGCACCTCGCGGGCGGGGAACGGGATATGCAGGAAAAATCCCATCGGCTGCGTCGCACCCATCTGCCGAAGCTCGTCGCCGAAGGCAAGAAAGTGATAGTCGTGGACCCAGATCGTGTCGTCCGCTCGCAGCAGGGGATAGAGCACATGGGCGAATTTGGCATTCACCCGGCGGTAGCCTTCGTAGTAGCTGCGGTCGAAGGCCGTCAGATCGATGCGGTAATGAAAAAGCGGCCAGAGGCAGCGGTTGGCGAAGCCGTTGTAGTAGTCCTTGTATTCCCTGGGCGTGAGATCGACGGTGGCAAGCGTGAGATTGTCCGTCTCCTCGATCGACGCGTGGTCGGCGCTGCGCTTGTCGGTCTTGCCGCTCCAGCCGTACCAGAGCCCGCCCCGGGCGCGAAGCGCATCGACGAGCGCAACCGCCAGGCCGCCCGCGCGCGCGGCATCCTTGACCGGCCCGACGCGATTGGAAACAACGACTAAACGACTCATACCTGTTCTTCCCATTTGCGGCTCAGACGCATCGCCGCATTTATGATACCGACAAGAGAATAGGTCTGCGGATAGTTTCCCCAAAGTTCGCTGGTTGCCGGATCGACATCTTCGGAGAGCAAACCCAGACTGTTGCGGCAGCCCAGAATGGATTCGAATATCTCCCGCGCTTCCGCCGTTCTGCCGACGCGGGCGAGCGCATCGATGTACCAGAAGGTGCAAATGTTGAAGGCGTTGCCCGGCAGGCCGAAATCGTCGGCCGTCGTGTAGCGGAACATGTTCTGACCGCGGCGCAGCGACTTTTCAATGGCCAGAAGCGTGGACTGAAAACGCGGATCGGAGGGGCGGATAAAATTGACCTCCGCCATCAGCAGCAGTCCGGCATCGAACTGGTCGCCACCGAAACTTTCCGTAAACGCGCCGAGTTCCTCGTTCCATGCCTGCTCGCAGATGGTGGCGTGGACCTCGTCGGCGAGCCGGCGCCAGTGACGCCGGCGCTCCATGAGCCCGAGATGCTCCGCGATCCGGGCGAGCCGGTCGCAGGCCGCCCAGCACATGACACTTGAGGAGGTGTGAACGCGGGCGCGGGTGCGCAGTTCCCACATGCCTGCATCCGGTTCGGCGTGCATCGCATAGGCCCGTTCGCCGACCTGCTCGTAGCGCTCGAAGTCGGCGATGGTCGCACGCTGCAACAACCGCTCATCGAAGAAGGATTGCGACGCGGCGAGGATCACATTGCCATAGACGTCGTGCTGGAAGTGTTCGTAGGCCTGATTGCCGCGGCGAACAGGGCCCATGCCGCGATAGCCCGGCAGCGTGTCGACCACCTGTTCGTCGAGGCGGGTTTCGAGGCCGATGCCGTAGACCGGCTGCAGGTGACCGTCCTCCGCCGAACCGACAATGTTGCCGAGATAACGGAGATAGTTCTCCATGGTTTCGACGTCGGCCAGCGAGTTGAGCGCGCGGATGACGAAAAAGGCATCGCGCAACCAGCAGTAGCGATAGTCCCAGTTGCGCTCTGTGTCGGCCATTTCGGGGATGCTGGTCGTCATGGCGGCGACGATCGCGCCGGTTTCCTCGTAGCAGCAGAGTTTCAGCGTGATCGCGGCGCGGATGACGGGCTGCTGCCATTCGAGCGGCAAGGCAAGGCGGCGGACCCACCTCATCCAGTAGTCCTCGGTCCGCTCCTCGAACTCGCGCGCCGTCTCCTCGACCCCGCCCGTCAGCGTCTCGTCGGAGCCCATGATGAAGCTGATCGGATTGGTCAGATTGAAAACCGTCTCGGCCTGAAGATAGGTGATGGGCGCATTCGTCGACAGGCGCAGCGCAAACCCGCTGTGAAAAAAACGCATGTGATGGCTGCCGCGCGTGACTGTCGGCTCCTGCGCGCCATAGTTGAAGCCGGGGCGCAGGCGGACGCGAATACGCGGCGAGCCAACCAGCGGCCTCACCCGACGGACCAGCGTCATGGGCTGGAAGATGCGCTCCCGCCTCGTGAAACGCGGAGCGAAATCACAAATCTCGATCGCATTGCCGTCGCGGTCGGTAATTTCAGTGACGAGGATCGCGGTGTTGCCACGATAGAATTGCCGTGTGGAAGCCGCGTTTTCGATCTCGATCGACCAGAAGCCGCGTTCTGTGCCATCAGCGTCGGGCGAAGGGTCTCCGTTGAGGAGAGCGTGGAAGACGGGATCGCCGTCCAGCCGGGGGAGGCAGCACCAGACGATGCGGGCCCATTTGTCGATCAGGGCACCATAAGTGCCGTTTCCAATAACACCGAGATCAAGTGACGACAAAACAGCTCCTTGTCTTATTTCTCCTGCAAACGGGCCTGATCCGAAAGCGCCGATACCACCTCTTTCAGCCAGCCCATGAAAGCCGCGACAGAAGCCACGCGATATTCGGCGAGAGAAACGCCCGGACCGATTTTTATCGTAACGCCTTTCAGCGCCTTGACGACCCCAAAGCCATCCTCATCGGTGCGATCGTCGCCCGCGAAGACCGGCAACCGGCCCGCGAAAGGCGGCACCTTCATCAGATTTTCGATTGCGTAGCCCTTGTTCACATGGCTGGGCTTTACCTCCATCACCATCTTGCCCTCGATGAGATGAAGGCCGGTCGTGCCGGCAAACGCCGCCTGCATCGCCGCGCGGCATTCCATCTCACGCTCGGGTGCGCGGCGGTAGTGAAGTGCGATCGCACCCGGTTTTCTCTCCAGAATAAGGCGCGGATCGCGCTGCACGAGAGGCGCAAGCGCCTCCTCGATACGGGCGACGCCCGCCACCTCCGCCGGCGGATGAACATCGGCATTGCGTCGTTCGCGCATTTCAAGCCCGTGCACACCGGCTCCCGGCAGAACAATGCCGACGAGCCGGTCGATTTCCGCCAGCGGACGACCGGAGACGATTGCAACCGCGCCGCCAAGGCCTTGCAGCAGATCGCCGAGAACCTCCGGCATGGCCGCATCGACGCTCACCGTCTCCGGCGAAGGCGCCAGTTCCGCCAGCGTCCCGTCGAAATCGAGAAACAGCGCCCAGTTGCGTTGCGGAGCGGGCAAAGGGTGCCCGTCGTCATTCATCATCAAATCCACTTCCACTTCTATTCCCGGGATATGGATCCTGCGGCAAGACGCTCCGCCTCGTCGCAGGCCGTCAACGAACCGCCGGTGTCGGGAACGCAGATACGAAAATGCGTGCCTGCAGGTCCGCTTTCGACCAGATCGACATGCCCGCCATGAGCGCGCACGAGTTCATCGACAATGGCAAGGCCGAGCCCGGCGCCGCCGGCCCGCACGCCGCCAGCGAAAGGCTCAAAGAGGTGGGTGCGCGCTTTTTCGGGCAGGCCGGGACCGGTATCGGCAACGTCGATGTGCACATGGTCGTCCGCGCGATGAGCCGCAACGCGAATGTCGCCGCCGGTCTCGCTTTCGGCCAATGCCTGCGCGGCATTGCGCATCAGATTCAGCAGGATGCGGAAGAGATGATCGGGATCGGCCTCGATTTCGAGATCGGGCGGCACTTCGTTTTTCCAGCGGATGAGCTTGTTCTCGGCCCATGCGGCTTCGGCGACCTCGTCGGCGAAGACGGCCAGCGCGATCCGGACACGGCGCGGCGGCGCTTCCTCGGCGCGGCCGAATTTCAGCGTGTTGGCACAAAGCTCGATCGCGCGGTCGATCGACGCGAAAAGCCGGGGCGCCAGATGCTGCACCATCGGGTCGTCGACCGTGCCGATGCGGTCGGACACCAACTGCGCGCTT
>NZ_JBBECC010000174.1:0-13244 GCF_040882025.1 Parvibaculum sp. | reverse complement strand
AAGGGTCACGCGGTCGAGGTCCGCCTCTATGCCGAGGACCCGGCGAAGAAATTCTTCCCCTCGACCGGCAGGCTTTCCCGCCTGCGCGCCCCCGCCGACATGCCGCATGTCCGCATGGACATGGGCGTGCGCGAAGGCGACGAGGTGACGATGTTCTACGATCCGATGATCGGCAAGATTATCGCCCATGGCGAAACACGCCGCATCGCATTGAGAACCTTGAAGAGTTTTCTCGCCGGCATGGAAGTAGCCGGCCCGAAAACCAATCTCGGCTTTCTGATCGAGACTTTGGGCCATGACGCCTTCATCGACGGCGACATCGACACCGGCTTCATCGACCGCCATCTGGATGCGTTGCTGCCGCCTTCCGAGCCCTCGCCGCGCATTCTGGCGCTGGCCGCCGCCGCATATCTGAAGGCGCGCGAACGCACGGCCGGCGCCGATCCCTGGTCCGCCACCGATCAATGGGTGCTGGGCGGCCGCCGCGCCGAAACGATCGATCTCGTCGTCGGCGGGTCGTCGCACCGCGTGAAGATCGAGCCCGACATCGCCGATCCGGGCCTCATCCGCGTCAATGACGGCGCCTCCACCGTCTCGAACGCGGCGATGACGGCCGATGGAACTCTGTCCGCGACCGTCGACGGCACGCGCCTCGCCGCCGCTTTTGTCGCCAATGGCAGCGGCTTCACGCTGATCCATGAGGGCATCGCGACCGAATTCACCGTCGTCAATCCGCTCGATGTCGACGTGGCGTCGGATGCCGACACCGGCGCGCTGAAAGCACCGATGCCCGGCAAGATCGTGCAGGTAATGGCCGAAACCGGCGCGACAATCAAAAGAGGCGCGGCGCTGGTCGTGATGGAAGCGATGAAAATGGAGCAGACGCTGCTGGCCGCCGCCGATGGCAAGGTCGCCGCCGTCAATGTGGCTGTCGGCGATCAGATCGAGGCCGGCGCGGTGTTGGTCGCCTTCGAGGAAGCCGAAAAATGAGCGCGCCGCTCTGGTCGCCCACGCCCGAGCGTGTCGCCGCTTCGGCCATGGCGGCATTCATGGTGCGGGTAAACGAAAATCATGGCACAGCGCTCAACGGTTACGAGGCGCTGCATCGCTGGTCGGTCGTCCATCCGGGTCTCTTCTGGAACGAAGTCTGGGACGACAGCGCCGTCATCGGCGGCAAGGGCGGCGTCACGCTGCTCGACGGCGACAAGATGCCCGGCGCACGCTTCTTCCCTGAGGCGCGGTTGAATTTCGCCGAAAACCTGCTGCGCGGCGAGGGCGACGCACCGGCACTTCTCTTCAACAATGAAGGACGTATGGCGGCGCCGGTCTCCCGCGCACAACTCCGCGCCGATGTCGCGCGCCTTGCAGCGGCGTTGAAATCATGGGGCGTCGCGCCCGGCGACCGCGTCGCCGCCTTCATGCCGAACTGCCCCGAAACCATTGTCGCCATGCTCGCCGCCGCCAGCCTCGGTGCGGTCTTTTCCTCCTGCTCGCCCGATTTCGGCGTCAAGGGCGTGCTCGACCGTTTCGGCCAGATCGCGCCGAAAGTACTGATCGCCTGCGACGGCTACCGCTATGCGGGCAAGGTCCTGCCCGCACACGACAAGCTCGCCGAAATCATCGCCGGCCTGCCGTCGCTCGAGCATGTCGTCGTCGTGCCTTTCATCGGCGAAGGCAAAAAACATCTCGAGAAATCAACCGACTGGCCGGACGTGCTGGCATCCGCGCCCGACACGCCGCTCAGTTTCGCGCGCCTGCCATTTTCGCATCCGCTCTACATCATGTATTCGAGCGGCACCACCGGCGTTCCGAAATGCATCGTCCATTCGGCTGGCGGAACGCTGCTGCAGCATCTGAAGGAACATCGCCTGCATGGCGATCTCCGTGCCGGCGAGCGGCTTTTCTACTTCACCACTTGCGGCTGGATGATGTGGAACTGGCTGGTCTCGGGGTTGGCCGCCGGCGCGACACTGGCGCTTTACGACGGCTCGCCCTTCGCGCCCGGACCTCACGTCCTTTTCGACTATATCGACGAAGCGAAAATCAATGTCTTCGGCACCTCGGCGAAATTCATCGATGCCATCAAGAAGGAGGGCCTGACGCCGCGCGAGACGCATGATCTCGCATCCATGCGCATGATCCTCTCGACCGGCTCGCCGCTCGTCGCCGAAAGCTTCGACTATGTTTATGCGGATGTGAAAAAGGACGTCGCTCTCTGCTCGATCTCGGGCGGCACCGACATCGTCTCCTGCTTCGTGCTCGGAAGCCCGATACTCCCCGTCCATCGCGGCGAGATACAGGCCAAGGGCCTCGGCATGGCGGTCGAGGTCTGGAACGAGGAGGGGAGGCCGGTCGCGGGCGAGAAGGGCGAACTCGTCTGCGTCGAACCTTTTCCTTCCATGCCGGTCGGCTTCTGGAACGATGACAATGGTACCAAATACCGCGCCGCCTATTTCGAGCGCTTTCCGGGCGTCTGGTGTCATGGCGATTTCGCCGAGATCACCGAAAACGGCGGCATCGTCATCCATGGCCGTTCCGACGCGACGCTCAATCCGGGCGGCGTCCGCATCGGCACCGCCGAGATTTATGCCCAGGTCGAACAACTGCCGGAAGTGCAGGAAGCGCTGGCCATCGGCCAGGATTTCGCTGGCGATGTGCGCGTCGTGCTCTTTGTGGTGATGAAACCGGGCCATGCGCTGGACGAGGCCACGCGCGCCCGCATCCGTGGCCGTATCCGCGAAGGCGCCTCGCCGCGCCACGTCCCGGAAAAAATCGTTGCCGTCGCCGACATTCCGCGCACCAAATCGGGCAAGATCACCGAGCTTGCCGTGCGCGACATCGTGCATGGCCGGCCGGTCAAAAATCGCGAAGCGCTGGCAAACCCCGAAGCGCTGGAGCTTTACAAGGATATCGAAGACCTGAAAAGCTGAACGAAAACGGGGAGGTCGGGAGGACCGTCATGGGAAAGAGCGAAACGGGCAGGTCGGTAACGCCGGGCATATCTCATGTCCGCGGCGCCGACGCGCCGCCTTTGCGCGAGGAAACCATCGGTCAGGCGCTCAGCGCCGCCGCTGTCAAATGGCCGGACCGCGAGGCGCTGATCTCGGTCCATCAGAACATCCGCTGGAGCTACCGCGAGCTGACCGACAAGGCCGAGGCGCTGGCCGCCGGGCTTCTGACGCTCGGCCTCGTGCGCGGCGACCGTGTCGGCATCTGGGCGCCCAATTGCGCCGAATGGACACTGACCCAGTTTGCCACCGCCAAGGCTGGCATCATTCTTGTCAACATCAACCCGGCCTATCGCCTCTCCGAACTCGAATACACCTTGAACAAGGTTGGCGTGAAAGCATTGATCGCGCCCGAGCGCTTCAAGACATCCGAATATGTCGAGATGGTCGAGACGCTGGCGCCGGAAATCGCGCGCGCCACCGGCGAAATCTCGTCGGCGAAGCTGCCGCATCTGAAACATGCGATCCAGATCGGCGGCAAGCGCCGCGCCGGCTGGCTGCAATTCGACGATGTGGCGGGCCTCGCAACGGACGCGCATCGCGCCTCGGTCGCCGCCCTTGCGGATAAGCTCGACTGCCGCGACGCCATCAACATCCAGTTCACCAGCGGCACCACCGGCCTGCCGAAAGGCGCGACGCTCTCGCATCACAACATCCTCAATAACGGCTTCATGGTTGGCCGCTCGATTGGCTTGAAAGAGGGCGACCGGCTCTGCATCCCTGTGCCGCTCTATCATTGCTTCGGGATGGTAATGGGCAATCTCGGCTGCCTGACGCATGGCGCGACCATGGTCTATCCGGCGGAAGCCTTCGATCCGCTGGCGGTGTTGCAGGCGGTCGAAAAGGAACGCTGCACCGGCCTCTATGGCGTCCCGACCATGTTCATCGCCGAGCTGGGTCATCCCGACTTTGCGAAATTCGATCTCTCATCGCTGCGCACGGGCTGCATGGCCGGTTCGCCCTGTCCCGTCGAGGTGATGAAGCAGGTGATCGAGCGCATGCATATGCGCGATGTGACAATCGCTTACGGCATGACCGAAACGAGCCCGGTCAGCTTCCAGACCGGTGAAAGCGATCCGCTCGAACGCCGTGTTTCGACCATCGGCCGCGTCCAGCCGCATCTCGAATGCAAGATCGTCGATCTCGACGGCAAGACTGTGCCTTGCGGCGAGCCCGGCGAGCTCTGCACCCGCGGCTATTCCGTGATGATCGGCTATTGGGACGACAAGGAAAAAACGGCAGAAGCCGTCGACGCCGAGGGCTGGATGCATACCGGCGACCTCGCCACTATCGACGCCGAAGGTTACGGCAACATCGTAGGCCGGCTGAAGGACATGGTCATTCGCGGCGGCGAAAACGTTTATCCCCGCGAGATCGAGGAATATCTCTACCGCCACCCGAAGATCGAGGACGTCGCCGTCGTCGGCGTGCCGGACCCGAAATATGGCGAGGAAATCTGCGCCTGGGTGAAGCTGAAACCCGGCGAAAGCGCGACGGAAGACGAGGTCAAGGCCTTCTGCAAGGGCCAGATCGCGCATTACAAGGTGCCGCGCTATGTCCGCTTCGTGACCGAATTCCCGATGACGGTGACCGGCAAGGTCCAGAAGTTCCAGATCAGGGACGCCATGATTGAGGAGTTGAAGCTCGACGTCGTCCGAACAGCATGACTTTGCCCCGGTCCGCCGGCATTTATCCCGGGACGGAGCGTTGCCGAAATCCCGATTTTGCCATTCCCCGGTCCTGTACTAGGCTCCCGAAGGGATCTGGCGACCGGAAAATCGAGGGCGAATGGCGACTGGAAACGAGGGGGCTCATCGCAAACCGATAGAGTTGCCCCCGATCGACGTCGATACGGAACTGAACTTCGAGGCATCGAAGCCGCGTGCCGGGCTCGACTATTGGCGAAAGAAGGCGGCCGGCCGGCCGATGCCCTTGCGCAGCGACATACGCCCCGAGGAAATCGCATCCCTCCTGCCGCATCTCTGCCTCTTCGAATTGACGCCTCGGCCGGACGGCAGCGTGGACATGTTCCCACGGCTGGCCGGCGCGCGCTTTGAAGAGGTTTTCGGACCGATCCACAACCGTCCGCTGGCGACGAGGCTGGCGCCGGAGATTCTCGAACGCTGGCGCGGCGTCGCCCGCGCGATGATCGAACATGGCGGTCCGATCCGCGCCATCGGCAATGTGTTGCACGAAGACAAGACCTTTATCCGCTTCGAGCTCCTGCTGGCACCGCTGAGCAAGGAGGGAAGCAATATCGACATGATGCTTCTCGTCTCCGATTTTTCGATGCGCACCGAAATAGAGCCGTGATTCTCCGCGGGATCGTGGCTGCCGCCGGGTCTTGCCGCCGCGCGCCGAGCCTGTAGTCTCTCCCCACCGCGCGCCGCCATTTATCCGGGTGGCCGCCAGAATGACCGCCGGTCAACGGCGGACAGGGACCGGGCGAGGCATCATGGAATATCCGAAAGACGCAACCGAAGCGACGCGCCACGCGCATGCGGCGCTGGTATCGGGCTTGCCGGCGGACACACCCGACGATTTCGCGCTTGCCCGCAAGGGCTTCATCGGCACCATTCCCGATGCGAAGGTTCTGAACGCCGCCGGTCATGCCGTCTGGGACATGGGCACATTCTCTTTCATCGACACCGCGCATGACGGCTGCACCGGCTGTCCCGACACGGTCAATCCGAGCCTCTGGCGTCAGGCGAAGCTCAACGCGGTCCACGGCCTCTTCGAAGTTGTCCCCGGCATCTATCAGGTGCGCAACTTCGACCTGTCGAACATCACCTTCATCGAAGGCGATACCGGCTACATCGTCATCGACCCGCTGATTTCGGCCGAGCCGGCTGCGGCGGCGCTTGCCTTGATGCGCGAGCATCGCGGCGACAAGCCGGTGACGGCCGTCATCTACACCCACAGCCATGTCGATCACTATGGCGGCGTCTATGGCGTCTTGAGCGATGCGGACATAGAACGCGGCCTCCAGATCATCGCGCCGGAGGGTTTCCTCGAAGAGGCGGTGAGCGAAAACGTTCTGGCCGGCAACGCGATGGGCCGCCGCGCCACCTACATGTATGGCGCGCTGCTGCCGCGCGGCCCCAAAGGCCATGTCGATGCAGGGCTCGGCAAGACGGTTTCGATGGGGCAGGTGAGCCTCGTGCCACCCACCGTCAGCATCGCCGAAACGGGGACAAGGCTTGTCGTCGACGGCGTCGAGATCGTCTTCCAGGTCACGCCCGACACCGAAGCGCCGGCGGAAATGAATTTCTACTTCCCGCAATTCAAGGCGCTCTGCATGGCGGAGAACTGCTCCTGCCAGCTTCACAACATCTACACGCCGCGCGGCGCGCAGGTGCGCGACGCGAAGTCCTGGAGTTACTATATCGACGAGGCGATCGATCTCTTCGGCGCCGAAGCCGATGTTCTGTTCGCGAGCCACCACTGGCCGCGCTGGGGCCGCGATGCCTCGGTCGCCTTTCTGAGAAAGCAGCGCGACCTTTACAAATATGTCCACGACCAGACGTTGCGCATGGCTAATCATGGCCTGACGCCGCTCGAAATCGCTGAGGAACTGGCGCTGCCGCCAACGCTTGCGAGCGAATGGTACACGCGCGGCTATTACGGCACGCTCAATCACAACGCCAAGGCCGTCTATCAGCGCTATCTCGGCTGGTTCGACGGCAATCCGGCGAATTTGCACAAGCTGCCGCCGGTCGAAGCCGGAAAACGCTATGTCGATCTCGCAGGCGGCGCCGATGCGCTGCTGAAAAAGGCACGCACGGCTTTCGACAAGGGCGAATATCGCTGGGTCGCCGAAATCGTCAATCATCTCGTTTTTGCCGATCCGTCGAATGCGGACGCGCGGCATTTGCAGGCCGATGCGCTGGAACAGATGGGCTATCAGGCGGAGTCCGGTCCGTGGCGCGGCTTCTATCTGACGGCGGCGATGGAACTCAGAAACCCGCGCCCGCCCTCCGACGTGCCGCGCCAGGGCGCCGCCGGCCAGCTTCGCACGCTCCCCGCCGAGCAGCTGCTGGACTCGCTCTCCGTGCGCCTGAACGGCCTCAAGGCCGGGGCGCGCGCGCTGGCGTTCAACATTGCCTTCGCCGACACCGGCGAGACCTTCCTGCTGACGCTGGAAAACGCCGTGCTGCATCACTACAAGGACAAGCGGGCATCGGGCGCCATATCGGTTTCGCTGACGCGGACCGCGCTGGCCGAACTGGTCATTGGCGAGGCGACGCTCGAAGCGGCGCTCGCGGAAAAGAAACTGTCGATCGAAGGCGATGCGAAAGCTTTCGCCGATTTTCTGTCGTTGCTCGACCGCTTCGACTTCTGGTTCGAAATCGTGATGCCGTGATATGGGCAGGGGAGAAAACATGAAAAACGACGTCAACCGCCAGTTCCGTCTCAAGTCGCGCCCGACGGGCCGCATCGAAACCTCGAATTTCGATCTGGTGAAAGAGCCGATCCCCGAGCCCGGCCCCGGTCAGGCGCTGGTGCGCGTTCTCTATCTCAGTCTTGATCCGACCAACCGGATATGGATGAGCGACATGGATCAGTACATGCCGCCCGTCGAGATCGGCGCGGTGATGCGCGGCGGCGGCATCGGCATCGTCGTGAAGTCGAATTCGGCGCGCTACAAGGAAGGCGATCATGTGAGCGGCCTCACCGGCTGGCAGGACTACTGCATCGCGGATGAAGGCGCGAACGCGATGGGCGTGCTCCCGAAGGGCCTGCCGGTCGGCTTGCCCACCATGCTCGGCGCTTGCGGTATGACGGGGCTCACGGCCTATTTCGGCCTGCTCGAACTTGGCCAGCCGCAGCCCGGCAACACGGTCGTCGTTTCCGCCGCTGCCGGTGCGGTCGGTTCGGTCGTCGGCCAGATTGCGAAAATCAAGGGCTGCCGCGCCGTCGGCATTGCCGGCGGGCCGGACAAATGCCGCCACCTCGTCGACGATCTCGGCTTCGATGCCGCGGTCGACTACAAGCGCAAGGACTGGCGCGACGGGCTCGCGGCCGCGACGCCCGACGGCATCGACGTCAATTTCGAGAATGTCGGCGGCGAAATCATGGAAGCCGTGATGGCGCGCATGAATCTGTTCAGCCGCATGCCTCTCTGCGGCATGATTTCCGGCTACAACACCGGCGACCCGGCCATGCGTGCCGACTTCTCGCCGATCCTGATGCGCCGCATCACCGTCCGCGGCTTCATCGTCATCGATTTCATGGCCAAATTCGCCGAAGGCACCATGCAGCTCGCGCAATGGGTGGCGGAGGGAAAGCTGAAGCACCGCGAGACGATCGTCGATGGTCTCGAAGAGGCACCCACCGCCGTCAACAAGCTCTTCGACGGCGGCAATATCGGCAAGCTCGTCGTGAAGGTGGCCGACGCGCCCTGAAACATCGGCGCGTCGCCTAACCCGTCCGCGCGACGCGGGTCGTCTTGCCGGCATTGTTGCGCAGATGCGCCGTGTAGGTGGTCTTGCCGCCCGTCTCGACCTTGGTGATCGTGGCATCGACCGGAAATTCGCTGCCATCCTTCCGGCGTCCGGTCACCGGCCCACGGTCGCTCATCCAGCGCGAGGCATCCTTGGAGGTACCGAAGGCCTTGACCTGCCCCGCATGCGGCTTCCGCGCCCGTTCGGGCAGCAGCATGTCGAGCTTCTGTCCCAGCACCTCCTCGGCGCGATAGCCGAACATCTTCTCGGCCTTGAGATTGAAGAAAGTGATTTTCTGCTCTGCATCGACGGAAACGATGCCGCCTTCGGCCACCATCAGAATGCGCGAGAAGAGAAGGTTCCGCTCCTTGTAGGCGATCTGCTCCTGCCGTCGCACGCTGTTGTCGCGAACGGTGATGAGGAACCGCGGTTCGCCGGCAATGCGCGCTTCGACCACGCGCACATCGACCGGCATCTCGTGCCCGTCCTTGCGCCGCCCGATCAGGTCGAGAAAGCGCGATTGCTCGTGTTCCGGCTCCGCCGCCCAGCGCGCCAGCCATTTGACGGGATCGGCGCGGCGACCCGGCTGTTGCGGCACGAGCACGGTGATGCTTTTGCCGATCACTTCCGCGGCCTTGTAGCCGAGCAGCCGTTCGGAAGCCGGGTTGAAATAGGTGATCTCGCCGGCGGGCGTCGACACGATGATCGCCTCGGGAATGCTCTCGACCAGGACGCGGTGGAAATCCGGCTGCCCGTCGTCGCGCGCGCCTCTATCCGGTGTCTTCTTCATCTTGCTTTCTCTCCAGATAGGTGCGGCCTCGAAAACCCGGCGATGCGCCGGCGGCGCGAGGCCGCCGGAACATTGCCGCCCGTCTTGCTCACTCTGCTGCGACGGCCCCCGTCGGATGGCCGCCTTCCATCGCCTGCAGCACGCGGATGTCGTCGAAGACGGGAATGCCGGCCTCGTCGTATTTCTTGCGCGCCGTCGGGGTCAGCAGCCCGACCCGCGCCAGCGCCGGCATCATCAGATCCTTCAGGGCATGGACCTGGCCGGGCGGGAGCTGGCCGGTGATGCCCGCCTCTTCGGCTTCCTTCAGGCCCTTGAAGAAATCATCGGCATCGATGCCGCTGTTCTCCAGCACCTGCATGAAGCCCGGATCGACCTTGTTGGCGATCGTGCCGGCCGTCTGCGCCTTGACGAGAATATTGACGGCCTGGAAAGCGAATTCGGCGAGCTCTTCGAGATCGTCGGCATGCATCTTCTTGAACACAGGTCCGAGAAACACATGGCCGAACGAGACATGCCGGCTCTCGTCGCGCATCACGTTGAAGGTGAGCTGCTTCAGAAGCGGGCAGGTCGTCGTGCGGTACATGTTGTTGAAGGCGCCAAGCGCGAGGCCTTCCACGATCATGTTCATGCCGATCATGACCTTTTCATAGCGGTCCGATTGCAGCGTCACGTCGATCAGCTGCTTCAGCCAGGGCGACATCGGATAGATCAGCGCGATCTTGTCGCAATATTTCGCGTAGACCTCGACATGCCGCGCCTCGTCCATCGTCTGCGTGGCGGCATAGAGCTTCGCGCCTGCATCCGGCACCGAATGGGTGACGCAGGCCGCCGTCATCAGCGCGCCCTGCTCGCCATGCAGGAACTGCGACAGGAGCTGCGCCGTCGAATGCGCGGTGAAGGTTTCCTGCTGCGATTTCGACAGCCGCTTGAAGAACGGCATCTTGTGATAGATGTCGCTGTCATTGGCGATCAGCGGGCGCGATGGATCGACGACCGTGTCCCAGGGCAGCAGATCGTCGGAATCCCACTGGTTCTGCTTGGCGCGTTTGTAGAGATCCTCGACCTTGTCTTCCGAAAAGATGTAGTTGAAGGTCCAGGCGATATCCATCGGATTGCGGTAGATATCGTCCGGTGTCATCGTCACCTTCCAGTCTTCTTTCGCTTTCGCGCTCATGGCCTTCCTCCTGACTATGGCCGCCTTGTCCTTCTTGTTGCGGCCGGTGAATTTCGTGCCCGCTAGTACTGGCGCGCGGGCGTCTTGACGACGAGCCCGTCGAGCGACGGGTCGATCTTGATCTGGCAGGAAAGGCGGCTGTTCTCTTTCACGTCGAAGGCGAAATCGAGCATGTCGCGCTCGAGCTCTTCCATCGGCCCGACCTTGTCGAGCCAGCCCTCCTCGACATAGACATGGCAGGTCGCGCAGGCGCAGGCGCCGCCGCAATCGCCTTCGATGCCCGGAATGGTGTAGCGCACCGCCCCTTCCATCACCGACAGCCCGTCGGCGACGTCGACACTGTGCTCGGTGCCGTTGAACTCGATATAGGTGACCTTCGTCATGTTCCTCGCCGCTCGCGGATCGTTTCTGCTTTGCCCCTCTTCGGGGGCCTTGACCGGGCAATACCCACAGAAAAAATGTACCTATTTTCGGGCCGGTGACGCCGCGACAGAGTGTCCGCCGCGCGCCCGCCGGGTGCGGCAGATCGTCCGCCCGGTCCGCCGCATGTGCCCGCGCGGGCATTAACCTTCTGGCCGTTTCGCGCCGAATCCCGCTGTGTCGAACCGTCCGGCTTTCCTGTATGGTTCCGGTAAGGAACGGTCCATGGACGGGCTGGCGGCGGTGCAGAAAGAGTGGTGTCGGATGAACGGAAACGCGTTTCCCCGGGCGAAGGTCAAACGCTCTCTGGCGGTGCTGACGGCGCTTGCGCTTTTCGGAACGGCCGCCGCTCTACCGGCCATGGCCGAGGAAGAGACGCCGCCGGCCGACGCGGAGATCCATTACGAAACCTCGGACCCGGTCGATTCCCCGCCGGTCAATTTCCGCTCGGACTACGACGCGGAATACGACACGCAGGATGTCCACGAAGCGGAAATGTATGCCGAGGAATATGAGCGCCGGCAGCGCGAGGAAAAGATTCGCAAGAGCGACCAGCTCGACAGGATCAACGATTTCACCAGCGGCGCCATCACCACGGACGGCGTCACGCCCTGAGCCTGTCTCAGTAGTCCCATTTCCAGTTGAGGCCGGCGCCGCTCGAGGCGTCCTGCCCGATCCTGGTGTCGACGCTGATATTGTCGGTGAGGTCGATCTCGACCTTCACCGATGAATCGCTGGCAAGCGCGCCCTGTTCGACGCCGACGTAAAACCCCTCGCGCAGATATTTCCCCGCCGCCACGGTCGTCGCGCCCGACGCCCCCTGGTCGACGCGCAGCACATCGAGGCCGAGCGATTGCTGCATCTGCCCGAGCAACCCGAAGCCGCCGACGCCGCCGGCGCCGGAAAGCTGGGCGGCCGTGTTGGCAAGCTGCGCCGCCTCGATGGCCGAGAGTTCGCCGACGCCCTTCTCGAAGAGGATCCGCGAAATGATTTCGTCGCGCGGCAGTGCCGGCTGCGAGGTGAGCGCGATCTGCGGCGCCGAACCGCGCCCGGTCACGGCGACCGTCGCCTTGAAGCCGGACCTTGTGTAGTCGAGCGCGATGTCGACCGTCGGGTCGGGCGGCGTCTCGCCGCGAAAGGTCACGAGCCCGCGCGACAGCGTGAAACTCTTGCCGGCGAAATCGAGCGTGCCGCGCAGGCTGCTGAGCGTGCCGGTGACGCGGGGCGCATCCGCCGTTCCCGTCACGGTCAGCGCCCCGGTCCACAAGGCATTGACGCCGCGCCCGGTGACCTGCGCCGGCGGATTGCCGATCGAAAGCGCGAGGTCGAGTTCGGCAGGAAACGGCACCGCCGCCTCGGCCGCTTGCGCGGCGGCCGCTTCGTCGGGATCGTTGACCGTCACCACGGCGATCTGCGGCACGCTGTGCGGCAACTGCTCGGGCACGCGGAAATGCGCTTCCGTGGTCGTCAGCGCGCCGGAAAGTTTCAGCGGGTCGGTCTCCGTCGGCGGCAGCGCGGCGCCGCCGAGGTCGAGATCGCCGCTGACCGACAGCACGAGGTCCTGCCGCCGCGCCACCTGCAGGCTCGAAAACCGCGTCCGGATGTCGACGGCCCGCGCCGCATCGGCCGCAAGCGTGATCGTGCCTTCGGAGGTGAGCCGCCCCGCGCTGTTGTCGCGCGCGCCGAGCGTGAAACTCAGCCTCTCGCTGCGCGCGCCCTCGATGCCGATTTCGAGATCGCGCAGCACCGTGCCGGTCGCGAAATTCTCGAACGTGCCATTGGTGAGATGCGCCTTGCCCGAAAAGACCGGCGCCGAAATATCGCCGGTCGCGCTCAGAGCCATTTCGGCGTCGCCCGCGAGCCGCTGCCCGGGCAGGTCGGCGAGCGCCATCAGCGAAGCCATCGGCCCGTGCCAGGTGAGGTTTCCGTTGACGGCCCCCCGCGCCGGCAGCACGGGCCAGGCGCCGGCGGGATCGCGCATCAGCGGCAGCGAGGCCTCGAGCCGGAACGGCTCTTCCGAAACGCCTTGCGCCAGTGCTTTCACGTCGAGCCGCCGCCCGGCCCAGGCGCCGTCAAGCGTTGCGTCGAAGGGTGGCCGGATGTCGAGTTCGGCATCGCCGAGCCGCACCGCCGAAAAGCGGAGCGCAACCTCGCCCTGTTCGCGCTGCGTGTCGAGCGCGACCCGGCCCGAAACCGTGCCCGACGCCGCATCGCTCGGCAAAAGCGGCGTCAGGATCGCGAGCGGCAGCGTCGCGGCATCAAGCGTCAGTTGCGCCGCCCGCGGCCGGAGCGAAAAATTGCCCGTCAGCGAACCCGGGCCCGTCGGGCTGGTGAAATCGACCGCCAGCCGTTCCACGGCAAGCGTCTCTCCCTTGAGCGCGAGCCGCAGCGGTTCGGCCAGCGCAAGC
>NZ_JBBECC010000173.1:0-2089 GCF_040882025.1 Parvibaculum sp. | reverse complement strand
TAGACGATGTTGTCGTTCTTCAGGCAGTTGGCCGAGCGCACCGAAAGCTCGAGCTCGTCCACCTTTTTCAGGAGCGCCGCATTGAACTCGAGTTCGGGGCGACTCTCCTCGACATGCTTCTGCTCCGGCTCGTCGAAATTGACGAAGGTCTGGAGCTGGTCCTGCAGGATACGTGCGGCATAGGCAACCGCGTCTTCCGGCGTGATCGCGCCGTTGGTCTCGATCTGCATGGTGAGCTTGTCGTAGTCGAGAATCTGGCCCTCACGCGTGTTTTCAACCTTGTAGGAAACACGGCGCACCGGGCTGTAAAGGCTGTCGACGGGGATCAGGCCGATCGGCGCGTCCTCGGGGCGGTTGCGGTCAGATGCAACATAGCCCTTGCCGAGCGCGACGGTGAATTCCATCCGGATTTCGGCGCCCTCGTCGAGCGTGCAGAGCACGAGATCGGGATTGAGAACCTCTATGTCGGCGCCAACCGTGATGTCGCCGGCCGTGACGACACCCGGGCCCTTCTTCGACAGCGACATGCGCTTCGGGCCTTCGGCATGAAGACGCAGCGCGAGCTGCTTGATGTTGAGGACGATGTCGGTCACGTCTTCGCGCACACCGGCGATCGACGAGAATTCGTGCAGCACACCGTCGATCTGAACGGCGGTAACGGCGGCGCCCTGCAGCGACGACATCAGGACGCGACGAAGCGAGTTGCCCAGCGTCAGACCAAAGCCACGCTCCAGCGGCTCGGCGACAACGGTCGCAAAACGCTGCGCGTCATGGCCCGGATTGATTTCGAGCTTGTTCGGTTTGATAAGCTCTTCCCAGTTTTTCTGGATCACGTTGATAACCTCGTGCCGTTTGCGGCGCGCCTTGCGAGCACACCGGGCGGGAGACATCCGCCACCTGATCTCTTTAACGTCCACCCCACCATTCAATCGTGCGAGCGGACGTGACCGACAAACCCCTCATCAGGGAGGGCCGGTCAGATACCGGCCTAGACGCGGCGCCGCTTGGGCGGGCGGCACCCATTGTGCGGTATCGGCGTCACATCGCGGATCGTCGTGACGGTGAAACCGACCGACTGCAATGCGCGAAGCGCCGACTCACGACCAGACCCCGGACCGCAAACCTCGACCTCGAGGGTGCGCATGCCGTGTTCCATGGCCTTCTTGCCCGCGTCTTCCGCAGCCATCTGCGCGGCGAAGGGCGTCGACTTTCGGCTGCCCTTGAAACCCATCATCCCGGCAGACGACCAGGCAATTGCATTGCCCTGCGCATCCGCAATGGTGATCATGGTGTTGTTGAACGTCGAATTCACATGGGCGACACCCGATGAGATATTCTTCCGTTCCTTGCGCTTGATGCGCGTCTTTTCCTTCGCCATCCGTCCTAAACCTTCGTGTCACGCAGGAGCCGCATTAACGCGCCCCGGCTCGTATGTCCTAAGGGCGTTACTTCTTCTTGCCGGCAATCGCCTTGGCCGGGCCCTTGCGCGTGCGGGCATTGGTATGGGTCCGCTGACCGCGCACTGGCAGGCCCTTGCGGTGCCGGAGACCTCGATAGCAACCGAGATCCATCAATCGCTTGATGTTCATCGCCACTTCGCGCCGCAGATCGCCCTCGACCATATAGTCGCGATCGATCGCTTCGCGGATCTGAATGACCTCGGCGTCCGTCAACTCGTTGACGCGGCGCTCCGCCGGGATACCGACTGTGCCGCAGATTTCCTTGGCCTTGGTGTCGCCAATGCCATGGATATAGGTCAGCGCAATGACCACCCGCTTGTTGGTCGGGATGTTGACGCCAGCGATACGAGCCACGTTCTTCTCCTAAACTTCGGGAATCGCTTGAGACGGCACTTGCGTGAAATCCGGCTGGGACCGTCCGAAAACCGCGGAATTCCGCCATTTTTCGGCCCAACCGTAATTTGCCCTGAAAGTACCGCCGCGAAGGCCGGGATTATAGAATTTACTTCTTCCCAGTCAACCGCTTAAGCCAGCTTCCCTTTCCTGTTTGAAAGCCCGAGGACCGCCTCGATCTGGCGGGTCACCTCATCCATATCCTTCATGCCGTCCACGGTCCGGAGCGCTCCCTG
>NZ_JBBECC010000172.1:3769-13301 GCF_040882025.1 Parvibaculum sp. | reverse complement strand
GGGAGGCGACGCGGCGAAGCACCGTGGTCGTGTTGACGCCCAATTGCTGGCCGGCGCCGGACAAGCTGCCCGCCGTGGCGACCGCCAGAAAGAACCGTAAATCGTCCCAATTCATGGACTTAGCCCCGCCCGCGCCAAAACCGAGATTTGCACGAACAGCATAGGGACTTTGCACAAGCTTTAAAATGCGGAAAAGCAAAGGTTGGATTGCAAAAAACAGGCATGAAAAGAGCAATTGTGACAGCACAGCGCGTGACAGCTTACCCCCCTCTGTCACGGAACTGTCATAAAACTGTCATATCAGGACAGCAGGAACGTCACATAGGCCCCATAGCCAATCAACAAGAGCATCGCTTCCATCCGCCCGAGCCGCGCACCCGTGAAGGCGAAGAAGAGGAAGACGAGCGTTGCCGCACCCATGACCCAGATGTCGAAGGAAGCGATGTCGGCCGGCACCGTGATCGGCTTCACGGCGGCGACGGTGCCCGCTATGCCGAGCACGTTGAAGATGTTGCTGCCGACCACATTGCCGATGGCGATCTCGGATTTGCGGCGCAAGGCGGCGAGCACCGAGGTCGCGAGTTCAGGCAGCGAGGTGCCGACGGCGACGACGGTCAGGCCGATGACCGAATCGGAGATGCCAAATGTGTCGGCGAGCTTGACCGCGCTGCCGACCAGCAGCGAGGCGCCCGCAACGAGCGCGACGAGACCGCCCAGCGCCATCACGAGTTCGATCGCAAGGCCGAAACGCGGGCCCGCCTGCAGGAACGCCGCCTCGGAGGCATGGAGATGGGCGGTGCCGTCCTGGCACTTGCGGTCGGCGCGATAGGTGTAGACGAGATACCCCGCCAGCAGCAGCAGAAAGACGATACCGACGCCGCGCGACAGGAAGCCATAGACGCAGACAATGATCATCACCGCCGCCGCGGCCAGCATCATCGACCCGTCGCGCTTCAGCGTTCCGCGTTCGACGGTCATCGGATAGACGAGTCCGGCGACACCGATAATCAGCAGGATATTGGCGATGTTGGAACCGACGACATTGCCGACCGCGATGCCGGGATACCCCGCAAGAGCGCCTTCGAGGCTCGCGACGAGTTCGGGCGCCGAGGTCCCGAAGCCGACCAGCGTCAGGCCGATCAGGAAGGGGGAAACGCCGAGCCGCGTGGCAAGCCCCGCCGCGCCCTTGACCAGAAACTCCGCGCCGCCAAGCAGCAGCGCGAGCCCGAGAACCAGAAACAGAAACGTCCACGTCAATCGCCAACTCCATCGCCCGAGACCGGTTTCACAAGCCCGGCCGCCTGTTTCGCCCGCGCCCGCGCTTCCTCGACAGTGGACGCCCGCGCAAGCGCCACGCCCATCCGCCGCTTGGTAAAGGCCTCCGGCTTGCCGAACAGCCTCACTTCAGTGCCGGGCAACGCCAGCGCCTGATCGAGCCCTTCATAAGCAATACCCTTTTCGTCGCGCCCACCATAGATGACGGCGCTGGCGCCCGGTGAATTCATCTCGACCGAAACGGGAAGACCGAGAACGGCGCGGGCATGCAGCGCGAATTCGCTCAGATGCTGGGTGACCAGCGTCACGAGGCCGGTGTCGTGCGGCCGCGGGCTGACCTCGGAAAACCAGACCTTGTCGCCCTTGATGAAGAGTTCGACGCCGAAAATGCCCCTGCCCCCCAGCGAATCCGTCACTTTCCGGGCGATGTCGCGCGAGGCCGCCAGCGCCGTTTCGCTCATCGGCTGCGGCTGCCAGCTCTCGACATAGTCGCCTTTGACCTGACGGTGACCGACCGGCGCGCAGAATTGCGTTTCGATGCCGCCGCCCGCGCGCCGCGCGCGAACGGTGAGCAACGTGATTTCATAATCGAAATCGATCATGCCTTCGACGATGACGCGCGGCGCCTCGACGCGGCTGCCCGACATCGCCAGGTCCCAGGCCTTCTGGACACCGCCCGGCGCCTCCAGAAAGCTCTGTCCCTTGCCGGAAGAGGACATGACCGGCTTGACGAAACAGGGAAAGCCGATGCCGCCGTCGATGGCCGCTTTCAGCTCGGCGGCGCTTGAGGCGAAGGCATAGGGCGAGACCGGCAGGCCGAGCTCCTCGGCGGCAAGGCGGCGGATACCCTCGCGGTTCATCGTCAGTTGCGTCGCGCGCGCGGTCGGGATGACTTCGGCGAGACCTTCGGCCTCGATCTTTGCCAGCTCCGCCGTCGCGATGGCTTCGATTTCCGGGATGATGATGTGCGGGCGCTCTTTTTCGATCAGCGCGCGCAGCGCCCTGGCGTCGGTCATGGCAATGACATGGCCGCGATGCGCCACCTGATGCGCCGGCGCGTCGGCATAGCGGTCGACCGCGATGACCTCGACGCCGTAGCGCTGCAACTCGATCGCCACCTCCTTGCCGAGCTCGCCCGAGCCCAGCAGCATGACCCGCGTGGCGGAAGGGGAAAGCGGCGTGCCGATGCGCATGGGGCCTCCTGAAACCGTTAGGGGCGCGGGTTTAGCACGGATCGGCGGCGGGCTGAACGCCGGAAGAGGGCCTTGCGCTTCACGATCTTTCTCTATACACTTGAACATATATTCAATTATATGGTTCGTCATGCCCACGCCGAAGACCGCCAAACCCGCGCCGCTCCCGCTCGACGACGACAAGACGGTCGAGCTTGCCGACATGTTCAAGATGCTGGGCGACCCGAGCCGCCTGCGGATCGTGACGGCGACGCTGGCCGGCCCGCGCGCCGTCGGCGAGATCGCCGCCACGCTGGGCCTCTCCGTCTCGCTGGTCAGCCATCATCTGCGGCTGTTGCGCGCCACGCGCCTCGTCAGCCCCGAGAGGCGCGGCAAGCAGGTTTTCTACCGCGTGCACGATGCGCATGTCGCGCGTGTGATCGCCGACATGATCGCGCATGTGAACGAGGACGCGGAATGAACCCGGCGCCGTTTCATTCCACTTATCCCCGCTCTCCCGCCCCGTGAGATAATGGGCACAGGTAGCAATCTCCCATGAATATCGGAATTCAAGATGACCGCGCATCAGCATAGCAACGACCACAGCCACGCCAATGAGCGCCGCGTGTTCTTCGCGATGTGGCTGACCGGCACCTTCATGCTGGTCGAGTTCGTGGGTGGCGTGCTCTCGGGCTCGCTGGCGCTGATTGCCGATGCCGGCCACATGCTGACCGACACCGGTGCGCTGATGCTGGCCTGGGTGGCGACGCGGCTGGCGCGCAAGCCAGCCGATATCGCCCGCTCCTATGGCTACGGACGCGCCGAAACGCTGGCCGCCTTCACCAACGGCATCGTGATGCTGGTGCTGGTCGGCTGGATTCTTTTCGAAGCGGCGACGCGCATCATGGAACCGCGCGACATTCTGGCCGGGCCGATGCTCGCCGTCGCCATTGCCGGTCTCGCCGTCAATATCGCGGCGCTGAAACTGCTGCATGGCGGCGACGGCAATCTCAACATGCGCGGCGCGGCGCTGCATGTAATGGGCGATCTTTTAGGCTCGGTCGCGGCGATCGCGGCGGCGGTCACCATCCTCTTTACCGGCTTCACCGCGATCGACCCGATCCTGTCGGTACTCGTCGCGCTGCTGATCCTTCGCAGCGCCGCGGCGATCATCCGCGAGTCCGCGCATGTGCTGATGGAGGGCTCACCCGAAGGCGCAGGCGGCGGCGACATCGCCGACGATCTGCTGACGCATGTACCTGGACTGGCCGATGTACACCACGTTCACGCCTGGTCGCTGACATCGGAGCGCAAGGTGGCAACACTGCACGCGCGTCTCGCGCCCGGTACGGATGCCGGCGCGGCGCTCGCCGCCATCAAGGCACGGCTCGGCAGCCGCTTCGGCATCGGCCACGCGACAGTGCAGATCGAGCAGGCGGATTGCCCCGATGCCGAGGCACACGGTCATAATTTTCAAAATGACGAGCCTTGTTGAGGCTCAAAAATTCCCCGCGCAAATCATGCTGCGATGCGGTATGATCCATCCAACATCGAAAAAGGGGGCCAATCATGCCGTTTTCAGCCGACGGAGCGCGGACGCTTCTGTCCTGGGCGGGCGAATTGCGTGTCTTTGCGGAACTGGGCGCGCTGGCGCCGGCGCTGCCGGCCTTGCTCAATGCGCCGCGCGGCGACGGTCATGGCGTCCTCGTGCTGCCGGGCATGCTGACCGGCGACGAGTCGACTTTCGTCATCCGCCGCTATCTCGACGAAATCGGTTATACGACGCATCCCTGGAACCAGGGCCACAACTGGGGTCCGAGCCGCGTACTGCACGAAGCCCTGCGCACGCGCCTGCGCGAATTGTCGGCCCGTTACGGCCGCCGCGTCAGCATTGTCGGCTGGAGTCTTGGCGGCATTTATGCGCGGGAACTGGCACGTGAATATCCGAGCCTTGTGCGGCAGGTCGTGACGCTGGGCAGTCCTTTCGGCGCGGATCACGACCCCGACGGCGCGGACTATGTCATGAACGGCGGCGTCAACGGGCACAGCGCCGAAAAGGCCGCCCGCCGCCGCGTCGCTCCACCTGTGCCCTGCACCGCGATCTATTCGAAAAGCGACGGCGTGGTCGATTGGGAAGACTGCCGTGAAACGGATGGTCCGCAGGCGGAGAATATAGAGGTGACGGCGACGCATCTCGGCATGGGCGTCAATCCGATGGTGCTCTGGGCCATTGCCGACCGGCTGGCGCAGCCCGAGAATGACTGGAAACCGTTCGACCGGACGGGGCTGCATGAGTGGCTGTACGGCTGACATGCCGCTTGCTGCGGGTGCGAAATCCGTATCTGATTGTTGAACGACCGCAACTTCTCGCTCCGATCGAATCGCCACGAAGAATTGCCCGATCACGTATCGTCCCATACGAAATCTGTGTGAGCTGACACGCGCCGGTCACAATCGGCGCGCGAGGACCGTCATTGACGGTCACAATCTGCCGCCAAATGGTCACTCCTGCCTCGTTCGGAGGCAGCGTAGGATCAAGTCGATTGTCATGCGGAGAATCCCGGGCAAGACAAAAAGCGCACCGACGGCCGCCCGGATCGTTTCTCCCGCATGCAAGCGTACAGCCGCGCACAGGAAAACGCATGATCCACTACATTTGCCGGAACGGACAGCAGGATACGGTCGTACCGTTTCTTTGCGCGGCCGGCGACGCGCTGCGAAACACCCTGCGCGTTACGCCATACGAGGACATTTTTTCCAGGGGCACGCTCGCCGCCGGGCACCTGATATTCACCGACCTGGACCGGCTCTCCGGGCATGAACTCGAAGCGGCGCATATGGTTGCAAGATCCATGCGCGACGCCGTCCCGGGCGTTCGCGTCCTCAACGAACCCGCACGTTCGCGGCAACGCTATTCGCTGCTGACGACGCTATGGAAGGAAGGCATCAACCCCTTTCGGGCGGCGCGCCTCGACGACACGATTCCCGCGCTCAGATATCCGGTGTTCATTCGTCGGGAAGACGGCGCATTCGGTCCGGAAACGGACCTTCTGTATTCGGAGGAAGAGCTGCACGACGCGATCGCCAGCCTTCCCGCCCGGGGGCTGCCGCTGCGGGGGCGCATCGCGGTGGAGTACTGCGCCGAGAAGAACGCCGACGGCCACTATCGGAAATACGGTGCCTTCCGGATCGCCGACCGCATCCTGCCGCAGCACATACAATTTTCGCGTCACTGGATGGTGAAGCAGGACACCAACGTCATCACGCCCGCCTTTGTCGCCGAGGAGGAGCAATATATCCGGCACAACCCGCATGAAGCCGAATTGATGTCGATCTTCGACCGGGCTCATGTCGAGTTTGGCCGTATCGACTATGCCTTCGCCAACGGGCGCCTCATCGTCTACGAAATCAACTCGAATCCGGCTTTTCCGCACGGCAATCACCGCAATGGACGCGAGCACCTGCGACAGGAAGCGGGCCGGAGACTTGTCGAGGCGCTGATGGAAGCCGATGCGCCCCTGACGACGACAGGGACCGTGCGTTGTTTCCCGCACGGCGCCGCCGTTCAAACATCGCCGGCAGGCGCGAGAGCGCCCCGGCGCATCTTCCAGATGGTAGGCAAATCCGCTTTGCTGGACCGGGCCATCGCGCTCTACTGGACGGCGGTTCCCGAAAGCTTTCGGCGGATGATTCCGGCCGAACTGAAGAAGAGCGCGATGTACATGCTGTCCTGGCTCGTGATGAGGGAGCCCGGATAGGCAGGCGGCCGGCCGGCGGTTGCGCCGGGGCGGCCTCATGGGTGTACGATCTCCCGAAAGAACAGGGAGGCACCCGATGAGCCTGAGCGAACAAGAAAAACAACTGATCGAACATTCCATCGAGCGCGTGGCGGAAGTGGCCGGAGATCCCGCGCCCCATGTCTATGCGCGGCTTTTTGCGCAAGCGCCGGAAATGGAAGCGCTCTTCGTGCTCGACACCGACGGCAATGCCCGCGGGCACATGCTGTCGGAATCGCTCGACTGCATTTTCGATTTTCTGGGGCCGCGCGCCTATGCGCCGGTGCTGATTCAGAGCGAGTTGACCAACCACGAGGGTTTCGGCGTCCCGCCGCGCATCTTCGCGACGTTTTTCAATGTGACGATGGAGACGTTCCGCGACTTGCTGGGCGCGGAATGGACGACGGAGACGGATGCAGCCTGGGGCGCGCTGCTCGGCGAACTCGACGCAGTGGTGGCGGCGCAGGCGGCGAAATACGGCATGGCGGTGGTTTGAGGGGGTGAGGGTGTTTCACGAAGTGAACAAAAAGGTCCGATGGACCTTTTTGAACCCGAACGAAAGCTTATGGCATTGCCCTGCGCTTCGCTCCGGGCGTTCGAAGCTTGAAAAGGCCCACTGGGCCTTTTCATTTGCCTTCGGCAAAACGCTTCTCACCCCCCGCGATCTTCGCCGCCGCCTCGAAGCCGATGCGTGGGGAGGAGAGGAGCGGTGCGCGCAGCGCGCCGGCGAGCGCGGCAGCGGGGGCCATCGAGGCTTGCGCGAGGACGAGGATGTCGACGTGCTTCGACGCTTCCGAAAGACGCGACGCGATGCCTTCGTAATAATCGTCGAGGCGGCCTTCGCGGAAAGCGGCCCAGACATCGTCGAAGAGGAATTCGCGGATTTCGCAATCGCGCCCCGCCCGCGCGGCGGAACTCGCGATGAGGTCGCGCGTCGGCTGAAGCGTCGGCGCAAGCGTCGCGCAGATGCCGATGCGGCCGGCGTCGCGGACCGCACGGTCGGCCATCGGCCGGTCGATGCGCATGATCGGGATTTCGGCTTCCTGCGCGGCCGCTTCCGCCGCGGGCCCGAGCGTCGAACAGGTGCAGACGACGACGCGCGCGCCGCCTTCGGCGAGCGCCAGCAGCGCTTCCTGCGTCTTCAGGGAAATGGCCGGCGTCATGCCGCCCGCTTTCTCGGTGGCGATCAGCAGGTCCTCGCGCACCGCATGGGCAAGCGCAAGCCCCGGCGCGATCGCGTCGCGGAGCGCATCGAAGGTGTCGATATGGACGGCAGCCGTGTGCAGGAAAGCGATGGCGGCGCCGTGATGTCGGTGCGATGGAGGCATGGGCCTCTCCTCAAAGAAAAAGGCCCTCCGCGATCTTCGCGGAGGGCCCCGTGTGTCGTCGGGCTGAGTGCGAGATCGCGTCAGTTTTTGGCCTTGTCTACGAGTTTATTCGCCGAAATCCACGGCATCATCTCGCGCAGACGGGCGCCCACCTCCTCAATGGGGTGGGCGGCGGCGGCGGCGCGCGTCGCCTTGAAGCTCGTCTGATTGACCTTGTTCTCGAGCATCCAGTCGCGCGTGAACTTGCCGGTCTGGATGTCGGTGAGCACGCGCTTCATTTCCGCCTTGGTATCGGGCGTGATGATGCGCGGGCCGGTGACATATTCGCCATACTCGGCCGTGTTGGAGATCGAGTAGTTCATGTTGGCGATGCCGCCTTCATAGATCAGGTCGACGATCAGTTTCACTTCGTGCAGGCATTCGAAATAGGCCATTTCCGGCGCGTAACCGGCTTCCGTCAGCGTTTCGAAACCGGCGCGGATGAGCTCGACGAGACCGCCGCAAAGCACGACCTGCTCGCCGAAGAGGTCCGTCTCGCATTCCTCGCGGAACGAGGTTTCGATGATGCCGGCGCGGCCGCCGCCGATGGCCGACGCATAGGAGAGGCCGACATCATGGGCGTTGCCGCTCGCGTCCTGATGGACGGCGATCAGGCAAGGCACACCGCCGCCGCGCTTGTATTCCGAGCGCACCGTGTGGCCCGGGCCCTTCGGCGCGACCATCAGCACGTCGATATCCTTGCGGGGCTCGATCAGATTGAAATGAATGTTGAGGCCATGCGCGAAGAAGAGCGCCGCACCCGGCTTCATGTTGTCGGCGAGGTCGGCATAGTAGATGTCGCCCTGCAGCTCGTCCGGCGTCAGCATCATCAGCGCGTCGGCCCATTTGGCAGCGTCCGCAACCGTCATGACCTTGAGGCCCTCGCCTTCCGCCTTCCTGGCGGTGGCCGAACCGGCGCGCAGCGCCACGGCGACGTCCTTGACGCCGCTATCGCGCAGGTTCAGCGCATGGGCATGGCCCTGGCTGCCATAGCCGATGATGGCGACTTTCTTGCCCTTGATCAGGTTCACGTCCGCGTCGCGGTCGTAATAAACGCGCATGGCTTCTATTCCTTCGGTTCGTCTCTTCGTTACATCGCTTCGGGACCGCGGGCGATCGCCACCACGCCTGTCCGCGACACATCCACAAGGCCGAGCGGCCTCATCAATCCGATAAAGGCATCGATCTTGGTCGGCGCGCCTGTTACCTCGAAAATGAAGGAGGTGTGCGTCGTGTCGATGACGCGGGCGCGGAAAGCATCGGCCAGTCTGAGCGCCTCGACCCGGCGTTCGCCGGTGCCCGCGACCTTGACCAGCGCCATTTCGCGCTCGACCGAATTGGTCTCGACCGTCAGGTCCATGACGCGGTGAACCGGCACCAGCCGGTCGAGCTGCGCCTTGATCTGCTCGATCACCATCGGCGTTCCGGCGGTGACGACCGTGATCCGCGACGTATGCTCCGACTGGTCGACCTCACCCACGGTCAAACTCTCGATATTGTAGCCGCGGCCCGAAAACAGCCCGACAACGCGCGCCAGTACGCCCGCCTCGTTGTCGACGAGGACGGCGATGGTGTGCCGTTCGATGGTGTCGTCCTTCTTCATGCGCGTCTCTGTATTGTGTATGGCCCCGTTGGGGAAGCTTATTCTGGCCGGAACCCCGTCAGACCAGCATTTTCCCCTCTTCCGAGACGCTGGCGGCCTCCGGATCGTCGCCCAGGATCATCTCGTTATGCGCGGCGCCCGAGGGGATCATCGGATAGCAGTTCTCGAACTTGTCGACCACGCAGTCGAGAATGACGGGACCGGGCACGTCGATCATCCGCTTGATCGCGTCGTCGAGCTCGGAAGGCTTGGAGGCGCGAATGCCGGTCGCGCCATAGGCTTCGGCCAGCTTGACGAAATCGGGCAGCGAGTCCGAATAGGAATGCGAATAGCGGCCCT
>NZ_JBBECC010000172.1:0-3669 GCF_040882025.1 Parvibaculum sp. | reverse complement strand
GCCAGCTTGACGAAATCGGGCAGCGAGTCCGAATAGGAATGCGAATAGCGGCCCTCATGCAGCAGCTCCTGCCACTGCCGGACCATGCCCATATATTCGTTGTTGATGATGAAAATCTTGACCGGCAGCATGAACTGAACGGCGGTCGAGAGCTCCTGGATGCACATCTGGATCGAGGCTTCGCCGGCGATGTCGATGACCAGCGCGTCGGGATGCGCGATCTGCACACCGATGGCGGCCGGAAAGCCGTAGCCCATCGTGCCGAGGCCGCCCGACGTCATCCAGCGGTTGGGCTGCTCGAAGGGGAAGTGCTGCGCCGCCCACATCTGATGCTGGCCGACTTCGGTGGTGATGTAGGTCTCGCGGTGCTTCGACAGCTCATAAAGCCGCTGGATCGCCTGTTGCGGCTTGATGACCTCGTCATTGGTCTTGAACGACAGCGACTTGCGCGCCCGCCATGTCTCGATCTGCTTCCACCAGCCTGCGAGCGCGTCCTTGTCGGGGCGGCGCGCCTTCGACTTCCAGATGCGCAACATGTCTTCGAGCACATGGGCGCAATCGCCGATGATGCCGATATCGACATGGACATTCTTGTTGATCGACGAGGCGTCGATATCGACATGGATCTTTTTCGAATGCGGCGCGAAGGCGTCGAGACGGCCGGTGACGCGGTCGTCGAAACGCGCGCCGATATTGATCAGCACGTCGCAATCATGCATGGCGTTGTTGGCCTCGAAGGTGCCGTGCATGCCGAGCATGCCGAGCCACTGCTTGTCCGACGCCGGATAGGCGCCGAGCCCCATCAGCGTCGAGGTGATCGGATAGCCGGTCAGGCGCACGAATTCGCGCAGGAGCTGGCTTGCGACCGTGCCCGAATTGATGATGCCGCCGCCGGTATAGAAGACGGGCTTCTTTGCGTTGGCGATCAGATCGACGGCCTGTTTGATCTTCTCGATGTCGCCCTTGACCTTCGGCCGGTAGGTGCGGTGAACGACATTTTGCGGGCCGGCATATTCGCCCTTCTGGAACTGCACGTCCTTCGGGATGTCGACGACGACCGGGCCGGGGCGGCCATGCGTGGCGACATAGAACGCCTCATGCATGACGCGCGTCAGCTCCTGCGGCGACTTCACCAGCCAGTTGTGCTTGGTGCAGTGGCGTGTGATGCCGACCGTGTCGCATTCCTGGAAGGCGTCGGAGCCGATCAGATGCGTCGCGACCTGCCCCGTCAGGCAGACGATCGGGATCGAATCCATCAAGGCGTCCGTCAGCCCGGTGACGGCGTTGGTGGCACCGGGGCCGGAGGTGACGAGGACGACGCCGGGCTTGCCGGTGGAGCGCGCATAGCCTTCGGCCGCATGCACCGCGCCCTGCTCGTGGCGGACGAGAATGTGGCGGATCTTGTTCTGCTGGAACAGCGCGTCGTAGATCGGCAGCACGGCGCCGCCGGGATAGCCGAAAATCGTGTCCACGCCCTGATCGACCAGCGCCTTGATGACGATTTCCGCGCCTGTCAGTTCCTGAGCCGCCATGACCCGTCTCTCCATCCTCTGGAACGTCATGGCCCGCTTTATGCGGGCCATCCACGTCTTCCCTTCCTTGCCGCCAAGACGTGGATGGCCCGGACGAGCCGGGCCATGACGGACTGGAGGGGTCGAAAAGCGCGGGCAACCTAACCGCGCATCAGGACCGGGTCAACCCCAAATCATCAATAAATGAAAAGATTTCTGCATTAACACTTTCCGAATCTTGCGCAAAGAAGGCCGTCCACGTAATCATCTGAGTCCGGAACCATGTTTCCTGGCGCTTGGCATAGGCCCGGGTTTCGGCCTGTCCGGCGGCGATGGCCTCCTCGATGAGGAGGGCGCCGGCGAGATGCGCCATCAGGGGCCTGAGGCCCAGGGCCTTCATGGCGGGCAGCGAAGGATCGAGATCGAGGGCGGCCATCGCCGCCGCCTCCGCGAGCGCGCCCTCCCCGACCATCCGCGCGAAGCGGGCATCGCAACGCGCCCGGAGCCGGTCACGGCCGGGCATCAGCACGATTTTGGCGAAGCGCCCGGCAATGAGCGGCACCGGCGGCACCTGCTGCCATTCGCTCAAACGGCGGCCGGTGGCCCGCACCACCTCGATGCCGCGCGCGATGCGCTGGCGGTCGGACGGCCGGATGGCGGCGGCAAGCGCCGGATCGGCCTCGGCCAGCAGTGCGTGGGCGCCTTCGCCGGCTTCGGCCACCTCGGCCCGCACGTCGCGGCGCAGATCGGGCGAGATCGCCGGGATCGGCGCCAGCCCCTCGGTGAGCGCCCGGAAATAAAGCCCGGTGCCGCCGACCACGATGGGGACGCGGCCGCGGCCCGCGATCTCGCTCATGATCTCGGCCGCGCGGACCGCCCACCGTCCGGCCGACAGCGGCGCGTCCGCGCCCTGAACGCCATAAAGATGATGCGGAAAAAGCGCTTCCTCCGCTTCGCTGAGCCGCGCGGTCAGCACCCGCATCTCGCGATAGAGCTGCATCGAATCGGCATTGACGATCTCACCGCCAAGCCGCGCCGCCAGTTCGAGCGCCAGCGCGGACTTGCCGCTCGCGGTCGGCCCTGCAATAAGGACGGCTCTGCCGATGTCGACACTCACGAAAAGGCTCCTTCCGGTTCCGGCGATGAAATACGTCCTGACGCTGATAGGCAACAAAGAGACGCCGCTGGCAAGCGCGCATGTGGATGCCGCGCGGGCCGTGTTGCCCGCCGCCACCGCGCCGGACTGGCTGGTCGACGGCCTCGCCTGCGACATCGCTTTCGAAACGCCGAATGCAGGGGTCGCCGAGATGGCGGTGCGGGCAACGCTGAAGGGCGCGAAAATCGACCTCGCGGTGCAGCCTCCCGAAAGCCGCCGCAAGAAACTCCTCGTCGCCGACATGGATTCGACCATCATCGGCCAGGAATGCATCGACGAACTGGCCGCCGAACTCGGGCTGAAGCCCGAGATCGCCGCCATCACCGAGCGCGCCATGAAGGGCGAAATCGAATTCGAGCCGGCATTGCGGGAACGCGTGGCGCTGCTGAAGGGCCTCGACATCGCGGCGCTCGAAAAAGTCTACCGGGAACGCATCACCGAAACGCCCGGCGGCCGCGCGCTGACCGCCACCATGCGCGCGCATGGCGCGGCCTGCGCACTGGTCTCGGGCGGCTTCAGCTTTTTCACCGCGCGCGTCGCCGCCGCCGTCGGTTTCGACGTCAACCAGGCGAACGAACTGCTGTTCGAAAACGGAAAGCTGACCGGCGCGGTGCAGGAGCCGATCCTCGGCCGCCAGGCGAAGATCGAAGCGCTGCTGCGGCTGCGCCGCAAGATGAAACTCGCGACCCGGGAGACGATGGCGGTCGGCGACGGCGCCAACGATCTCGGCATGATCGAGGAAGCGGGCCTCGGTGTCGCCTTTCACGCCAAACCCGTGGTCGCCGAGGCGGCGGATGCGCGCATCGACCACGGCGACCTGACGGCGCTGCTCTATCTGCAGGGCTACCGGAAAGACGAAATCAGCGCGCGCTGACGCAGGCTATTGGCCGCCGAGCCGGAGCGCGACGAAGTGGCTGTCGCCGCCGCTCGACAGCCTGAGCAGGACCGTGCTGCGCCCCGCCTTCTCTTCGGACTGGACGATGCGCTCGACATCGGCAGGCG
>NZ_JBBECC010000171.1:6821-13545 GCF_040882025.1 Parvibaculum sp. | reverse complement strand
CTCTACTTCGCCCTGTCGGTGACATATCCGGCCGCTGCCGGGCTGGGCGGCGGCGGCGTCTGTCTGGCGCGCAACGCCGGGGAACGCACGATCGAAAGCATCTCCTTCCTCGCGCGCAGCCCGCGCGGCGGCGGCGCCATTGCCATTCCCGGCAATGTGCGCGGTTTCGCGCTGCTGCAGGCGCGCTACGGCAAGCGCCCATGGACCGCCGTGCTCGGTCCTGCCGAACGCATGGCGGCGACGGGGTTCCCGGTCTCGCGCGCCGGCGCGCGCCAGCTTGCCGATGCGGCGGCGCTCATCGCCGCTTCGCCGTCGCTACGCGGCAGCTTCGCCGGCAAGGACGGCGAACGCGCCCGCGAACTCGATCACGTCACCCGCGTTGAGCTGGCGGCGGTGCTGGCCTTGATACGCAGCCAGGGCGTCAATGGTTTTTATGCCGGCCAGACCGCGCGGGCGCTGGTCGATGAAGCGCGCCTCGCCGGCGGCGCCATGAGCCTCGAGGATCTCCGCGACTACCGTCCGGATGTCGCGCCTGCACAGATGCTTTCGTCGCCTGCCGGTGCGGTGGCGGTTCCGGCGCAGGCGCTCGGTGCGGGCGTTTTTGCCGCCGCGCTCTGGCGCGACACTGAAAAGGCGAGCGCCGCCGAACTGGCGGATATTGCACGCCGCACGGCCGTGTCGCTGGGCGTCACCGAGAATCTCGGCCGCGATTTCGGATCGACGGCCTTTGCGACGATCGATGGAAAGGGCGGGGCGGTCGCCTGTGCCGTCACCATGAACGGCGCCTTCGGCGCCGGCCGCGTCGCGGAGGGAACGGGCATTGTCATGGCCGCCAATCCGCAACAGGCGTCGGGCGGCATCGCCTCGGCGTTTCTGATGCCGGTCATCGTCACCAGTGCCAACGGCACACGCGTCTTCTTCAGCGGCGCAGGCGCGGGCGCGCCTGAAGGCGCGGCGGCGATCCAGCACGCCGCCAGATCGGCCCTGGCCGGAACCGGCGCCGTTGCGGCGGCGCTCGCCGCGTCGCCCGCCGATGCGCGTTCGCCGGCCCATGCCATTGCCTGCCCCGAAGGGCTCGCGACGGGCGCCTGCAGTCTTGCCGTCGGCCCGCGCGGCGACGGCATGGGCGTCACGGCGGCCGGCTCAAGCTTCTGATTTTTTCACCTGCCGGAATCGAAAGGGCCTGAGGATCGCTCCTCAGGCCCTGATCGTTTGCGCGTTGCGCGGTCTAGCGGCGCTGCCACCAGCCGCGGCGCACTGGTTCGTCTGGCCGGTCGGGCTCGGCGGAACGGGGGGCCGCTGCGTCGGGCTCCGATGAATCGCCCGCCGTTTCGACCGCCATCTCGACGTCCCGCTCGGGCGCGCGCTCGACGACCGGATCGGTAACGGGTTCTTCTGTCGCCGTTTCCTCGGTCTCTTCCGGCGCTTCTTCTTCGACCGCGTCCTCGGTCACGGCCGGTTCATTGCGGGAATAGGATAGAAGAACCGGCTCGTTCCGGTCGGCATCCGCGTCATCGTCGGCGATGCCTTCCTGCTCGGCGGAAGCGGCGATAGCCGGGCTCTCCTGGCCGTCCTCATCCGGCCGGCGGCGATTGCGCCGCCCGCCGCGCCGTCCGCGCCGGCGGCGTTTGCGCTGTCCGTTCTCGTCCAGTTCGTCCTGCGCCGCCGCGGGGCGCGTTTCGCCGTCGGCCGCTTCGGCTTCCTCCTCCTCGCCGTCGTCGTCCGCCTCGGCGCCGGCCGTCGGCGCCGCCTCGGTCTCGCCGCCCGCCTCCCGCTCCTCGCCGGGCTTCCGCTTGCGCCGGCGGCGCTTGCGCCGGCGCTGGCCGTCGCCCTCATCGGACGATCCGCGCGCCGGGACGGATTCCTGCGTCTCCTCGGCTTCTTCCTCGGCGTCCTCTTCCTCTACGGCCTCGACGACATCGTCGTCGTCCGCCGCATAGCCGCTTTCAATGCTGATTGCGCCTTGTGCCGGCCGCGTCCGCGTCAATGCGCGCGCTTCGGCCTGCTCGATCCGGTGGTCGGAACCGGTCAGCGTTCCATCCGCCTCGATATAGACGGAAACGCCGTAGCGTTCCTCGATGTCGAGCACATTGGCGCGCTTCTGGTTGAGAATGTAGATCGCGACCACCGCCGGCACCTTGACGGTGAAAGCGGCGGCGCGGCCCTTGACCGCTTCGGCCTCGACGCCGCGCAGCACATGCAGCGCCATCGACTCGACCGAGCGCACAAGGCCCGTGCCGGCGCAATGCGGGCAGGTGACGGTCGAACCCTCCAGCACACCGGAACGCATGCGCTGGCGCGACATTTCCAGCAGACCGAAATGACTGATGCGGCCGACCTGAATGCGCGCCCGATCGGTCTTCAGGCAATCCTTGAGCTTGCGTTCGACCGCGCGATTGTTGCGGTTCTCATCCATGTCGATGAAATCGATGACGATGAGGCCGGCGAGATCGCGCAGACGCATCTGCCGGGTGATTTCCTCGGCCGCCTCGAGATTGGTCTTGAGCGCCGTCTGTTCGACATTGCGTTCCTTGGTGGAGCGCCCCGAATTGACGTCGATCGAAACCAGCGCTTCGGTTGGATTGATGACGATATAGCCACCCGATTTCAGCGTGACCGTCGGGTTGAGCATCGAGTCGAGCTGCTGCTCGACCTGGTATTTCTGGAAGAGCGGCTGCTTGTCCTTGTAGGGCTGCACGTTCTTGGCATGGCTCGGCATCAGCATGCGCATGAAGCCCTTGGCCTCGCGGTAGCCCTCGTCGCCTTCGATATGGATCGCGTCGATATCCTTGTCGTACAGATCGCGAATCGAGCGCTTGATCAGGCTGCCTTCCTCGTAGACGAGAGTGGGCGCCGTCGATTTCAGCGTCAACTCGCGCACGCTTTCCCACATCCGAAGCAGGTATTCGTAGTCGCGCTTGATCTCGGCCTTGGTGCGCTTGGCGCCTGCCGTGCGCACGATCAGTCCCATGCCCTCCGGCACGTCGAGCGTCTCGGCGATGCTTTTGAGCTTCTTGCGGTCGGCCGCGACCGTGATCTTGCGCGAAATACCGCCGCCACGCGCCGTGTTCGGCATCAGCACGCAATAACGTCCGGCGAGCGACAGATAGGTGGTCAGAGCCGCGCCTTTGTTGCCGCGTTCTTCCTTGACGACCTGAACCAGCATGATCTGGCGGCGTTTGACGACTTCCTGGATCTTGTAGGAGCGGTAGTTGACGCGCTGCTTGCGCGGCGCGGCTTCCTCCATCGCATCCTCGGCGCCGACGGACTCGATCGTTTCGTCGGAGACGACCGTTTCGGTTTCGCCGCGCTCGATCGCCTTTTCGCTTCTGCTTTCGGCGTCGCCATTGCCGGGCGCATCGGCCGCTTCGTTGCCGTTGCCGCCGTCGGCCTCGATGTCGGTTTCATCCTCGGCGTCGGCGCCGGCCTCGGTGGGTTCCTCGGGCACCTCCATGGCGGCAAGCGGTGCGGCGGGGGCTTCGTCCTCGTCTTCCGCCTCGCGCTCGCGCCGTGCTTCGGCGGCCTGCTGTTTCAGCAGGGCTTCGCGATCCGCGACCGGGATCTGGTAGTAGTCGGGGTGAATTTCGCTGAAGGCGAGGAAGCCGTGCCGGTTGCCGCCATATTCGACGAACGCCGCCTGAAGCGACGGTTCGACGCGCGTTACCTTGGCTAGATAGATGTTTCCTCGAAGTTGCTTCCTGTTTTCCGATTCGAAGTCGAATTCTTCAACGCGATTGCCGCTCACGACCACAACCCGAGTTTCCTCGAGGTGGGCCGCGTCGATCAGCATGGTCTTTCCCATATGGAATATCTCCGGGGCGCTGTCCGCCGCGCATGTCCCGCCGCAATGTCATGCGGCCGGCCGGGCGCGGGCGGGCGCCATTTGTTGTATGCGTCCGGGCCGCCGCGCGGGCGCCGGTGAGGCGCGCCGCGGCAGGTCCGGACGGGATCTGTAAAAAAGTGGCGAGGGCGCGCCGCATGGCCGGCATCGCAACCGGGCGAACACGGCTTTTGGAAAAGCCCTGTCCGGTCTGCCGGTCGTGAAGTCGCGGAACTGCGTTGTGCATCTCTACCTTTGGTGCACCCGTTGAGCCGCCGGGTGCCGGCGTGTTCTTGTCTTCGCCGCGCGGACCCGGCATTGCGGCCGGGGCGGGCGTTGCGGGCGCGGGGGCCCGCTCTGGCGCGTCTGTTTGGCGTTGTCCGGGATGATTGCCTTGGGAAAACGCCGGGCCCTACGCGGTCGACGCTCGGGTCCCATCCGGTTGAAGACGGTTGGGGCGCGGCGCGACGGTTTACCCGAATCCTGTGTCGGCGCCCTTGAAAGCCTTGAACTTGCCGGGCGCGGTCTGTTTGTACCCGCTGCCGCGCTGATTTGGCAAGCGCGGCGTCGGCGGCCTTCACTGGCCGTCAATTGTGCCGTTATTAACCAGTCTACCCATTGAAATATCGTAAATTTTGGCGTGATAACGTATTTTGAAGTAATCTGACGGCTATATTGAGGCGAGTTGCTTCGCGGGCCGCGGTTCGCGATGGGCTGCCGGGGGCATCCGGGCGGCAGGCCGGAGCATCCGGCCGACAGTGGCGTTCGGGAAACCGTGGCGGACGGCACAGGTAAAGGCAGGTCCCACGGTGTCGCCGCGGCGGATGTTTATGAGAAATAACAGACAGAATCGGGGGTTTGTCCGGCGGGCGCGCCATCTGGCCCTCGCGGCCGTGCCGGCGCTTGCCCTCGTCCTTGTCGTCCTCGTCGCCGCGCCGCCGCGTCTCGGCGCTGAGGATTTGCCAGCCGACGGCCTGGACGTGGGCGAATTGGCCAAACTTCTGGCCCGCGACCTCGAAAACGATCTCCTGACGACCGGTGCGCTGAGCGATGCACCGCCCGCCGCCGCCATTCCGCGTGCAGCCCCCTTGCCGAAGGGCATGTCGGCGGTCACCGGCATCCGCCTCGGCGATCACGGGGAACAGACCCGCTTCGTGATGGAACTGACGGGCGACGCCGCAGTCGACTACCGCGTTTTCACGCTCTCCGATCCCTACCGCGTCGTCATCGACATGACCGGCGTTCCCTTCCGCCTCGACGAACCGGTCGCGCCGGCCATGCGCGGCTCCGTTTCCGGCTATCGCTACGGCCGCTTTCAGGGCGACACCTTCCGCGTCGTCATCGACATGACGGAGCCGGTGGTTGTCGCCCGCAATTTCGTGCTCGACCCGCAGGCGGGCTTCGGCCGCCGCATCGTGCTCGATCTCGCACCGACCGACAGCGCCAGCTTTGCCCGAAGCGCGGGCGCGCCGGCCGAGGAAAAAGCGGCCGCCGCTGCGGCCGCGCAGCAAATCCAGTCCATCGCCGCCGTACCGATGAGCCCGCCGGCCGAGCGTGTCGAGCGCCGCCGCGTCGTCGTTATCGATGCGGGACATGGCGGCGTCGATCCAGGCACCACCGGCCGCAGCGGCGTCAAAGAGAAAAACATTGTGCTGGCCTTCGCTCGCGAACTCGCCACGCAACTGCGCGCCACCGGCCGCTACGACGTGCATCTGACGCGCGAGACCGACATCTTCATTCCCTTGCGCCAGCGCGTTGCCATTGCGCGCGGTCACAAGGCCGATCTCTTCATGTCGATCCATGCCGACGCGATCGCGAAAGCCGATGTGCGCGGCCTCTCGGTCTACACGCTTTCCGAAACCGCCTCCGACAGTGAAGCGGCCGCGCTGGCGCGTCAGGAAAACCGCGCCGACCTGATCGGCGGTCTCGACCTCGACGGCGAAAGCCCGGAAGTCACCGGCATCCTGATCGATCTCGCCCAGCGCGAGACCAAGAATTATTCGGCGCGTTTCGCCCGTTCGATTGTCGACTATGCCGGCCAGAAAACGACCACGCTGCAGCGTCCGCACCGCTTTGCCGGCTTCGTCGTGCTGAAAGCGCCTGACGTGCCCTCGGTGCTGATCGAACTCGGCTTCCTGACCAACGCCAGCGATGAAAAACAGCTGGTCTCGTCCTCCTGGCGCACGGGTGTGGCGGGGTCCTTCACCCGCGCCATCGACCGTTATTTTGGCGACCGCATGGCCGAAGGGCCGCAATAACCTCTCGAAGGAGCGGAAATCCCGCCGGATCGCCCCATACTCATTGCGAGGGGGCGCGCAACCGGCAGGAGGCCCGCTGTGAGCTATACTCGTTTCGGCGCGATGATCGCGACCTCGACCCTTGTGATGTTCGGCCTGATGTACCTCAACACATGGGCGCTGGACCATGTGTGGTTCAGCCAGACGCGGGGCTGGATGGCGCTGGTGATGGGCGCGACGATGGCGATCGTCATGCTCTCCTTCATGCTGGGCATGTACGCGAATGCCAGGGCGAATGTCGCAATCTATATCGGCGCCGTGCTGGTGTTCGCCGGCGCTCTCTGGCTCGTTCGCGGCCAGCAGACCGTCGACGATGTTTCCTACATGAAGGCGATGATCCCGCATCACTCGATTGCGGTTATGACCAGCGAACGGGCGCGGATCGCCGACCCACGCGTCCGGCGATTGGCGGATGAAATCCTGGAGACGCAGCTTCGGGAAATCGATGAGATGAAACGGCTGATCGCCGACATCGAGCGAAACGGCGTCGCCACCGGCCCGCAACCTTGAGGAAAGGCGGGCATGCGGGAAAAATGCCGGAAAATGCACGTCCCGGACGCGTCGTAAGGCGGCGGCAACGGTTTCTTGGTAAATAGCCGCCTTAATA
>NZ_JBBECC010000171.1:3856-6721 GCF_040882025.1 Parvibaculum sp. | reverse complement strand
GTTCGTCTTGCCGCCTTGGACGTGCCATATTTGCGCTCTAGATCGCGGCAGGGCGGTGATGATGACGGAGGGGCGGAACGCCCGATGCTGAGAGTTCTATCGATCGTTGCCGGCGTCATTCTGGTGCTGCTGACCGGTGCCGTGATGGCAGGCGGCTATTATGCATGGCGCCTCAACCAGGATTTGCCGGACTACACGCGTCTCGCCAATTACGAGCCGCCGGTAACGACCCGCGTCCATGCCGGCGACGGCCAGATCATCGGCGAGTTTGCGCGCGAGCGCCGCCTTTATGTGCCGATCGCGGCGATCCCGCCGCGTCTCGTCCAGGCCTTCCTCGCCGCCGAGGACAAGAATTTCTACAGCCATGGCGGCGTCGACGCGACGGGCATCGTCCGCGCCACCATCGACAATGTCTTCAACGTGCTGCAGGACCGGCGTCTCGTCGGCGCCTCCACCATCACCCAGCAGGTCGCCAAGAACTTCCTGCTCACCAGCGACGTCACCTTCGATCGCAAACTCCGCGAGGCGCTGCTGGCGCTGCGGCTCGAACGCGCCTTTACCAAGGACCAGATTCTCGAACTCTATCTGAACGAGATCTATCTCGGTTCGGGCAGCTACGGTGTCGCCGCCGCGGCGCTGAATTATTTCGACAAGCCGCTCGACGAGCTGACCGTCGCCGAAGTCGCCTATCTGGCGGCCCTGCCCAAGGCGCCGGGCAATTATCATCCGTTCCGTTTCCGCGAACGCGCCCTGGCGCGGCGCAACTGGGTGATCTCGCGCATGGCCGAGGAAGGCTTCATCAGCGCTTTCGAGGCGGCCGAGGCGCGCGGCACGGAGCTCGACGTCACCATGCGCCCGCGCGGCATTCAGATGCGCGACGCCGAATATTTCCTCGAACAGGCGCGCCGTGAGCTGCTGGCGCAGTATGGCGAGCAGAAGCTCTATGAAGGCGGCCTCTCGGTCCGCACCACCATCGACACGGGCCTTCAGGAGATCGCCTCTGAGGCCTTGAAGAAGGGGCTGATCGCCTATGACCGCCGCTACGGCTGGGGCGGTCCGGTGGCCGAACTGGAGCCCGGCGAGAACTGGCAGGAAGCGCTGGCGGCCATGAACGTGCCGTCCGACCTCGCGCCCTGGACGCTCGCCGTTGTGCTTGATGTCGCAAGCGACCGCGTCACCATCGGTCTGCGCCCCGAACGCCTGCCGAATGGCGGCTTTTCACCCGAGATCGTCAAGAGCACGATCGACTTCGCCGACATGAAATGGGCGCGCGCCAATATCAACCGCATCCATCTCGGTCCCGAGGTGACGAAGCCCTCCGACGTCGTCAAGGTCGGCGATGTCGTCCATGTCGCGCCGCATCCGGATGAGAAGGGCCGTCATACGCTCGAACAGGTCCCCGCCGTCAACGGCGCCATCATCGCGATGGATCCGCATACGGGCCGCGTGCTCGCCATGCAGGGCGGCTTCAGTTTCGGTCTGTCGGAGTTCAACCGCGCGGTGCAGGCGCTCCGCCAGCCCGGTTCCTCCTTCAAGCCCTTCGTCTATGCCGCGGCCCTCGACAAGGGCTTCACGCCGGCAAGCCTCGTCCTCGATGCGCCTTTCGTCATCGACCAGGGCGGCGATCTCGGCCTCTGGAAGCCCGAAAACTACGAGCGCAAGTTCCACGGGCCGTCCACCATGCGTTTCGGCCTCGAGAATTCGCGCAACCTGATGACGATCCGCCTCGCGCAATATGCCGGGCCAGAGACCGTTTCCGACTATGCGCGCCGCTTCGGCATTTCCGACAATATGATACCCGTCCTCTCGATGTCGCTCGGCGCCGGCGAGACGACGCTGATGCGGCTGGCGGGCGCCTATGCGGTGCTGGCCAATGGCGGCCTGAAGGTCGAGCCGACGCTGGTCGACCGCGTCCAGGACCGGTTCGGCCGCACCATCTACAAGCATGACGACCGCGCCTGCCAGGCCTGCACGCTCGATTTCGAGGATGTGCCGGAGCCGCCGGTGCTGCCCGACAATCGCGAACGCGTCGAGGATGCGCGCACCGCCTATCAGATCACCTCGATGCTCGAAGGCGCGGTTCAGCGCGGCACCGGCACGGCCGTCAAGGCGGTCGGCGTGCCGCTCGCCGGCAAGACCGGCACCTCCAACGAGGCGCGCGACACATGGTTCATGGGCTACTCGCCCAATCTCGTCGTCGGCGTCTTTGTCGGTTTCGACGAGCCGGCGCCCCTGGGTCGCGCCGAAACCGGCGGCCGCACCGCGGCGCCGATCTTCCGCGACTTCATGACGAAGGCGATCGGCGGCAAGCCGGCCATTCCCTTCCGCGTGCCGTCGGGCATCAGCCTCGTCAAGATCGACCGCAAGACCGGCGCGCTCGCCGACGGCGACGGTCCGGGCACGATCCTCGAGGCCTTCAAGGCCGGCACCGAACCGCAACTGACCTCGGTCGCGCCGACGCTCGGTATCGCCGGCGGCATTCCGGGCGAAACCGGCCCACTCGACATGAACGAGGACATCTCGGGCGATTTCCTGCGCGGCGACATGCCCGGCGACATCAATGCCGACCGGACGCCGGGCCGTGGCGGTCCGGGTTACGACGCGCAACACCGGGCGCCTCTCCGCACGGTCGATCCCTTCGCGCTTCCCGAAACCCCGCGTGCCGAAGCGCCCTTCGCCGGCATGCCGGCCGACGACGCCGTCGCCCTCGACCGCCTCGGCGGCGGGGAGGGTGGCGACGCGCGCGACGATCCGCCCACGGAAAATTCCCCACCGCCCTCCGGCGGCTACACGGCCGACGGCCGCGCCCGCGACATCGGCTCCGGCACGGGCGGCCTCTACTGACCCTGTCCCCCGAAGCCTTGG
>NZ_JBBECC010000171.1:0-3756 GCF_040882025.1 Parvibaculum sp. | reverse complement strand
CGACATCGGCTCCGGCACGGGCGGCCTCTACTGACCCTGTCCCCCGAAGCCTTGGCGAAGGGGGACGACATCGGCTCGGGCACCGGCGGCTTGTACTGATCTGTTGTCCGAAGGTCAGGTGCGGGGATGGCCGTTTCGAGGCAACATCGCCAATAGAAATTCAGTGTCACCCCGGCGAAAGCCGGGGCCCATGGGCGTTTCTTCTCACACCGCCGCTGGACACATATGCACAACCTCTCGCCCCCGCGACGCCAGACCCTTCAGGCAAGCCTCCATCGGCCGTTTTCCGCCCACGGTGACCGGCGCCGGTGTATCTTCGCCAGATCGACCTGTTGCTGGGAGGCAAGCCATGCGTCCGAGAATTGAACCGCTGCGTCGCGAAGACGCCGCGCCCGAAGTGGCGAAACTCTACGAGTTCATGGACTCGCTGGGCAATCCGCCGCCGAATATGCATCTTACCTTTGGCAAAAATCCGACCCTGTATTCGAAGTGGCTGCCTTTCGCGACCTACATCATTCCTGCATCGTCTCTGGAGCCGCGCGATCGCCAGATCCTCATCCTGCGCTCGGCCTTCAACGGGCGCTGCGGCTACGCCTGGGCGCAGCACGTTCGAATCTCCGAACGTCTTTCGGTGCTCGGCGAGACGGAGATTTCGGCGCTGGAAGACGGTGCCGAATGCGGCTGGAACCCGAAAGAAGCTGCGTTGATCCGCGCATGTGATGACACGGCCATGAACGCCGGCATTGGCGATGATGCCTGGGCCGAGCTCGCGCACCACTACAACGAGCAAGAGCTCCTCGACATCGTCTTCACCATTGGCCAATACGCATTGATCGCCATCGCCCTCAATTCGATTTGCGTGGAACTCGACGATGGGCTTTCATTGCCCGCATGGGCCGCGGTTCGCGGCATGGCGGGAAACCGGTAGACCGCTTTGGACCTGCCGTCCGGTCGGGGCCATCGTCCCGAACCCTTTACATGGCCCCCCATCCCCCCTATTTTCCGCGCCAAAGCCACGCCGAACCCGAAACGAGTCCTCTCCATGCGCGCCGAAATCGAAACCGTCGCCGATGAAATCAGGCAGTCGCTCGCGCTGCTGAGGAGGCATCTTTGACTGGGATGCAGCCCTTCGCCGCTATGACGAACTGACGGCCAAAGCCGAAGACCCCGACCTCTGGAACGACCCGGAAAACGCGCAAAACCTGATGCGCGAGCGCACCCGGCTGGAAGAAGCGATCGCCCGCCTGCGCGGCTTCGAGGCGGGCCTTGCCGACAATCTCGAACTGATCGAAATGGGCGAGGCGGAAGGCGACGCCGGCATCGTGACCGAGGCCGAGGCGGCGCTGAAGGCGCTGAAAACGCAAACCGACGAAGCAGAGCTCGAAACGCTGCTGTCGGGCGAGGCCGACGCCAACGACACCTATGTCGAAGTCCATGCCGGCGCCGGCGGCACCGAGAGCCAGGACTGGGCGCAGATGCTCTTGCGCATGTACACGCGCTGGGCCGAGCGCAAGGGCTACAAGGTCGAGCTGATCGAGCGCCACGAGGGCGAAGAGGCCGGCATCAAATCGGCGACCATCCTCGTCAAGGGCCACAACGCCTTCGGCTGGCTGAAAACCGAATCGGGCGTCCACCGCCTCGTCCGCATCTCGCCCTATGACAGCGCCGCCCGCCGCCACACCAGTTTTTCGAGCGTCTGGGTCTATCCGGTCGTCGACGACAGGATCGACATCGAGGTCAGCGAGGCCGATGTCCGCATCGACACCTATCGTGCGAGCGGCGCCGGCGGCCAGCACATCAACACCACCGACAGCGCGGTGCGCATCACGCATATTCCCACCGGCATCGTCGTCTCCTGCCAGAACGAACGCTCGCAGCACAAGAACCGCGCCACCGCCTGGGACATGCTGCGTGCCCGGCTTTACGAAGCCGAATTGCAGAAACGCGAAGACGCCGCCGCGGCCGAAGCCGCCGGCAAGACCGATATCGGCTGGGGCCACCAGATCCGTTCCTATGTGCTGCAGCCCTATCAGATGGTGAAGGATCTGCGCACCGGCGTCGAAACGTCGGACCCCGACCGCGTCCTCGGCGGCGACCTCGACCCCTTCATGGCCGCCGCACTCGCCGCCCGCGTCAAGGGCACGACGGCGGAAGTCGAGGACATCGAATAGGGCAGGGCAGGGCGGAGCCGTGCCACAATCCCCCCTCACCCTTCCCACCTACGCGGCTCCGCCGCTTCGGCGGGCCCCTTCCCTCTCCCCGAAGGGGAGAGGGAGATAGAGATAGAGAGCGACACTTCAGTCCCTCTCCCCATCGGGGAGAGGGAGGGAGCGGGCGCAAGCCCGCGGAAGGGTGAGGGGGCTTGTGGCAATGCACACACTCCACCCCCAAACAAGGACCCCCATGACCGCCCCCGAACATCATGACGTCATCATCCTCGGCGCGGGCGGCGCCGGGCTTTTCTGCGCGGGCGTTGCGGGCAGGCGAGGCCGCTCGGTCCTGGTCCTCGACCACGCGAAAACACCGGGTGAAAAAATCCGCATCTCCGGCGGCGGCCGCTGCAACTTCACCAATCTGCACACGGGGCCCGCCAACTTCCTCTCCGAAAATCCCTCCTTCTGCATCTCGGCGCTGAAGCGCTACACGCAACACGACTTCATCGCGCTGGTGGACCGCCACAACATCGCCTGGCACGAAAAGACGCTGGGTCAATTGTTCTGCGACGGCTCGGCGCAACAGATCGTCGACATGCTGCGGGCCGAATGTGCCGCCGCCGGCGCCGCCATCCGCCTCGAAACGAAAATCACCGCCGTCGAAAAAACCGAAGCGGGCTTCCGCGTCACGACAGGCGAGGGCACGCTCGCCTGCAAAAACCTCGTCGTCGCCACCGGCGGGTTATCGATCCCCAAAATCGGCGCCACCGGCTTTGCTTATGATGTCGCCCGCCAATTCGGCTTGGGCGTCGTCGCACCACGCGCCGCGCTCGTCCCCTTCACCTTCGACGGCGCGCAGAAAGCCGAACTCGACGGCCTTGCCGGCGTCGCGGTCGACGCCACCGTCGCCTGCGGCAAGACGCGCTTCGCCGAGGCGCTGCTCTTCACGCATAAGGGCCTCTCGGGCCCCGCCATCCTGCAGATCTCGTCATACTGGCGCCCCGGACAGGAAATCGCCATCGACCTTGCGCCGCACACGGACGTTTTCGCCGCCCTGAAAGAAGCCCGCGCCGCCCATCCAAAGCAGGAAGTCGAAACCGCGCTCGCCCGCTTCATCCCCAAGCGCCTGGCCGACCGCTGCTGCGCGCGCGCCGAAGTGACCGGCCGCCTTGCCGACATCTCGGACGCCCGCCTGCGCGCACTGGCCGAAAGCACCAACCGCTGGCGCCTCACCCCCGCCGGCACCGAAGGCTACCGAACCGCCGAAGTCACCGCCGGCGGCATCGACACAAGAGACCTCTCCTCGAAAACCATGGAAGCCCGCGCCGTCCCCGGCCTTTATTTCATCGGCGAAGCCGTCGACGTCACCGGCCACCTCGGCGGCTTCAACTTCCAATGGGCCTGGTCGTCGGGATACGCGGCCGCCCGACACGCCTGAGCTGCAAGCACCGAATCCCTCTCCCCATCGGGGAGAGGGAGGGAGCGACCGCAAGGTCGCGGAAGGGTGAGGGGGAGCCGCGACGCATCGCATATCCGCATCGTTCACCCTCACACTCGTCTTTGCCGGACTTGATCCGGCAACCCAGAAGGCGCGGCACCAGCC
>NZ_JBBECC010000170.1:0-13839 GCF_040882025.1 Parvibaculum sp. | reverse complement strand
CGACCCTGTTCCGAACTGAAGACCGTCGCGCTCTGGTGCGCCGGTCAAGGGCTCACCATAAGGTGCAACTCGATCCATCCGGGCGCGATCATGACGCCGATGTGGGAGGCGATGCTGGGCTCAGGCCCCGACCGCGCGAAACGGACGGCGGCGCTGCTGAAGGACACGCCGCTGCACCGCTTCGGCCGTCCCGAGGAAGTGGCGGCGGTGGCGGTGCTGCTGGCATCGGACGAGGCGACCTACATCACCGGCGCCGAGATCGGCATCGATGGCGGCTTGCTCGCCGGCTCGGCGGCGAGCCCGGGATAGCGCCCTTCAAACCGGCAACGGACGCCTCACTCCGTGAACGCCGCGAGGTTTTCCAGCGTCGAGGCGATGCCCGCCTGATGATCCGCGGCGCTGATGCCCTCCGGCACGTTCTCGCAGACGATATGAACCTCGGTGCCGTCCGGCACGGGCGTGAGCGTCGTGGTGATCGTCATGGCGCCGGCGAAGGCGGGATCGTCGGCGACGAATTCGACCAGCTCGACGACGCGCGCGTCAGGCACCAGTTTCAGAAACCGTCCTTCGACGACATCGGCATGTTCGGATGTTTTTCCGCGCAGCGCGTGATCGGTACCGGCATAGACGAGCGACATCCGGAAGCGGCCGCCCTCGCGCGGCTCGAAAGTATGGATTTCGCCCTTCATGCCTTTCGGCGGCCGCCATGACGCAACGGCAGCGGGATCGAGCAGCGCCCGGTAGATCTTCTGCGGCAAGGCCCTGATCACGCGCGAACCGGCATCGGTGCGCTTCTCGCCGGATACATTCGCCATGGCGCTGTTCTCCCTTTGAGCGGCACATTATAGTATTCACCGGCGTTGCCGCACCATGTCCGGATATTTCAAGGGCCTGGCGATGACACAGGGAGAGCGCGAAATGAAACTGGAAGGCGGATGCTATTGCGGCAAGCTGCGCTATGTGGCCGAGGGCGAGCCGATGATGAAGGCGCAGTGCCATTGCCGCGAATGTCAGTACATCTCCGGTGGCGCGCCGAACATGTTTCTTCTGATGCCGGCGGACGGCTTCAGCTACACCGGCGGAACGCCCAGCCGGTTCGCGCGCAGCGATCTTGAAAACCCCGTGACGCGCGAATTCTGCGCCGAGTGCGGCACGCATATCGTCACGCGGCCGTCAGGCCTGCCCGCCGTGGTTGTGAAGGTCGGCACGCTCGACGACCCGGCGCTTTTCGATGGTCCGAAAATGGCGATCTACACGATCGACAAGCAGCCCTTCCACCAGATCCCCGACGGCCTGCCGGCATTCGAGCGCCTGCCGACGCGATAGGGCTTGCGGGCCTCGGTTGGGCTCGGTTGGCCCTAAATTACCGTGCCTGAGCGATCGTCCGTGCACGGCGCGGCGAAGGCAGACGAGTGAACGGGGAGGGTGGGGGCCCCTCCCCGTTCTCGTTGGCGGGTTTTGCGGCTTCGCGCGCCTCGCAAGCGAGGGGATGACGAGGCGGAGAGGAGGGGTGCCGCGCGCCCGCTTCTTTCGTTATTCGACCCGTTCCCAGGTCTGGGTCTTGCTCATGAAACCCTTGCGGCCCGTCACGTCGAGCTTCGCGCCGCCATCGGCGAGTTCGATGCTGGCATCCGCCGTTTTGCCGTTGGCGGGGCGGAGGATGGTGCCGCCCGACCATTCGTCGCCGTCCGGTGTCAGGCCCCAGAGGATCACCAGGCCGACCAGCGGCTGGTTCTTCTTGTTGCCGTCGCATTTGGAGCAGACGGTTTCGCCGTCGTCGAGGAGTTCGACGACCGTGCCTTCCAGCGTGCCGTTCGTCTCCGCGATCTCGACCACCGTTTTCGATGCGCCGGTGTCGGGATCGAAGGTGCGCCACTTGCCGAGCGGCGATGAAGTGTCGGCGGCCGCCGGCAGCGCGAAAGCCGCGGCGAGCAGAAGCGCGGTGGTCCAGGCTCTCGGTGTCATGTCTCTCTCCTTCGTTTCCCGTTATTGGTGGTCGAAGTATCGATGCAACGCGATTGACGCAACCGGGCCCGGCTCGCCGGGAGGCGGGGTTCGTCTTACTCGACCCGTTCCCATTTCTGGGAGACGCGGAGCGGCCCGCGTCCGGTCACCATCTGAAGCGCCTTGCCGCCCGGCACAAGTTCGAAATAGGCGGGCGAGACCATGCCCGTCGCGGGCCGCAGCAGGGAGCCGCCGCTCCAGCCCTTTCCGTCCCATTTGGCGTCCCAGATGATCTTCATGCCGGCAAGCGGCTTGTTGTGATTGTCGCCCGAGCAGCTCCAGCAGACGGCGTCCTTCGGCCCGTCGGCGAGTTCCACGATATGGCCCTCGAGCGTGCCGTCCGTCTGCTCGATCTCGACGATCATGTGCGGCTGGCCGCTCTGTGGGTGGTAGACGCGCCACTTGCCGTCCGGCGACGATGTGTCCGCCGCTGCGGGCAGGGCCGCCGAAAGGGCGCAAACGCCCGCCAGCAGCAACGCTGCTCCGAAAGTCCTCAAACGCATGATTTCGCTCCCAGCCTTTATATTGGCACTTCAACTGCCAATATAATCCATCGCGCCCGGTTCGCCAAGAGGTTATTGCAGGGGGCGTGTCTGTTTCTTTTTTGCCGTGCCCTCCGGTGCCGTTCTGCGCGAGGCAGGGGGAGAGGAGAGGGCGGCTGACCCGGAAAGCGGGGATAAAGGATGGTTGTCCCCGGGCCGGCGCATGGCTTGTCCCCCGCCCGTGACGCTTTGTGACAGATTTATGACAGTTCGATGACAGAGGGGGGGTGAAGCCCGTTTTCGCTGTGCCGGGCTGTCAAAAAAAGGGGGAGGGCCAAGCCCTCCCCGAGTGGTCGTCCGTAGGCGGAACGAAACGCGATGTTCCACTTCGGTTGGCGGACAAGCTCCGCGCGGGCTCTCAGTGTCCGGCCGGAGGCCGACCAGGCGCAGACAGGCTGAGGGGTGTGGCCGATGACGCTTTGTGGGATTTTTCGTTGGGCGTCATCGGCGATCTTGTCGGTGAAGGGTTTAGTTCAGGCCGCCGCGAAGACCGTCGTTGAAGGTCGGTTCGCTGTAGTAGGCGTAGGGATCGTTTTCGGTCCGCTCGGCACGGGCCGGGCGGGCGGTCGCCGGGGCGGGCCGGGCCTCGGCGACGCGCTGGCGGTTGGCGGCCGGCTGCACGGCTTCCGGATTGGCCTGGCGATAGTCGATCTGGCCCATCGGATCCTTGTTGCCGGGGAAGCGGACGCAATCGCTCGGGTTGACGGCATAGAGCGGGACGAGGAGCTTCAGCACCGCGCGTTCGATAACCGAGCGCACCGCAAGCTGGACCGGTTCCTGACCGCCGGTGCCGGCGCCGATCGAGAAGAGGTTGCCGCCGAAGAAGTCGAACACACCGGCGCGGATTTCGCGGCCGACGATCTGCTTCTGGTACGACACATAGTCGACGACTTCGAGCGTGCGGCTGTTCACCAGGCGCAGGTCGAGGCCGATATTCATCACATAGGCCGAGGCCGAGACGTTGGCGCCCGCGCCCATGTCGCCGCCTTCGGCAAAGCCGGCATTGAGGCCGCCCGAATGGATGTTGAAGTTCAGCTCGGTGATGCCGCCGACGAGGTAGTAGTCGCTGCCGCGGATTTCGCCCGCATAGATCTTGCGGTAGTCGTCTTCCGGGCCGCCGTCGCCGATCAGCTTGTTGTTGGTGTATTTCAGTTCGAGTTCGGTGATCGCCGTGTCGTAGCGTTCGACCAGCGGCACGCCGGCCTTGCCCAGCGCCGACATCGCCATCAGCGAGGCGCCCTGCGTGACCTTCATGCCGGTGCCGTCGGCTTCCTGCTTGCCGGTGTAGTCGCGAATGTTGCCGACCGCAATGCGCGTCGCCGCCGTGCTGCCCGGCACATGACTGGCGAGGCAACGCAGCGCGTTGGAATAGGGCGTCTCGTTGGTGATGACGGGCGCGTTGCCGATCGGCGTCGCATAGCGGCCATCCGATCCGGCATTTGCGCTGACGCAGCCGGTGAGGGCGAATGCCATAGCGAGGGCCCCCAGCGTTCGCCTGGGCAGTCCCTTGTTCGTCGCGATCGACAGAGCCGTTGTAAACACGTTGGCCTCCTGATGGTCATCGGTCGTCCGGTTGGCGCTGGCGATCATTGTTTTTTGATTCTGCCGGCGCGCCGCCGACCGTTCGGTTGCCATGGGGATTGCAACCGCTGTGCCAGCCGTCACGTTTCGTTAAGACTTGCGAAAAACAACTGGTTTTCGGGCGATTCTCACGGTCTGGAGGGTGAGGACCGAGAGGGCGGCAGCCAGGCGGAGCGGACCGGGTCCCGCCTGGAGACGTAAACGAAACGTTAATGCCGTCCGGCATTGGCACAATCGCGGGGTGTCTGAAAGCAGGTTGCGGGATCAGGCCATGCGGGTGAAACTCCGCCGCAATTCTGTAAACCATACCCATCAAGGGAAACGACGATTTGGCGACGCTTGAATTTTTCTTCGACTGCTCCAGCCCTTGGACCTACCTGGCTTTCAGCCGCATCGAAGCGCTGGCCGGGCGGACAGGCAGCGAGATCGACTGGCGGCCTGTTCTGGTGGGCGGCGTCTTCAATGCGGTTAACGAAAGCGTTTACGAGGCGCGCGCCAATCCACACCCGGTCAAGGCGCGCTACTATGTCAAGGATCTGCGCGACTGGGCGCGCTATTGCGGCATCGAAATTGGCCAGCCGCCGGTCTTTCCGGTGCGGTCGGTCGACGCGATGCGCGCGGCGATCGTAGCGCAGGACGAAGGCCGGCTCCCGGCTTTCGCCTGGGCGACCTTTCGCAGCTATTGGGGCAACCTCAAGGACATCAGCCAGCCGGACGTCCTCGCTGAAATTTGCGCCACGGCCGGCCTCAATTGGGATGCGGTCAGCCTGCGGATCAAGGATGACGACATCAAGGCACGCTTGCGCGCCAATACCGAAGAGCTGATCGCGCGCGGCGGTTTCGGGTCGCCGACAATGTTCGTCAACAAGACCGACATGTATTTCGGCAACGACCGGCTGCCGCTGGTCGAGGCGGCGCTTGCCAATGGCTGATCCGCGGCAGGGCGAGGCTTCGCCCCACAAGGAACCGCCGGCCTTCAATGTTCCGGGCGCGGTGCTGGCGCTGCTCGTCGCCATTGTCGGTGTGCATCTGCTGATCGAATGGTTGCCCGTCGAGGCGCAGCACCGGGTGCTCCTGCTCTTCGCGCTCATGCCCCTGCGTTACGACGGCGTGGTGGAAGGACTGCCGGGCGGGCTTGGTGCCGAACTCTGGACGCCTGTCACCTACACATTCCTTCATGGCGGCTGGACGCATCTGATCGTCAATTCGGTCTGGCTGCTCGCTTTTGGTTCGCCGATTGCCCGGCGGTTTGGCGTCTTGCGCTTCTTTCTCTTCTATTTTCTCTGTGGCGCCGCCGGCGCGCTTCTTCATGTGCTGATCTATCCCGCCTCGCCGATGCCGGTGGTCGGCGCTTCGGCGGCGATTTCGGGGCTGATGGGCGGGGCGGCGCGTTTCGTGTTTCTCGGCGACGGGCCGATCGGCGCGCTGGGCGGCGGGCAGGGGTTTCGCGGCGCGCCGCGGCGCCGGGCCGGCATCCTCGCCTCGCTGGCCGACCGGCGGACACTGATCTTTGTCGGCGTCTGGATCGGCCTGAATTTTCTTTTCGGCGCGACGGCGCTTTCAGGCGCTCTCGGCGTGACGGCGCAGGTCGCCTGGGAGGCGCATCTCGGCGGTTTCCTGGCCGGGCTGCTGCTTTTCGGCCTGTTCGATCCGATCCGCTATTCGCCCTCCGGCGGACCAGGCAATGTCGACTATGGCGAATGGCTGGGCGAAGATCGCGAGAAGTAGCGGCCGCCGTTGACTCTCGCGCATCCGTAACCACATCAGGGAAGCGGCCTTTGACGGGCGCGGGCTTTCAGGAGGAGACGATTCATGAGCGATACATCTGCCCATTCGGGCCCCCAGCCGGACGCATCGCAAGCCGATAGCGGGGCAGGAGCATCGGGACGACGCGACCTGTGGATGCGACTGCTCTATATGGTCGTGTTCTGGTTTCTCGGTAATGTCGCCTTCTCGGTCGCGATCTTTCTCGGCGCGGTTCAGTTCGTCGTCGTTCTCGTAACTGGCGACAAGAACGAGGAGTTGCGCGTCTTCAGCCGCAACCTCGTTCAATATGTCTGGGAGTGCCTCGCCTTCGTGATTTTCGCACGCGAGGACAAACCGTTCCCGCTCGGCAAGTTTCCGTCGGTCAGCGCCGGCGAGTGAAGCCTTCGTATTTCTTGAGGCCCTTCGGCGTCAGCAGGCCGCGCATCACCGCGCCGGCCGTGACGCCGAAGCGTTTTTCGGCAGCCTCGGCGCTCAGATGGAAGCCGGCCAGTTCGAGGCTGCATAGCCCGTGCACGGTCGCCCATAGTGCGTCGGCGATGATTGCCGGGTCGGCGTCGGCGGCCATGCTGCCTTCGGCGATGCAAGCCTCGATCGCGTCCAGCAGGTTCTGATAGGAGGGGTGACGCGCGATGCTGCGCGCCGCCGGCTCGTTCGATGCCGGTTCGTCGTGACGCAGCGCCGCCGGAACCGGCAATGTGGCGCTGATCATCAACGCATAATAGGACGGGTTTTTCAGCGCGAAGTCGCGATAGGCGCGCGAGAGGTTGGCAAGCCAGAGGATCGGCTCCGGATCGCGCGGCACCGCCCGTTGCGCCGTCGCCAGCCGGTCGAACGCTTCCTCGAACAGCGCCGTGATCAGACCTTCCTTGCCGCCAAAGGCGGTGTAGACGGCCATGGTGGAGGTGCCGACTTTTGTCGCGAGCTTGCGCAGCGAGATCGCATCCGGTCCGCCATGCATCAGCATTTCACTGGCCGCATCCAAGAGCGCCTCGCGCTGGGCGTTGCGGCGGTTCTCGGCGGGACTTGTCTTTTCTTCGGCACTCATGCGGTTCTCTATCGATCAGGCTTGACCGTCTGTCCAGTGATAACTATAACATAGCTATAACACTGTTATAAATCCGGTTTTCCGCAATCCCGGGAGGAACGCGTCATGTCCAGGCCCTATCCGAACAATCCCTTCCTGCAGGCCAATTTCGCGCCGGTTGCTGCCGAATGCGACGCGCCGGATCTTGTCGTGCATGGCGAATTGCCGGCCGCTCTTGCCGGTACGCTCTATCGCAACGGACCCAATCCGATGTTTCCGCCGCTGGGCGAAAAATATCACTGGTTCCTCGGCGAGGGGATGATCCACGCGATCCATGTCGAGAACGGCAAGGCGAGCTATCGCAATCGCTGGGTGCGAACCGAGCAATATCAACTGCAGCGGGAGGCCGGCGAGCGGCGGATTTCGACGGCGTTCGGCGAAGCGCCATTGCCCGGCACCGAAAACGTCAAGCGCAACGTCGCCAACACCAATGTCGTCTGGCATGCGGGCAAGCTGATGGCGCTCGACGAAGGCAGCTCGCCGATGGCGATGGATGGCGACACGCTGGAAACGACGGGCTCCTGGACCTTCGAGGGCAAATATGAAGGGCCGATGACGGCGCATCCGAAATTCGATCCGAAAACCGGCGAGATGATTTTCTTCGGTTACATGGCGGCCGGACCCGCGACACCCGACATTTCATTCCAGGTCGTCGATCGCGACGGCAAGCTGACGCGCAGCGAAACCTTCAAGGCGCCCTATGCGAGCATGGTGCACGACTTCATCGTGACCGATGAACATGTGGTCTTCCCGATCTTTCCGGCGACGATCGATGTCGACCGCATCATGAAGGGCGGGCCCGTGATCGCCTGGGATCCGGATGCCGGCACGCATATCGGCATCATGGCGCGCAACGCCAGCACCGATACGATCCGCTGGTTCAAGGGCGATCCCTGTTACGTCTATCATCCGATGAACGCCTATACGAGCCACGACGGCGGGCGCACGCGCGTTGTTGCCGACATGATGAAGTACAGCCGCGTGCCGCTCTTCCCCAGCGCCGACGGCACGAAAGCACCGCCGAGCCTTGCCGACGAGCAGGGAATGCTGGTGCGCTGGACGTTCGATCTCGACAGCAATTCCGATTCCTATTCGGAGGAAGTGCTCACCGATCTCGGCGGCGAGTTCCCGCGCTTCGACGAACGTTTCGCCGGCCATGGCTATCGCCACGGCTACTACGCGGCGATGAACCGGCCGAAGGAAGCGCCGGGTTCGTCCTACGACACGCTGGTGCATATCGATCTTGCCTCGGGCAAACGGAAGGAATGGGAGCCGGGCGCGGGCAAGTATGTGCACGAGCCGGTTTTCGTGGCGCGCAAGGAAGATGCGGCGGAAGGCGACGGCTTTATCGTATCGCTGGTCTACGACACGGCGCGGAACAGCAGCGACTTCATTGTTCTCGATACGGACGATATTTCAAAGGGGCCGGTGGCGCGGGTCGAGCTACCGACGCGCGTGCCCTTCGGTTTTCACGGCAATTGGCGGGGCGCCTAGCACATTTCTCTCCACGTTATGGGGCCTCTGTCAAAAAACTGTCATAAGACTGTCACAAACTGATTTTGGTGGGCAGGCAGACCGCGCGTGTGACGACGGATGTGCGCGCGCCGTCACACGCGTGAGGACATTTACGCAGACGGACTGCGCGGACGGCGCATTCGGAGGTGCGTTTGCGTGTACGCGGGCGGAACGTCGCGGCGGTATCGGATCGGTTCACGACTGCATGGGGGAGCGAGGCATGTTTTCGCGCTGAAAACTTATCCCCGCGTCAAAACAGCGGCTCTTCGTAGACCGGTTCGCCGCCGATGCGCAGCCCCTTGATCGCCGCGGTGCCGCTGCGGCCGAGCGCGACGTCGACGGTGAGGCTGCCCGCGTTGCGTTCGTCCTCGAGGACGCGGCCTTCGCCTTCGGGGACGAAGTAGCTTTCGATGCCGTAGAGGACGGTGGCGGTCGTACAGCCGGGGCAGGGCGCGTCGGGTTCCGTTTCCATGTCGTCCGCGGTACGGGCGATCGGCCGGTTCTCGAAGACATAAACGATACGTCCCCGGATGATCTTGTTGCCGTCCGCCGGTTCGGGGCGGTCGCGCCACGCGCCGACGGCGGTCCAGGTTTCGCCGCCCGGCGCAAGCTCGACATGGACGAGGTCGCCGTCGGTGAATTCGTCGTCGCCCGCCAGGTCGTCGAGTACGAGTTGAGAAATATCGTAGTTCAGAATGACATAGTCGCCGCGGAAGATGTCGCGCGGGTCGACGGGCGCGGTCTTCAGCGTCACGACGTCGGGCGAGCGCAGCAGCGTCACGCGGTCCCAGATCATGGCGCCGAGGAAGAGCGTCTGCCCCAGTACCAGCACAATCAGCGCGCCACCGAAACGGATGTTCATGCGTCACCCCCTTCGGCGGCCGTGCGCACGATCCGCCGGCGCATGCGTTCAAGCACGAGACTGCCCACGATCAGCAACACGCCGCCCAGCGCAAAGAAGAGTGCCGTGTCGAGCAGCGAGCCGAGCGTTTCGAAATAGAGCCAAAGCACTTCGGCCGCGAAGGCGACGAAACCGAAATTCACCGCAAAGCGGCTGCCGCGCGCGGCGCCGTAGGACACCAGCCAGGCGGCGAGCGCCAGGATGGCCGCCGCGTAAGCCCAAGGCACCAGCGCGCCGTTTGCATCGGAGATGAACGGATAGGCGACGGCGAGCGCCGCCAGTGTGGCGATGCCCGCGAGGTGACGCGCCGGCAACCCACCGCGCATGACGGCGAGACCGCCAAGCACCCCCAGCACCGCGATACCCGCGGCAATGAACAGCGGGCCCGCGACACTGGACGCCGCTTGTTCGCCCGATCCCGGATCGGTCTGGAGAATGCCGACAAGCGCGAAGGCGACGGCGATGCCATAGGCTTCGGCGACGGCGGCGAGACGGGCGCTGCGGCCGGAGAAGACAAGCGCCGCCAGCCAGAGCGTCAGCGCCCCCATAATGACGAGGATGGTGAACTGCGCCGGCGAAAAGCCGATGGCGTCGATGATCGCATCGCCATTGATCGCCTGCCAGAGGAAGCCCGCGATCAGGACGAGATGGAATGCCGGCGTCCATGAAAGCCGCAGCGCCAGCGCGGCGGCGGCGCCCCATGCCAGCCAAAAAGTCCAGTGCGGCGTGCTGTCGTTCATCTCCAGCGCGAACCAGCTCCAGACGACGGCAAGCAGGATGCCGAGCGCCAGTGCCGGCCGGGACGGCAGCAGCCACGCGGTTGCGAGCGCGGCGATGCACCAGGCAAGAACGCCGCCGGGGTCGTCGGTGACGATGTGATAAATCTGGGCGATCAGCATGATGCCGCCGCCGAACAGGCCGAGACCGATCAGCACGGCGGCTTGCGCGAAATTCGTATGGCCGCGTTTCTCGAGCGCGAAGGCGGCGCCATAGGCCGTCCACATCGCCGCGAAGATCAGGATCAGCTTGGTGAGCTTCGAAATATCCTGCCAGTTGGCGGCGACGAAACTCATAACCGCAAAGCCGATCAGCACCGCTCCGAGTATCGCCAGCATGGCCGGCATGCGGCGCGTCGAGGCGCCGGGCTCGCTGGCGGAAAGCAGGATGGCGTCGGCATTGGCCGCCGTCACCCAGCCGCGCTCGATCCAGAGGTCGAGGTCGCGCTTTAGCCGGTGGAGATAGGCGCGTTGCCACATGACGGGGAGCCGGATTGCTGTTGCGGGGAGGGAGATCTGGACTCGGTGAATTTTCGCCAGTATCCGGGCGGCAAGGGCGCCAAGTCAAAGCCCTCCGGTTTACGTCGCGGATTCCTTCAGTTTTTCGATAGCGGCTTGCCGGATGCGGCGGAATGCCGCATCATTCAAGTCGGGGCGTTTGCCTGCGGTCGCGGCCTCGACGGCCGGACATGTCAGGGAGGAGATGCCATGAACGTTGCGGCGATTTTGAAGGCAAAGGGTACGGAGGTCGTGACGATCGATCCGGCGGCAACGCTGGGCCAGGTCACGACGTTGCTCAGCGAGCGGCGGATCGGCGCCGTCGTCGTGATGCAGGACCGCAAGGTTCTTGGCATTGTCTCCGAGCGCGACGTCATCAGGTCGATCGCGCGGATCGGCGCCGCGGCGCTGACGATGCCCGTGCGCGAGGCGATGACATCGCGCATCGTGACCTGCTCGCTCAACGATTCGATCGACGAGTTGATGGATACGATGACGGCGGGCCGTTTTCGTCACCTGCCGGTGATCGAAAACGGCGTGCTTGTCGGGATCGTGTCGATCGGCGACGTGGTGAAGAACCGGATCGCCGAGACGATGATGGAAGCCGAAGCGCTGAAGCTCTACATCGCCACCGGCTGACGGCTGACGGCTGACGGCTGGCGGCCGGGGCGGTTTCGCTTCTTTCCCGGAATTGCTTCCGCGTGCTCAAACCCGTTGCCGCAGCCGTTCGACCTGCGCCTTGAGTTCGGCGATTTCCCGATCCCGCTCCGCCAGCATGGCGTCGACTTCGTCGGCGTCGATCTTGCGCGGGATATGTTGGGGGCAATTGGGATCCCAGGCGGAAACCTTGAAGATGAGCACGCGCTCGGGTGCGGCGGCATAGCCCTCGGGCATGACCGCCTGCATCAAGGCATCGTCGCCCTCGATCATCCGGGCCTCGCCCCATATCTTGATGCGGCGGCGGTTGGCGTAGTCCATCAGGAAGATGAAGGCCTTGCCGCTTTCGAGCAGGTTGCCCTGCGAGATGAACTGCCGGTTCCCCCTGAAATCGGCTATTGCCAGCGTGTGCTCGTCGATCGGCTTGAGAAAGCCGCGCGGTCCGCCGCGATGCTGGATATAGGGTTGTCCTTCCGCGTTGACGGTTGCGAGGTAGAAGCTGTTCTGCCGGGCGATGAATGCCGCCAGTTGGGGCGTGATCCGGTCGGACCAGCCGCCGCGCGCCTCCATGCCGACATAGGCTTCGCGCGAGCCGTTGCGGGTCTGAAGCTGCTTCACCGTTTCGGTGAAGGCGATATCGCTGGTCGGGCGCTCGTTTTCCATGTTCGTGCCACTCCACAGACAGGGGAGCCGGTGCCCGGCGTTGAGATCGGCCGGGCACCGGACGGGAAGGTCAGAAATTGACCACGCTGTAGCCCTGGTCGATGTAGCTCGAGACGTCGAGCACGCCCGGGGTTCCAGGGATAGCCTTCTCGTAGTCGAGCTTGAGGCCTGTTTTTCGTACATCCTCGGTCGCGCCGAAGACGTCCGCGCAACCGCCGCAGACGCCGGCCACGACATCCTTGACCGCTTCGTAAAGCCCGTGCGCCGCATGGCCGGTCCTGGCGAGGTCGGCCGGCCAGCGCGTGCCCGCGCCTTGGAAAATGACGGCGACGTCCTGCTTCTTTTCCTTGAGTTCGTAGGCGAGGAACAGGCCGTTGAAGAGGCGGCCCAGCGCCTCCTCGGATCCCGCCTTGGGATCGGAATAGATGATGATGGCAGTCTTGCTCATGAGGGGCTCCATTTGACGTTTTTGAATTATTACCGAACGAACGGTAAAAATGAAATAGAGGCTCGACAAGTCGCTGTCAAGACATTAACCCGATCATTCGGTAAATTTGGAGAGCCCGCCACATGGCCCGCAAGGCACTGATCGAAAATGACGCTTTGCTCGAGCGTTTGAGCGCCACGTTTCGCGACGTCGGTTATGACGGCGCGTCGCTCGCGCTGTTGTCGGAGGCGAGCGGACTCAAGAGGGCCAGCCTTTACCATCGCTTTCCCGGCGGGAAGGAGCAGATGGGTCTTGAAGTTCTTCAGGAGGCCGGGCGCTGGCTCACCACGCATGTACTCGAGCCGCTCGCGGGCGAAGGCTCGCCGCGAGAGCGGATTGCGGCGATGGCGCGTGAGCTCGATTGCTTCTACCGAGGCGGCGAGCAGGCCTGCCTGCTCAACATGCTCTCCGCGCCGATCGGCGGGTCAGGCCCGTACGTGGCGGCGATCCGCCAGATGTTCGAGGTCCTTGTCGATGCGCTGGCCGGCGTTGTCGCCGAGACGGGCTGCCCCGCCGACGTGGCGCGTGACCGGGCCGAGCGCGGCGTGGCGCTGATTCAGGGCAGCCTCGTGCTCGCCAGGGGGCTGGGGTCGACCGAACCCTTCCGCAAGATGCTCGATGCGCTTCCCGACGAACTGCTCGTAGACACGGGAGAATGCGCGTGAAACTCCACCACCGCCCCGGGCCGGGGCGTTCGCAAGGAAGTCTTGATGGAACGTCCTCCCTTTCCTCCGTTTACTGAAGAAACCGCGCGACAAAAGGTTCGCGCCGCCGAGGATGCGTGGAACGGACGCGATCCCGAGCGGGTCGCGATGGCCTATACGCCGGACAGCATCTGGCGAAACCGGAGCGAATTCCTGGCGGGCCGCGAGGCAATTGCCGACTTTCTCCGGCGCAAGTGGGCGCGCGAGCTGGACTACCGGCTCGTCAAGGAACTCTGGACTTTCGAGAGCGACCGTATCGCCGTCCGCTTCGCTTACGAATATCACGACGACAGCGGCAACTGGTTCCGCGCCTATGGCAACGAGAATTGGGAGTTTGCGCCAAACGGACTGATGCAGCGGCGCATTGCGAGCATCAACGATCTGCCGATCGACGGGACGACGCGCAAATTCCACTGGCCGCTCGGCCGGCGCCCCGATGCACATCCGGGCCTGAGCGATCTCGGACTGTGAGCTTGTCGGGATCGTTTCGATCGGCGATGTGGTGAAGAATCGGATCGCCGAGACGGTGATGGAGGCCGAAGCGCTGACGCTCTATATCGCCACGGGCTGATGGTAGTTGAAAGGTCGTTGTGGCCCGCGTCGGGCGGACCATCCACGTTTTCTTTCTCCGTCATTGCGAGGAGCGAAGCGACGAAGCAA
>NZ_JBBECC010000169.1:2106-69594 GCF_040882025.1 Parvibaculum sp. | reverse complement strand
CCCACGTCACCGGCGGCGTCGACATCCACGATCTTGCCATCGACAGGAAGGGCCGCCTGCTCGCCGTCGTCACCGGCTACAACTGCGTCGCCAGCCTCGACATGCGCGGCAGCTTCAACCCGCTCTGGCGTCCGCCTTTCATCGACCGCATTGTCGGCGAGGACCGCTGCCATCTGAACGGCTTCTGTCTCGACGCCGGCGTGCCCGCCTACGCGACCGTCATCGCAGCCACCAACACGCTCGGCGGCTGGCGCCCGCACCGCGCCGATGGCGGCCAGGTCATCGACATGCGGACCGGCAAAGCGGTTGCCCAGGGCCTCGCCATGCCGCATTCGCCGCGCCTCTATCGCGGCAAATTATGGCTGCTTGAAGCGGGCACCGGCTGGTTCGGTTGGATCGATGTGGCCACCGGCGCCTTCAACCGCGTCACCTGGTGCCCGGGCTTCGTGCGCGGCCTGCGCTTCATCGGCGACTACGCGATCGTCGGCCTCTCCAAGCCGCGCAACAAGGTCTTCGAGGGCCTGCCGCTCGAGGATGAACTGAAGACGCGGGGCAGGGAACCCGTCTGCGGCATCTACGCGATCAACCTCGCGAGTGGCGAAATCGAACACACCATTTCGATCACGGGCTCCGTCGAGGAGCTCTACGACGTCGCCTTCCTGCCCGGCGCCCGCGCCCCCCTTCTGGTCGGCCTGCAAGGCGAGGAAGCCAGAAAATTCGTCTTCCTCGGCCCGGACAGTTCGGGAAAATCCTAGAACGTCCGCTTACGAACTTTTCCCCACCTTCCTCAAGGGGAGGGTGGTCGCATATTGTGGTTTGAGTCTCTTCGGTTGCCAAAAAACTCGGCGTCATCCCGGCACTCGTTGCCGGGACCCAATCCACGTCGATGCTTGTTGCGGAGATTGTCGATGCCCAGGCGTGGCGTCGATGCATTGCTTATTTATTTCTGGAAATACGGTGACAGGAGCAACGTTCCCTTCTGAGCATGGGAATCGTGGCTCCTGTCACCGTATTCGGGCAGGCAGCCCGGGATGTCAGGTGAGGCCGACGGTGCGGTTGCGGCCGCCAGCCCCCGTTTTTCCGGCTAGTTGATCGGATAGCGCATGTTGGCGAGATGCCCTTGATGCAGGAACTGGATGTTCTGGAAGCCGCCGCTCTCAACGGTGTAGGTGATCTCCGAGGCAGTGGCGCTGTGGATGATCATTACTACTCCGTCGACATTCGCCCTTACGTCCTGCGTGTTGACCCCGAACCGGTGCTTGTCCGCATAGGTGAGGCTGCGTTCGGGCAAATCGCCTCCCTTGGTGCGCGCACCCGCGGAGGCGAGAAGAAGCTGCCCTTCTTCTATGCCGTCGAAATAGACGTTCATCTTGACAAGGAATTCCGGCTCGCCGATCTCCACTGTCTCGTAGGGAACGGGGGACGCGAGGGCCGCGATCCCCGTGGACGGATCGTAGACGTCGAGCGGTTGGTTGAGCCGCGAGAAATCATCGAAAGTGCCATCGCCCGTCTGGTCGATGAGGCAGCCGCCCTGATTGCCCGCCAAACTGCTGTAGGTGACAGGCATGGTGGTGCAGTAGATCGCCTCGCCGCCCTTTCCCCGCGTGAAGGCGGAGAAGACGGCGCCTTTGGAAGCCGTGAAACGGAAAGCCCAATTCTCGTCGTTGATGTCGGCGAGAAGGCGAGCGCCGTGCTTGGGCCCATATGTCGCGGTGTACATGATCTTGTTGAGCGCGACGGTCTGCTTTTCGCCCACCGCCGGCGAGCTTTCGACCAGATCGGGCTTCGGATGAGAATATTTCTGAAACTGCGGCGCCAATATCGCTTCCTTCTGCTCCATGCTGGTGCAGGCGCCAAGCGTGCCGAACAAGGCAAATAAGGCCGCCGAGCGGCCCCACATCGTGAAGCTCATTTGAATCTCCCCCCATTTCCCCCGGCGCAAAGCCGCACCGGTTCAATGAAATAAGCTTATCAGAAAAAATACGGTGGGAGAAAATACGGTGACAGGAGCAACACGGAATACGGTGACAGGAGCTCCTGTCACCGTATTCACTTACGCCCCGCCGTCGCGTCCATATCGCTGAAAGCTCGGCCGCTCGCAGAGCCGCGCGTAATAGGCATCCACATGCATCAGCGCCGGCCGCGCCATCGGCACCGACTTCCAGCGATGCAGCGACAGGCCGATGACGATATCGGCAAGCGAGAAACCGCCGCAGAGGAAATCGCGGCCGTCGGCAAGCGCCGCATCGACGTTTCCCACAGCCTCGTTGAACGCCACCGCCGAGCTTTCGGCCGCTTCCGCGCTGACTGCGGGATTGTTGCGCACCCGCGCCTGAAAGACCGCGCGCCAGGATTTGTTGAAGTCCGACGCCTGCCAGTCCATCCACGCCTCGACGCGCGCCCTTGGCCGGGCCTCGGCCGGCAGCAGGTCGTGGCGCGCGCGGCTCGCCGCGAGATAGCGCAGGATCGCATTCGATTCAGCGAGCACGAAGCCCTCGTCGTCGATGACCGGGATCATGCCGAACGGATTGAGCGCCCGAAATTCGGACTCGACCGTCGAGCGAAAACGTCCGCCCCAATCCTCGCGCGCGAAGTCGAGGCCAAGCTCCGCGCAAAGCCACAGCACCTTCCGCACATTGATCGATCCGGCATGGCCGTAAATCTTCAGCATGATCGTTCCCGGAATTTCGTCCCGTGAAGAAAACGCCACCTGTCCCCGCTGGATCAACCGTTCAATTGTAATGGCTACAATTTTCCGCTGGCCGCTCCCCGGCGACTCGTGCTTTCTTTCGCGCGCTTCCCGCGTCCCTTCGGAACAAGCCCCATGACCACCGCGTCTCCCGCAGCCCCCGCGAGCGAGGCCGCACTCGGCGCGGCCGCAGCGGGAGCCGGCTATCTGCTCTGGGGCCTCTCCGTCATCTATTACCGCCAGCTCGCCCATGTCGTGCCGATGGAAATTCTGGCCCATCGCGCGCTCTGGAGCCTGCTGCTCGTCGCCGCCTGCGTTCTCGTCTTTGGCCGCCGCCGGCAGTTGATGATCGTGCTGCGCGACCGCCGCGCCATGACGATCCTCAGCCTCACCGCCGCGATCATCGGTTCCAACTGGCTGGTCTTCATCTGGGCCGTCAATTCCGATCGCATCCTCGAAACAAGCCTCGGCTATTTCATCAACCCGCTGATGAGCGTGCTCGCCGGTGTGCTGCTCTTGGGCGAGCGCCTGTCGCGCGCGCAGAAACTGGCGATCGCGCTCGCCGCCGCCGCCGTCCTCTATTTCACGCTGGCGCTCGGTTTCGTGCCCTGGGTGTCGCTCTTCCTCGCGGTCAGCTTTGCCGCCTATGGCTATCTGAAGAAGATCGTGCGCGCCGAGGCGCTCGAAGGTCTCTTCGTCGAGGTCGTCATCCTCGCGCCCTTTGGCATCGCCTGGCTTTTCTGGATGTCGGCGCAGGGCGGCGCCGTCTTCGGCAATGTCGATCCTTACACGGATATTCTGCTGATCCTGACCGGCCCGATGACCGCCGTGCCGCTGCTCCTCTTCACCTTCGGGGCGCAGCGCATCCGCCTGACCACCCTCGGCCTGATGCAATATCTGGTGCCCACCACATCCTTCCTGATCGCCGTTTTCCTCTATGGCGAGCCCTTCGGCATCGACCGGCTGGTCACTTTCTCCCTCATCTGGGTCGCGCTCGGTCTCTTCAGCATCGACACATGGCGCCGCGAGCGCGAATTGCGCCGTTTGGCCGGGCTCGTTTCACCGGCGAAGTGACGCCGTCGCCGGGCCGCCCGCCGCATTTCCGGACGAATTATCAATTTTCCCGGACGGCATGGTTATGTGTTTCGAGGCGCCAGGCCTCATCCTTTCCGCAACGAAGCCGCCGCACGCAAAATTGCGAAAGCAGCGGAATCAGGAGGAAGCGATGGACTTGGTTCAAGAGCCGGGGGGCGCCCCGAGCAAATCTGAAATTCGTTCCTGCTTCGATCCGGCCGAGGGAACGCTCGATCGCAGGGTTTTTGCCGATCAGGAAATCTACGATCTGGAGATGCGCAACATCTATGCGCGCGCGTGGAACTTCATGTGCCACGAAAGCCAGATCCCCAATCCCGGCGACTATTTCATCAATTATATCGGTGAGGATCAGGTCATCGTCGTCCGCGACAAGCAGGGCGAGGTGCAGGTCCTGCTCAACACCTGCCGGCATCGCGGCAATGCGCTCTGCCGCGCCGAGCAGGGCAATGCCAAATCCTTCGTCTGCTCCTATCACGGCTGGAACTACGACCTGAACGGCGACCTGATCGGCGTTCCCGGCATGACGGCCTATTACCGCAAGGACTTCGACAAGTCGCAATGGGGCCTCGCCAGGGCGGCGCAGGTCGATCATCTCCACGGCTTCTATTTCGCGACGCTCGATCCCGACACGCCGCCGCTCCCCGATTATCTGGGCGAGGTCGGCCGCATCGGCCTCGGCCTTCTCGTGGCGAACGGCCCCGTCGAAATTGTGGACGGCATCCAGAAAAACGTCATCGACTGCAACTGGAAGATCGCCGTCGACAATCTCTTCGACTGGTATCACGTGCAATACAGCCATGCCTCTGCGGGCATGGCGGGTTTCATGGACATCGCCGCCATCCTGCATCCGAAAAACCAGATGGTGATGTTCGGCGACTACGGACATGCGATCAGCGGGCCGGTCATTCCCGAAGAAAAACAGGCCCAGATCGACGCGATGTCGGACGAGGAGCGCATGGCCGAAGCGGCGGCCGGAATGCTGAAGAACCCGGACAGGCCCGTCGTGCCGCCGCGCCTCAGCGCCGCGCGGGACCTGCTCGGCCCCACCGGTATTCGCTGCATGGGGCATCCCAACATCTTCCCCAATCTCTGGGTCTCGACCAACGGCACGCAGCTTTCGCTGCGCCTGCCGCGCGGTCCCTTCGCAACCGAAATCTGGTGGTTCACCATCCTGCCGAAAGCCATGCCGGAAGAGCTGAGACGGAAACAGATCAACTTCAGCGCGCATCTTTTCGGACCGGCCGGCATGCTCGAACAGGATGACGGCGAGAACTGGAGCCAGAGCACGCGCGCATCGCGCGGCGTGAAGGCGCGGGACTATCGCCACCACATGGCGATGGGGCTCGGCCAGGACGAGGTGCTGACCGATGCCGCCGGCGCGCGCCGCGTGGAAACGACCATCAGCGAACACGCGCAACGCTGGCTCTATACCAACTGGACGAACTGGCTGACGGCGGACAATTGGGCCGAACTGAAGGCGAACCATCCGTCCTTTCCCAAGGGGAGGGTCTGATGTCGCAGGCAAGGGCGGTGGAAGCCGAAACATCCGGTCTCGACGCGCTTTCCCTTCAGCAGCGGATGGAGCTTCAGTTCGAGATCGAGCAGTTCCTCTATGCGGAGGCGGCGATGATCGACGGGCGCGACTATCGCGCCTGGCTCGATCTCTGGACCGAGGATTGCAACTACTGGATGCCGATCCGGCGGACGGTGACGCTGTCCGATATCGACCGCGAGTTCACGAAACGCGGCGACATGTCCTTTTACGACGATGACAAGCGGGCGCTCGCGATGCGCGTCGCCAAGATGGAGTCCGGCTCCTCATGGTCCGAAGATCCGCCGTCCCGCACGCGCCATATCGTCGACAATGTCCGCATCACCGGCGTGAACGGCGCGGAGACGACGGTCGAGGTCGCCTTCATCCTTTATCGCAGCCGTCTCAATACGGAGGAGAGCATGTGGGTCGGGCGGCGCGTCGATACGCTTCGCCGCACCGGCAAGGAGTTGAAGCTCTGCGGGCGGGAAATCTATCTCGACCAGACGCTGATCCGCGCGACCAACATGAGCACCCTGTTCTAGGACAGGATCCGAAACGTCAACGAGCGGGGAGGCTCATGGGAAGACTGGAAGGAGAAGTCGCGCTTGTGACGGGAGGTGCATCGGGTCTCGGCCGTGCCATCGTCGACAGGTTCGTGGAGGAGGGCGCACGGGTGGTGGTGTTCGACCGCTCGGCGGAGAAACTCCAGGAAGTGAAGCGCCACCATGGCGATGCCGTCCTGACCCATGCGGGCGACGTGCGCTCGGGGCCGGACAACAAGGCGGCGGTGGCGCTGGCGGTGGAGCGTTTCGGCAAGCTCGACTGCGCCATCGGCAATGCCGGCATCTGGGATTACAGCGTCACGCTCGACGACATGCCGGAAGAGCAGATCGACGGCGCCTTCGACGAATTGTTCGGCGTCAATGTGAAGGGATACCTGCATCTCGCGAAGGCGGCGCTCCCGGCGTTGGTCCGCTCCGGCGGCTCGCTCGTCTACACGGTTTCCAATGCCGGCTTCGATCCGGCGGGCGGCGGCGCGCTCTACACCGCGTCGAAACATGCGGTCGTCGGCTTGATCCGCCAGCTTGCCTTCGAATGGGCGCCGACCGTCCGCGTCAACGGCGTGGCACCGGGGCCGATCGATACCGACCTGCGCGGGCCGGCCGCGCTCGGCCTTGCCGACAAGGCGATCAGCAGCGTCGATCTGCCGGCGCTCGCGGCACCTGTCGTGCCGCTCGGCCGGGTGCCGGCGCCTGCGGAATATGCCGGCTCCTATGTCTATTTCGCGTCGCGGCGGGACAGCGCGCCCGCAACCGGCGGCGTCCTGATCTGCGAGACGGGCATCGGTGTCCGGGGCATCGGCATCGTGGCGGCGGGCGCGGGCCTTGCCGCCAAATACGGAAAATAGGGAGAGAAACCGATGGGCGTCGCATCGCTTGGATATATCGGCTTCGAGGTCAGCGACCTCAAGGCATGGGATGATTATCTGACGGGTTTTCTGGGTCTGATGCCGGGACGCGGCAACGGCACCTCGGCCCGCTACCGGATGGACGACCGGGCCTTCCGTATCCATCTCGACAAGGGGGCGGCGGACGACATTTCCTTCATCGGGCTCGAAGTCGAAACGCCGGAAGGCTTGCAGGAACTTCGCGAGCGGCTCGAAAAGGCCGGCGTTCCCTGTTCGCCCGCATCCGGCAATCTGAAGAAGGAGCGCGGCGTGCGCGACCTTCTCGTTCTCACCGATCCGGCCGGGCTTCAGGTCGAGGTCTATGTCGGCGCGACGGCGCTCACCAATATGCCGTTCCATTCGCCGGCGGGTGTTTCCGGTTTCATGACGGGCGGCCAGGGCGCCGGCCATGTTGTGCTGGCTTCGGAAAAGATCGCCGAGATCCGCGATTTCTACACGGAGCTTCTGGGCTTCCGGCTTTCCGACACGATCGGCATACCGGTTTCGCCCGACTTCACGCTGGTGCTCGAATTCTATCACTGCAATCCGCGCCACCACACGCTGGCGCTGGCGCCCATGCCGGCGCCGAAACGGCTGCATCATTTCATGGTGGAAATGGCGACGCTGGACGATGTCGGCTTCGCGATGGACCGCATCGGCGCCTGCGGCGTCAAGCAGACCATGACGCTGGGCAAGCATTCGAACGACCAGATGGTGTCGTTCTATGCCGCGACGCCTTCGGGCTTCGAGGTCGAGGTCGGCACGGCGGGTATCGAGGTTCACGACGATGTCTGGCGCGTGACCCATCACGAGGTCACGAGCATGTGGGGCCACAAGCGCGTCTAGAAGAAAGGCAAACGGGGAAAAGTTTCATGAGCATCACGGAAGAAAGCACCAGCCGGTTCGTCACGGTCAAGGGCGTCAGGATTCACTACAACGAAGCGGGCGCAGGCCCGGCGCTCGTTCTCATTCACGGCGGCGGACCGGGCGCAAGCGGCTGGTCGAACTACAACCGCAACATCGAGGTGCTGGCGCGGAGCTTCCGTGTGATCGTCCCCGACCTGCCGGGCTTCGGCAAGTCGGACATCAAGCCGAAGGGCAGCGCCATGCCTGCCTGGTACGCGACGAAGATGGGCGAGTTCCTCGACGAGCTTGGCATCGACAAGGCGCATTTCGTCGGCAACTCGCTGGGCGGCATGGTGACGCTGCGCCTGGCGCTGGACCGGCCTGAAAAGGTCAACCGCATGGTCCTGATGGGACCGGGCGGCAGCACACCGATGTTCAGCCAGTTCCCGACCGAAGCGATCAAGACGTTGCTCTTCTTTTACGACGGTCCCGGCCCGTCGCTCGAACGTCTCAAGGGCTTCGTGAAGGATTTCGTCTACGACCCGTCCCAGCTCACCGACGAGCTGCTCGAAGGCCGCATGAAGACCGCCCTGCAGCCGCATATCGTCGAGACGCCGCCCATGCGTCCCGATCCGAAGGCGCTGATGGAGCCGCTCTGGAACGATCCGCGTCTTGCCTCGCTGAAGCACGAAACGATGATCATCTGGGGCCGCGAGGACAGGGTGATGCCCATCGACATGGCCTTCCCGCTGCTCAAGCAGATTCCGAGAGCGCGTCTTTTCGTCCTGCCGCAATGCGGACACTGGGCGCAATGGGAACACGCGGAGGAATTCAACCGCGTGACGGGCGACTTCTTCGGGGCGGCCGATGCCGCATGATCTGAAGGCGATAGCGGCCGCCCTGGCCGAGGCACGACGTAGCCGGACCCCCATACCCCCGGTGACCGAAACCGCCCCCGGTTTCGGCGTTGCCTCGGCCTACGCCGTTCAGGAGATCAACACGCGGAGGCGTCTCGCGGCGGGCGAGCGTATAGTGGGCCGGAAGATCGGGCTCACATCGCCCGCCGTGCAGACGCAACTCGGCGTGAACGAGCCGGACTACGGCATGCTGTTCGATGTCGACGATATGAGCGGCGCGGCTTCGGTTGCTGCTGCCGGGCTGATGCAGCCCAAGGTGGAAGCCGAGATCGCCTTCGTTCTCGGCAAGCCCCTCAAGAGCCCGGAGCCGAGCCTCGAAGAGGTCGCGACGGCCATCGACTACGCGGTGGCGGCGGTGGAAATCGTCGACAGCGCCATTGCCGACTGGCGGATCACGCTGGCGGATACGGTCGCGGACAATGCCTCGGGCGCGAAATTCGTGCTCGGAAGCGACCGGCGCAAATTGTCGGAAATCGATCTGCATCTGGGCGGCATGGAGATGTGCCTTGACGGCAGGCAGGTATCGGTCGGCGTCGCGGCGGCCTGCCTCGGCAATCCGCTGAACGCCGCGCGGTGGCTTGCGAAAAAGATGGCGGAGGTCGGCCGGCCGCTCGCAGCCGGCGACATCATCCTCTCCGGCGCCCTCGGCCCGATGTGCAATGCGACGGCAGGTAGCGAGTTCACCGTTTGCGTGCAGGGCTTCAAACCCCTGCGCGTCGCCTTCGAATAGGAGACGCGAATGATCGGAGCGAAGGGGAGGGTACGCACCGCCATCATCGGCTCGGGCAATATCGGCACCGACCTGATGATCAAGATCATGCGCCTCTCCAAAACGCTGGAGATGGCGGCGATGGTGGGGATCGACTCCGCATCCGACGGTCTCGCCCGCGCAACGAGGCTCGGTGTCGCCACCACTGCGGGAGGCATCGACGGCCTGGTGGCGATGCCGGAATTCGAGAGCATCGGCATCGTCTTCGATGCGACTTCGGCGGGCGCCCACCGGCATCACAATGAAATCCTGCAGGCGCGTGGCAAGCAGGTGATCGACCTGACGCCCGCCGCCATCGGCCCCTATGTGGTGCCGAGCGTCAATCTCGACAGGCTCGCAAACGAGCGGAACCTGAACATGGTCACCTGCGGCGGCCAGGCGACGATCCCCATCATTGCCGCCGTCAGCGGCGTCTCGCCCGTGCTCTATGGCGAGATCGTCGCCTCCATCGCTTCGAAATCCGCAGGCCCCGGCACGCGCGCGAATATCGACGAATTCACCGAGACGACGTCGAGAGCCATCGAAAGCGTGGGCGGCGCCGCCTGCGGCAAGGCGATCATCATTCTCAATCCGGCCGAACCGCCGCTCATTATGCGCGACACGGTGCATTGCCTGTGCGACGACGCGGACCCGGCAAAGATCGTCGCGGCCATCGGGAAGAAGGTTGCCGAGGTGCAGGCCTATGTGCCCGGCTACCGTCTGAAGCAGGCCGTGCAGATCGAGAAAGTTGGCGGCAACAACCCGCTTTACCTGCCGGATATGGATCGCTCCTTCACCGGCCTCAAGGTCAGCACCTTCCTCGAAGTCGAAGGGGCAGGGCATTACCTGCCGCCCTATGCGGGAAATCTCGACATCATGACTTCTGCGGCGCTGCGCACCGCCGAGGCAATCGCGCTGAAATGGCAGGTGGCGGCATGAACATTCCGGATCGCCTTTACATCCAGGATGTGACGTTGCGCGACGGCATGCATGCGATCCGGCATCAATATTCTCTCGATCATGTGCGCGCCATCGCCCGCGCACTGGACCTCGCGGGCGTCGATGCGATCGAGATCGCGCATGGCGACGGGCTGTCGGGGTCGAGCCTCAATTACGGCTTCGGTGCCTGCACCGACTGGGCATGGATCGAAGCGGTCTGTGAGGTGGTCGAGAAGGCTGTGGTGACGACGCTGCTGCTGCCCGGCATTGGCACCATCGAGGATCTGCATCGCGCCCACGGGATGGGCGTGAGGTCGGTACGCGTCGCGACGCATTGCACCGAGGCGGATGTCGCGAAACAGCATATCGAGTCGGCGCGCAAGCTCGGCATGGACGTTTCGGGCTTCCTGATGATGAGCCACATGGCGCCGCCCGATGCCCTGGCACGGCAGGCGAAGCTGATGGAGAGTTACGGCGCCCATTGCGTCTATGTGACCGACAGTGGCGGCGCCATGACGATGGATGACGTCGCCGCCCGGCTTCGCGCCTATGACGCGGTGCTGAAGCCGGAAACGCAGCGCGGCATCCATGCGCATCACAACCTGTCGCTCGGCGTCGCGAATTCCATCGCCGCCGTCCAGAACGGCGCTGTCCGCGTCGATGCCTCGCTTACGGGCATGGGCGCGGGGGCGGGCAATGCGCCGCTCGAAGTCTTCATCGCCGCCGCCGATCGCTATGGCTGGGAACATGGCTGCGATCTCCTCGCGCTCATGGATGCGGCGGAAGACATCGTGCGGCCCCTGCAGGACCGGCCGGTGCGCGTCGACAGGGAAACGCTGAGCCTCGGCTATGCGGGCGTTTATTCGAGCTTCCTGCGTCATGCGGAAACCGCGTCGGAACGTTACGGCGTCGATGTCCGCAAAATTCTGCTGGAAGCGGGCAAACGCGCTATGGTTGGCGGGCAGGAGGACATGATTGTGGATATCGCCCTCGATCTCGCGCGGCAGGAAGCGGCGCGCTCGGATTGAGCTCTTGGGAGGGAGCCGATCGGCCATGACCGGGAGAGAAAAGGCCGAAGCGGCAAATCTGCATCCGGCCGGCATTATCGGTGCCAGCGAAGTTCGCGCCGATGTGCGGATGGACGGCGTTTATTTTTTCCGCTCCTCGGCGGACTATCCCTTCAGCAAGAAGCTTGATGCCGGCGACTTCTCCTATTGCTTCATGGTGCGTCGCGGCGAGCTCCGCCTGACGATCGACTTTCCCGAGCCGCGGGTGATCGACCTGAAGCCGGGTGCGATCGTTGGCGTGAGCGGGCTCGCGCCGCACCGGATTCATTCAATACCGGACATGGGGGCCCTGCCGGTCGATAGTTTCGAGCGGATACCGATCACCGAAGAGATCGGGCCCGGAAAGGACGTCGAACTCCTGCTTGGCGTGGTCCCCTCGGAAAATATAGCCCTGACGAACCTGATTATCGGTCCGCTCTATCTCAGCCCCGAGACCTCACCCGAGTTCTCCCGCCGCATATGGAAGGCGGCCGAACTTCTCGATGAGGAGTTTGTCGGTGCGGGCCTGGAATATGGCCAGGCGATCATCGTCCGGCGGATTGCCGAAATCATCCTCATCAATATGACCCGTTCCCTGCTGGTCGCGCGTGGAGAGGCCGATGTGGGCGAGCTGGGCCCCATCAAGAACAGAGGCGTGATAGCGGCTATTCGCGCCTTCCTGGACGACCCGCTGGAAGACTGGAGCATCGACCGGCTGGCGAAGCACGCCGGCATGTCGCGAACGAAATTCGCCGAGGACTTCCGGCGCGTCGTCGGCCGCACGCCGATGCAGACGCTCGCGCGCCTGCGCCTGACGCTTGTGACGCGCAAGATGCTTGTCGACGACCTCTCGGTCGAGGAGGCGGCCGATCTGGCGGGCTACAGCTCCGCCGCTGCTTTCATTCGCGCCTTCAGCCGCGAATTCGGGGCGACGCCGCTCCAATGGCGCAAGATGCAAACGCCCCGCGTTGACGCAGGCCAGCCGGGCGGATGACGTTTCGACCCGGCGCATTCGAAGCCCTCTTCGTCGAGGCGGTCATTCTCGCCCACTTCGGCGGATAGAGGCAGGCATCGACGGCGCGTTTCGCAACGTCCGCGGTCTGGATCATCGGAATTGATGAGAGTTGATATAAAGGGCGGCGTCAGCTCTTGCGCCCGGTCTTCCGCTTCGCGGTGACAGGCTTCGCCGCGGCGGACGCGGCCAGCCCCTCGATCGCGATGGCGAGCTTGACGCGAAGGTCGCGCATGAATTTCTGCTTCGGGGTCTGGCCGCCAAGCCAGCCGAGAAGGTTGAGATAATAGATGGCGAACAGGTTCTCGGCGGCGAACCGCGGGTCCGCGTCGGCGCGGAATGTACCGGCTTTCTGGGCCGTGGCGACGAGGTCGGCGATGCCGCCATAGATCGCCCGCATCAACACCCGGATGTCGTGGCGCCGCTCCGGCGTCGTCAGGATCGTCACCTCCTTCAGCAGCGCCCGCGCCAGTTCGACGTCCTTCGCGTGATAGGCGATCATCATGCCGAAGACATGCATGAGCTGGTCGATAAAGGGCATGTCGGCCGGCGTTTTCCTGAAGGCGGCGAGAAACGTCTCCAGCATCTCGTCCTTGAAGACCATGACGAGCAGGTCTTCCTTCGACTTCGCATAGAGAAACAGCGTGCCCGTGCCGATATCGGCCCTCTCCGCGATCTCCTGCGTCGTCGTCTCCGCGAAGCCCTTGCTGCCGAACAGCTCCTTTGCGGCCTCGACGATGCGCGCGCGTTTTTCCTGCTTGTTGCGTTCGCGCCGCCCCGTGCGGGCGGGTTCGCCGCCGCGCGCCGCAGCGGGCCGCCCCGCCGATACCTTTTTCACTGTGCGCTCAACCACTTCGCCGCCTTTCGGTGTCACCGCCACAGCACAGAACATGTCTGTTGGACCGCCATTGTCAATCCGCTTCGGCCGCGAACGCCGCCGCCACTGACGGGGATTTCGTTCCGTCCCCGCCACCGCGCTTGACTCCGGAAGGTCGATCAATAAACTGAGTATAGTCATAAATGAAAAGAGTCACATTTTGGCCTGTCCGTCGCCGGCGGCGGCAACGGATGATCGCCGGGGACGGTCTCGCCGCCGGTTCGAAAAACAAGGGGAGGAAGCAGCATGGCTGCGCGCACGGGAAAAGAATTCCTCAAGGGACTGCGAGGCAAGCGCGATATCTGGGTCGGCTCCGACAAGGTTGCGGATGTCGTCGATCATCCGGCTTTCACGGGTGCCGCGCACGGCCTTGCCGGCGTCTTTGACCTTCAGCACCGTTATGCGGATGACTGCCTGATCCCGGATCCGGAAACCGGCGAGCAGATCAATGTCAGCCACATGATCCCCCGCTCGAAGGACGACATCTTCCGCCGTCACAAAGGGCTCGCGCGGATCGCTGAATACACGGTTGGCATCATGGGCCGTTCACCGGACTACATGAACGTCACCTATGCGGGTTTTGCGGGCCGCTCCGACGAATGGGGCGCGAACGGCAATGAGGAAGGCGCCGAAAACCTCGTCAATTACCAGAAGTTCCTGCGGCGCAACGACATCTCGCTGACGCATACGTTGGTTCATCCGACCATCGACAAGGCGACCGGCGACTTTGTCGGGCCGCCCAACGAAGTGCCGCTTCACAAGGTTGGCGAAACGGAACATGGCATCGTCGTGCGTGGCGCCCGCGTCCTGGCCACGCTCGCGCCCTTTGCCGATGAGATTGCCGTCTATCCGGGACAGCCCATCCTGCCCGACGCGCACGATTACGCACTTTCGTTTTGCATTCCGATGGATACGCCGGGGCTCAAGTTTCTTTGCCGCGACAGCTGCGCGGGATCGTCGAACCGGCATGACCACCCTTTGTCTTCCCGCTTCGACGAGCAGGACGCTTTTGTGATCTTCGACGATGTGGAGGTGCCGCGCGACCGCATACACATCAACTGCAATGTCGCGGTCTACAATCAGGTGATGGCGACGGGCTGGTTTCCGAACGTCATGCAGCAGACGATGATCCGCGCCCAGACCAAGCTTGAGTTCGCATGGGGTCTGGCGACGCGCATGACCGAGTCGGTGGGGGGGCTTCAGGGCCCCGCCGTGCAGATGCTCGGCGAAATCTGGAGCTATGCGGAATTTGCGCGTGCCTGCATTCAGGCCGCCGAGGAGAGCGCCTATGAATTCGGCAACGGCGTCTGGTTCCCGAACGGCACACCGCTGACGGCGCTGAAGGCGACACTGCCGACCTGGTTCCCGCGCGTGAACGAGATCATCCGTCTGCTCGGCTCGCACAACCTGCTGGCGGCGCCGAGTGCGGCGCAGCTCGCGAGCCCTGAACTGCGCCCGCTGATCGATCGCTACATGCATGGCGCGAACGGGATCGACGCTGAAACGCGCTCGCGTCTCTTCCGCCTCGCCTGGGACTTCACAGGCAGCGCGCTCGCAAGCCGGGGTGAGCAATATGAGCGCTTCTACCTCGCCTCCGGCGCGCGCAACCAGCAACTCGCCCACATGATCGCCGACCGGGCCCGCGCCGACAAGCTGGTCGACCGTTTCGTCAACGAAGAAGCCGTTGCCGGTGCGGACCGGAAACTTGCGGAGGCCGTGTGATGAGCGGCAACAGCGTAAAAGTCGCGGGCGTCGACATTTTCACCGATCACTGGATTGGCGGCAAGCGGGTCGCCTCGAAGGAGAAGTTTGCGAACTTCTCCCCCGTCGACGGCTCGCATCTCGCCGATGTCTCGGCGGGCGGTAAGGCCGAAGCCGACGCGGCGGTGGCCGCGGCACGGAAAGCCTTTCCGGCCTGGGCGGCGCTCGGGCCAAAGGGCCGCCTGCCCATCCTCAAGAAGTTTGCGGAGGGGCTCAAGGCGCGCGTCAATGAACTGGCCGCGGTCGAGACCATGGACAATGGCTCGCTCCTCATGGGCAATGTCCATCGCGTCGTGCCGCGGGCGGCGCAGAACATCGAGTTCTTTGCCGATTGGGCGATGACGCTGGATGGTCACACGATCGACTCGCCCGAAGTCGTGAACCACGTGAAATACGATCCGGCCGGTGTCGCCGTCCTCATCACGCCGTGGAACGCGCCCTTGATGCTGACCACCTGGAAGGTCGGTCCGGCGCTTGCGGCCGGCAACACCATCGTCGTCAAGCCGCCGGAATGGGCGCCGCTCACCTGCTCGCTCATGGCCGATATCGCGCATGAGGCGGGCGTGCCCGCCGGCGTCCTTAACGTCGTGCAGGGGATCGGCGAGGTCGCGGGCGACGCGCTGGTGAACCACCCGGATATCGACCGCATCAGCTTCACCGGCTCGACCGACACCGCGAAGATCATCGGTCAGGCCGCCGCGCTTTCGATCACGCCGATGAGTGCGGAACTGGGCGGCAAGTCGCCCTTCATCGTCTGTGCCGACGCCGATCTCGACGCCGCCGCGCAGACAGTCGCCGCGCAATACATGAATGCGGGTCAGGTCTGCCTTGCCGGTACGCGCGTCATGGTGGAGAAAAAGATCGAGGAACAGTTCCTCGAAAAGGTGCGTGACGCCGCTGCCCATATGACGGTCGGCGATCCGCGCGACAAGGATACGCGCGTCGGGCCCCTGATCCACAAGGAGCATTTCGAGCGCGTCGCCGGCTTCGTCGAACGTGCGAAAGCGGACGGCGCGGTGCTGCTCTGGGGAGGGGGGCGGTCCAATTTCGGGGAGCTTTATTTCGAGCCGACGCTTTTCGCCCATGTCAGCCCCGAACTCGAGATCGCACAGCGCGAAGTTTTCGGTCCGGTGCTCACCTGGCAGAACTTCGCCTCCGATGACGAGGTGGTCGAGCTTGCCAACAACACGCGCTACGGCCTTGCGGGGACGCTTTTCAGCCGCAATGAAAAACGGGCGATGGACATCGCCGCGCGAGTCACGGCCGGAACCTTCTGGGTCAACTGCTTCTTCATCCGCGATCTCGCGGCGCCTTTCGGCGGATCGAAGGATTCAGGCATCGGCCGCGAGGGCGGCGTCTGGAGCTTCGATTTCTATACCGACATAAAAAACATATCGGTCCGCAAGGGATCGTTCGCCTGAGGGAGGCAATCATGGTTCAGGTTACGGAACTCGGCTATATGGGGCTCGGCGTCAAGAGTCTCGACGCCTGGAAGGATTACGCAGCCAATATTCTGGGTCTCGAGGTGGCAGACGAAGGCGAGTCCCGCCGCTGCTATCTCAGGATGGACAACTGGCATCACCGCTTCATTCTCGAACAGGATGGTACGGACGATCTGAACTATCTCGGCTTCCGAGTCGCGGGCGTCGAGGAGTTCCGCGAGATGCACAGGAAGCTCGTCAACGCCGGTATCGACGTGCGGATCGGCACATATGAAGAAGCGGCCGACCGGCGCGTGCTTGAAGTGATGAAACTCAAGGACGCGAGCGGCTTCCCCATTGAGATCTTCCACGGGCCGCAGGTCCAGGCCGACAAGCCCTTCTATCCGGGCCGTCGCATGCATGGCCGCTTCAAGACCGGCGAGGGCGGGCTCGGCCATCTGATCCAGAAGGAAACGGTCGGCTTCGACAGGACCTACGAATTTTACAAGCTGCTGGGCATGCGCGGCGGCATCGAATACCGGATTCCCTTCCCCGGCCTCGACAAGCCGTTTGACCTGATGTTCATGCACTGCAACGCGCGCGATCACACCGTCGCTTTCGGCCCGCCCGGCGAGAAGCGCATCAATCACATGATGCTTGAGGTGGAAAGTTTCGACGATGTCGGTCTCACCTACGAGATCGTCCGCGAGGCGGGCATTCCCATCACCATGATGCCGGGCCGGCACGCGAACGACCACATGTACTCCTTCTACTTCCTCAACCCGTCCGGCTGGATGTGCGAGGTGGGCTGGGGCGCGCGCGAGGCGACGCACCAGTCGGAATATTACCAGCGCGACACCTACGGCCACGAACAGAACCAGGAAGTCATGAAAAAGGGGCTGATGGAGGTCTGACCGGAAGGTCGGCGCCACCCCACGCATCAAACAGGCAGGGAGAAGAAGCATGTCGGTTCTGGAAGGTCCGCGCGAGGAATGGCGGCGCATTCTGCATCAGGGAACGCCGGTCTGGGTGAAGCCGGAAGAGGGCGGCAAGCTGCGGCTTGGCGACGGAAGGCTGGTCGATGAAGCGAGCGCCGCCTATCTGCCGCCCTGCGATCCGACCAAGATCATCTGCATCCATCTGAACTACGACTCGCGTCGCGCCGAATTCAAGGCGCCGCCGCTCGTTACGCCGACCTATTTCCAGAAGCCGCTGACGACGCTCAACAGCCATCGCGGTTTCCTCAACCGCCCCGCCGATTGCCAGTACCTCAACTATGAAGGCGAGATCGCGGCCATCGTCGGCAAGCCGATGCGCAATGTCACGCGCGACGAAGTCTGGGACTGTCTCGCCGGCTTCGCCCCCGCCAACGATGTCGGCGCGCAGGACTTCCGCGATACCGACGCGGGCTCGATGCTGCGCGTCAAGGGCCAGGACGGTTTCTGCCCCGTCGGACCCGGCATCGTGCGCGGCGTCGACATCCGCAAGGAAAGTGCGCGCACTTATATCAACGGAAAGGTCGTGCAGGACGGCCCGGTCAGCGACATGACCTTCCCGATCGACTACATCTTCGCCGATCTCTCGCGCCACATCACTTTCCTTCCGGGCGACATTGTGCTCACCGGCACACCCGCCAACTCGCGGCCGATGAATCCGGGCGACGTTGTCGAAGTGGAAGTGACGGGCATTGGACGCATCTCGAACACCGTTCAGGAAGTACCTGCGCCGGCGCACGATGTCGGTCACAAGCCAACCGACACCGACGCGGTGCGGCGTGTGGCGCTCGGCCAGTTCTGAACGAAATGGTTCGGAAACAAAGCCTGCGCGCTCGTGCGGCGGTTCGCTGCGACGGGCATCCGGTCTCGAAAACCGGGGATAAGTTTTTTTGAGGCGCGGCGTTGCGCGCTCCCGGCCGGCCCCACGCAGCGGCCGCCTCTCAACCGGGAATAAAAAATTTTCTTCCGGGGATAACCCGTGTCCTTCGCCGCCGCCGGCGCGCTGGTCGTCCGTACACGGATCGCTCAAAATCCGGTTTGTGACAGTTTTTTTGACAGTTTCGTGACAGAGGGGGGTAACGCTGTCTAGAGCGCTGCCTCGATGCGCGGCAGAATGTCCTCGATGCGGTCGACCACCGAGTAAATCCGCCGGATATCGGAGCGCGCGAAGCCCGCCTCGATGATGTGGTCGAGCAGCTCGATCAGCGGGTCCCAGAAGCCATTTAGGTTCACGATAACAATGGGATAGCTGTGCCGTCCGAGCTGCGCCCAGGTCAGCATTTCGACCGTTTCCTCGAGCGTTCCGATGCCGCCCGGCAGTGCAACGAAGGCTTGCGCGCGCTCGAACATCAGCTGTTTGCGCTCATGCATGCTGTCGGTGACGATCAGTTCGCTGACATCGTCGAGCTGCACCTCGACCTCCGTCAGGAATTTCGGAATGATTCCCGTGACTTGCCCGCCGCCCGCCAGCACCGACCGGGCCAGCCCACCCATCAGCCCGACGCCGCCGCCGCCATAGACAAGCCGCACCCCGGCCGCCGCCATCAGCCGTCCGAAGCCCTCCGCCGCCGCCATGAATTGCGGCTCGCTTCCGACGCTGGAGCCGCAATAGACGCACAGGCTTTCGAGTTTCATCGGCTAAGCTTCTTTCGTTGTTGAGTTTATCGAGGGGGAGCATTCACATTGGTGCCGTATTTGCAAGTTACGCGATAGACTGTGCGCGGCGCGATTTTCGTCTCATTTCGGCACGCACGCCAACGGGCGAGGGAACGGACACATGAAATTCGGAGCGATTGTCGGCGCCTTTGTGGTGGCTCTTGCGCTGCTTGCCGCAGGCTACTGGTTTTTCCTGCGCGGCGACGGAGAGCCGGCGCCCGCCGAGGTCGCGGTCGAAGGCGAAGTACCTGAAGATATTGAGGTTTTCGACGAAGCCGCCGACCCGGCCATCCCCACTTTCGACATCGTCCGCGTCGAACGCGACGGCGCGACGCTCGCCGCCGGCCGAGCCCTTCCCGGTGCCCGCGTCCAGGTCAAGGCCAATGGCGAGGTGGTCGCCGAAACGACGGCCGATGCCCGCGGCGAATGGGTCGCCGTCCTCGATGAGCCGCTCAAGCCCGGCACGATCGAACTGAACCTCACCGCCGTCAATCCGGACGGCAGCACAAGGGATTCCCTGCAGGTCGTCTCCGTTGTCGTCCCCGACCAGCCGGACAAGCCGGCCCTTGTCGTTCGCAGCGAGCCCGGCAAGGCAAGCGTTGTGCTGCAGGGACCGGGCGTCCCCTCCGACGCCGGCAGCCTGATCCTCGAAACGGTGGACTATGACGAAAACGGCAATCTGATCATCTCCGGCCGCGCCGAGGCCGGCGCCACGGTCCGCGTCTATGTCGGCGGCGATCCCGTCGGCCAGACGACGGCCGACCCCGCAGGCCGCTGGGAACTGCGTCCGGACGTCGAAATCGCACCCGGCCAGTATGCGCTGCGCATCGACCAGCTCGACGACCAGGGCCGCGTTGTCGGCCGCGTCGAAGTGCCCTTCGAGCGAGGCGAGCCCTCGGCGGTTCTGGCGGCGCTCAAGGAGGGCAAGGTCGTCATCCAGCCGGGCAACAACCTCTGGAATATTGCCCGCCGCCTCTATGGGTCGGGCTTCCGCTACACGGTCATCTACGAGGCCAACAAGGACCAGATTCGCGATCCGGACCTGATTTATCCGGGCCAGGTCTTCGCCACGCCGCCCGAAGACCGCTAAATGTCTGTTGCCGTTCGGAAATAGACGCTTATCTAGGGTAGAGAACGATGCCCCGTCCGGGTTCCGGGCGGGGCATCGGCATTCAGGCATATGGCTTGCCGAACACCCGGAAACCGGAGACCCTCGGCCACGATGTCCAGACATTTCGCCCGCGCCGCAGAAGGCGGACCACCGCCATTGACCCCTCGCGGTCACCGATGGACGCTTGCCTCGATGCTGCCGCGTCTCTGGCCGGCTGGCCGCTCGGACCTGCGTGCCCGCGTCGTCATCGCCATGATCGCGCTGATCGGCGCCAAGGCCGTCACGGTCTACGTGCCCTTTCTCTACAAGGAAGCCGTCGACCGCCTGTCGCCCGAAACCGCCGCCGCTGCGGCCCTCATTGTGCCGGTGGCACTGATCGTCGCCTATGGCGTTGGCCGTATTCTGATGGTGGCGCTGGCCCAACTCCGCGATGCCGTCTTTGCAAAGGTCGGACAAAATGCGGTGCGTGAACTCGCTGTCGAGACCTTCCGCCATCTCCATGCTCTTTCGCTGCGTTTTCATCTCGACCGCCGGACCGGCGGATTGTCGCGAGTGATCGAGCGCGGCACCAAGGGCATCGACTTCCTGCTGCGCTTCTCGCTGTTCAACATCGTGCCGACGATCGTCGAACTTGTCCTCGTCTGCATCATCCTCGCCTATGCTTTCGACATCTGGTACGCGGTCGTCACGGCCGTGACGGTCATCGTCTACATGATTTTCACCTTTGCCGTGACCGAGTGGCGCACACGTTTCCGGCGCGAAATGAACGACCTCGACACCGAGGCCAACACCAAGGCCGTGGACAGCCTGCTCAACTACGAAACGGTCAAGTATTTCGGCAACGAGGACCACGAGGCGAAGCGCTTCGACCGATCGATGGCGGGCTATGAGCGCGCCGCGATCAAGACGACGACCTCGCTCTCACTGCTCAACACCGGCCAGACGCTGATCTTCACCACCGGTCTTGCGGCGTTGATGCTGATGGCAGCCCAGGGTATCGCGGCTGGCGTGCTCACCGTCGGTTCTTTTGTCATGGTCAATGCTTATCTGATTCAGCTCTACCAGCCGCTTAATCTGCTCGGCACCGTCTATCGCGAAATCCGTCAGGCGCTGATCGATATGGAAACCATGTTCGATCTGCTGCAGGTGCCGCCTGAAATAAGCGACGCTGCGGACGCACGTCCACTCCAGGTGATGGGCGGCGAACTGGTTTTCGAGAATGTGGGGTTTTTCTACGATCCGGACCGGCGCATTCTCGACGACGTGTCCTTTCGCGTGCCGGCGGGCCGTACGCTCGCCATTGTTGGCCCCTCGGGCGCCGGCAAGTCGACGATCTCGCGCATTCTCTATCGTTTCTACGACATCGCCGAAGGTAGTGTTCGCATCGACGGACAGGACATCCGGGAGGTGACGCAGGCTTCCCTGCGCGCCGCGATCGGCATGGTCCCGCAGGACACAGTGCTCTTCAACGACACCATCCGCTACAACATCCGCTACGGCCGGCCCGATGCGAACGACGATGAAGTCGAAGCGGCGGCGAGGCTCGCTCAGATATCCGGTTTCATCGAGCGTTTGCCGAAAGGCTACGAAACGCGCGTCGGTGAGCGCGGCCTGAAATTGTCGGGCGGTGAGAAGCAGCGTGTCGCGATCGCGCGCACAATCCTGAAGAACCCGCCGATCCTGTTGCTGGACGAGGCGACCTCGGCGCTCGACACCCATACCGAAAAGGAAATTCAGGCGGCGCTGAAACGAATCTCCGAAAATCGCACGACGCTGATTATCGCCCATCGTCTCTCGACCGTCATCGATGCCGACGAAATTCTGGTGCTCGAGCAGGGCAGGGTGATGGAACGCGGCCGCCACGCCGATCTGCTGGCGAAAGGTGGAATCTATGCCACCATGTGGGACCGTCAGCGCGAGGCTGAAGCCGCCCGCCAGAAGCTCGAAACGGCTCCAGAAAGCAACGTGGAACCGATACCGCCGGCGCCGGGTTCGGAGCCGGCATCCGCCGAACCATTGATAGGTGCCGATTCCGGTTACGCTTAACCCCGGCCACCCGGCGGGTTACACTGCCCCGTGCCGCGACGTCGCCCAAACAAGATAGAAAGACCGACATGGACAGCCTGACTTCGATCCTGACGCCCATCCACAAGGAAGGTCATCGCTGGATTCTCATTTTTGCCGCCGCGACGATCGTTCTTTTCCTGATCTGGAATCCCCTGGGCTGGATCGGGGTCGTCTTGACGCTTTGGTGCATTTACTTCTTTCGCGATCCGGATCGGGTGACGCCAGCGCGTGAAGGGCTGGTCATTAGCCCGGCCGATGGTGTCGTCAACATGATTGTGGAGGCCTCGCCGCCAGAGGAGCTCGGTCTCGGCGATATGACGCGCACCCGCGTCAGCATCTTCATGAACGTCTTCAATTGCCATGTGAACCGGTCGCCGGTTGCCGGCAAGGTAAAGCGCGTTGCCTACAGGCCCGGGCTCTTCCTCAATGCCGATCTCGACAAGGCCAGCGATGCCAACGAGCGCAATTCACTTGTCATTGAGCGTGCCGATGGTGAACAGGTCGTGGTGGTCCAGATCGCAGGTCTTGTTGCGCGCCGTATCGTGTGCGACGTCGCCGAAGGCATCGATCTTTCGGCGGGCGAGCGTTTTGGCATTATCCGCTTCGGCAGCCGGCTCGATGTCTACTTGCCGGCGGGAGCGGTGCCGCTGGTTGCCGTGGGACAAACATCGATCGGTGGCGAGACCGTTCTCGCCGATTCCATCTCCGTGGAGCCGCACCATGTCTGAGCTGCGGATGAAAGCGAGCGAATGAAGATGGCTGGTTCTCTCCCACCCTTCGAGCCGCGTTCCGGTCCCGGTTTCCGGGCCGGCGAGGGGCTGCGCGCGCGCCGCGCGCGCCAGTTCGCGCAATTGCCAGTGCGGACGATCATTCCCAATGCGCTGACGGTGCTGGCCTTGTGCGCCGGTCTCACGGCGATCCGTTTTGCCATTGAGGGTCGTTTCGAAATAGCGGTCGTCGCCATCATCGTCGCTTCCGTGTTCGATGCGCTGGACGGGCGCGTCGCCCGGATGCTGCAGGGGTCCAGCCGCTTCGGCGCCGAACTCGACTCGCTGACAGACTTCGTCAATTTCGGCGTTGCGCCGGTCGTTGTCCTTTACTTGTGGTCGTTGGTCGAAATCGGCGGTATCGGGTGGATTGCGGTTCTGGGTTTTTCGGTCTGTTGTGCGTTGCGGCTGGCGCGGTTCAATGTTGCGCTGGAAGATCCGGACAAACCGGCATGGACCGGGAATTATTTTGTCGGTATTCCGGCGCCAGCGGCCGCTGGCGTCGTCATGTTGCCGCTCTATCTAACATTCATCGGTGTTGAATGGCTCAAGGAGGTACCGCTTCTGATCGCGCTGCATGCACTTGCGGTCGCCTTCCTGATGGTAAGCCAGATACCGACATTCTCGGGCAAGCGCATGGGGCTGCGCATCCGCCGCGACATGGTGCTGCCGATCCTGCTGCTGATTGGCTTCTGCGCGGCCGTGATCCTGAGCTACCCGTGGTGGACCTTTACGGCGCTGGCTGCGGTTTATCTATTGTCCATTCCGGTCGCTGTGACGCGTTATCGGCACCATAAAACGCGCATGGCAAAGTTCGACCCGGAAGCAACCGAAACGGACGACCTGAATCTGGATTGAGAAATATCTTCTGGGGCTAGCGCGTGGAACGCGTACTTCCGTCCGAGCTGACGCTCTCGGTCTGCTCGGCGCGCGCCGCACTCAGTCGGCGAAGTACATTGCGCCGAAGCGTGCCGGAAGCATCCAGAATTGGTTCAACGCGGTGGGTATCGCGACCTGTTGACGCTTCTGTATCTCGCATTGTCCTTTCCGCCTGTGCTTCGGCGGCTCCGTCTGTTTGACCGTCACTGCGGTTCATCGACAAGCTCCGCATCTGCTCCTCGCTCCTCTCCGGGGGCCGCCATCGCTGCCGTGCTGGCCGGTTGGCGCAGCGCGTGGACACGAAGGAGGCGAAGCATTCCGGTTTCGAGTGCCCGGCTACGGGCCAGCCATGCATTGCCTTCACGCATCAACATGGCTGCCGTTTCGGGCGGAAGTTTGGCGTTTTGCAGGCAATCGTGGAAATGCCGCCATCCAGCGTGGATAAGCGGCAGATATTCAGCGGTCAGGTCGTCGATACTTTCTATTTTGTAATGTTGAGATTCTAGGGCGTCCCGGTATTGCGCCTCGGTCCATGGAAACACCGGTGCTGCTTCGGCGTTGCTCCAGACCATCAGTGCATTGTCGTCGATGCCGCCACCGGCAAGCACAAAATCCGTGAACATCAGGGCGCCGCCGTCACGCAGTGCGCGACCAATGAATGTGAACATCGCCTGTTTGTCTTCGACGGCGAACAATGCTTCACGTATGAAAATCGCCGTATGCTGACTTTCCGGCTCGAAATCCTCGGCCGCAAATCCGTCCGGACAAGCGACGATCGGCGCGGTTGTGGCGACCGCAGCGCGCTCGGACAACTCGTGTCCGGCTGTCGCAAGCTGGGCGTCCGTCTCCAGACCTTTGATTGTCACGCCAAAAGTTGTCGCGATGGCGCGCATCGCGCCGCCGAGACCGGGCGCCAGATCGAGATAGAGCCCATCCTTTTCGAATCCGAGGGGACGGACCAGTTTGATCGCGAATTCGCTGCCGCCGGGCAGACTGAAGCCGTCGCCCCAGAGTTTCTGTATGATGTCTATGCGACCGAGCGCAGGCGGTTCGGGTGTCTCGGCCGGCGTGTCCGTCGCTTCGGGCGGTGGAACCGCTGCTTGCGGTTTCGGTGCCGGCGCGACTTTCTTCTCCTTCTTCTTCTTCTCCTCCTTCTTCTTCTTTTTCTTCTTCCGGCGCGTAACACCCTTGACCCGAGCAATGTCGTCGGTGTCCATGCCCTCCCACCAGGCGATCAGCCGGAGCAGGAATTCCATGACGAGGCCGGCTTCCTTCGGCCGAACCGCTTTGGCGTCGGTCTTCTCGTCGGCCTCGGATTCCGCGCCATTCTGGCGGGGACGTTTCTCGGGATGTTCGACGAGATACTTCTCGAGCGCCTGTCGATGCATCGCGCTAAGCTTGCGCATGCGCCGGAAGCGTACGATTGCGTCGGCAGACATGGATTCGAGGCCGGATGTAAAGACGGCGACCGGCATTGCCTGCAGCTCATCGGTGCCGACTGTAGCCAGGTTGACGAGCGCTGTGTCGCTCATGATCCGTCCGCCGATCTTCCCGGAGCCGGTTCACATTGTCCTGCGGCCGGTCCCTCTTCGATCCCCGATTTCCGATGCCTCGCGCCGCTTTCACATCGTCTGTAAAGCAGCGTGGGGCAGTGGTACGGACGTCATAATATTGCCCTTTGCGTTAAATCCTCGTTTCCGGCCATGTTACCCAACCGTTAACGCTCTCTGAACTCGCCGCTTTTCTTTGCGGCGGAAATCGCCCAAGTTAGCCGCGCGCTGAATGGGAGTCGGGTGGGGCAGCGCCGTTTCATGGCCGGAATGATGAATCCTGTATTGCGATTGCCACGCACAACCATAGCATTGTGCTTGGGCCTTTTTCTTGTGGCAGCCGCGGGCATTGCCCAATTCACGATTTCTTCCGACACCCGCGTATTCTTCGGACCTGAGAGCGCGGGCCTCAAGACTCTGCAGGCATTCGATGCCAGATACGGCCAGAACAACAACGTGCTGCTGGTGGTCTGGGCCGGAGGCCGCAAGGTGACCGAGCCCGACGTGCTGGCGGCCATTGGCGATCTGGTTGATCGAGCCTGGCAGCTGCCGCATTCGACGCGGGTCGATGCGTTGACCAATTTCCCTTATGTCTCTGCTGACACGGACAGTTTTACGGTCGCCGATCTTGTGCCAGATCCATCGCGCGTCACGCCGGAGGCGGCGCAAGAGATCGAACGAATTGCGCTCGACGATCTGATGATCCGCAATCGTCTCTTGGCCGAGGATGCGCGCGCCGCCGGCATCCTCGTCAATTTTAATCTTCCGGTTGAAGGCTCGACCGAAGTGCGGGCAATCATTGCCGCGAGCCGCGCGCTGGCCGCTGCCTTCGAAGCCGACCATCCCGGCATCGAGGTAAAGCTTACCGGCAATGTCGTGCTAATGGGCACCTTCTCGGAAGCGGCGATAAACGACGCGATGGTATTGATTCCGATTAGCCTGGTCGTCACCGCGATCGTCATGTTCATTTTCGTGCGTGCCGTGTTGCCGAGCCTGGCGATACTTTCGCTGCTGGGTTTGTCCAGCGCCACCGCCATGGGCGTCGCCGGCTGGTACGGCTGGGAAATCAACACGGCTACCGTCGCCTGTCCGATCATTATCATGACGGTCAACATGGCCGCCGCCGTTCGTATCGTCACCACGGCACTCAGCGCCCTTGGACGCGGGTTGTCGAAAAGCGAGGCGATTTCCGAAGCGGTACGGATGAACCTCTGGCCGGTTACGCTGACCAACGCCACCACGATGATCGGCTTTATGGCGATGAACCTGGCCGATGCGCCGCCGCTGCGCCAGCAAGGCAATATCGTCGTCATCGGTATTGCTGTCGCCTATTGCTTCACCTTCACGTGGCTCCCGGCCATGCTGTCTCTAATGCCTTTGCGGCCGGCAGTTCAGCGCTCCGAAGCCGTGATGATTTCGCTCGGACACTTCGTAAATCGCTATTACAAGCAGCTTTTCTTTCTCTGCAGCGTGATCGTCGTGTCATGCGCGTTCTGGATCGGAAATATCCGGCTCGACGATGATTTTGCGCGATATTTCGACTGGCGCTTCGACTATCGCCAGGCCTCGGATTTCGCCGAGGACAGATTGACGGGCTTGAACATCATCGAATTCGATATCGGTGCCGGCGAGGAGGGAGGGGTTTTCGATCCGAATTACCAGCGTCATCTTGCGGATTTCGAGAGCTGGCTGCGCGCGCAGGACGGCGTCGTCAGTGTGGTTGCCATTTCAGACGTCACGCGTCGCGTCCATGAGGCCATGAACGGAGAGGTCACCGCAGACCCCGGCGGTATACCCGACAACCGCGATCTCATTGCGCAATACTTTCTGCTCTACGAGATGTCGCTGCCTTACGGCGCCTCGCTCAACGACCAGATCAATGTTGGCCGTTCATCGAGCCGCGTTACGGTCATCCTGCGCCACAAGACCTCAAGCGAACTCCGAGCGCTCAACGCGGCCGCGATTGCGTGGCTCTCGGCCAATGTGCCCCCATCAATGCAAAGCGCCGGCACCGGCATCAATCTGCTCTTTGCGGAGCTTTCGGGTATCAACATCCGCTCGATGATGTTGAGCACCGCCGTGTCGGTCTTGCTGATCGCGGTCATTGTGGGGCTCGCGCTCCGCAACGCCTTTCTCGGGTTTCTCAGCATCTTTCTCAACATGCTGCCTTCACTGGTCGGTTTCGGTCTCTGGGGATTGCTCTATCAGGATATCGGCCTGGCGGCGTCCGTCGTCACCGCCATGACCATCGGCCTGGTCGTCGACGATACAATCTATTTTCTGCTGATGTATCAGCAGGCGCGAGCACGCGGCCTCGATCCCGAGCAGTCGATCAACCATGTTTTCGCAACAGTGGGCGTTGCCATGCTGGTCATTACGGCTTCGCTGGCCTTCGGCTTCGGGACGCTGGTCTTCTCGGGTTTCGAAGTCAACCGGGCGTTGGGCGCGATGACCGCGCTGGTCATTATGTCCAATCTCTTCATCGATTGGCTGATGTTGCCGCCGTTAATGCGTATCATCGAAAACAGCCGCATGAGGGGTGCCAGGCGGTCGGGATAGTGTCTGGCCTCCCCTTTGCATACCAGATTAACGATTGTCCCTAAATTCACCGTTGTGGAATGCTTTAAAGCGGCCCATTAACCGATTGTTAACATTTGTAATTTGTTAATCCGTGTGATTCCTTAGGGGCCGGTGTGTATGAGTAACGGGTGGGTGGGCCATGCGAACCTATGAGCAACTTACGGGCGCCCAAGGGCGCAAGATGTTTTATCGCGCTGAGCGTTTCAAACCGGAACAGCTCTTTCGCGACGCGGTTCCTGCCGTCTTCATCGACGATGAGCGAGCCACACTCAAGAATCTCAGCATGACGGGAATAGCCGTTCAGAGCGCAAAGGCCGAAGGGTGGGACAATCTGATCGGCGCTGAAATGCCCTTCGAACTGCGAATGGGCAACGCCCGTCTTTTCGGCGGGGCTGGCCGGGTTCGTCGGATCGAGCCACATGGCATGAGAACAACGGTGGCGCTCGAATTCACCACCGGCTATCTCGACATTCCGACGATCGTTACCAACCACGACAATCTGGTGCTGACGCAGGCGCTGGCCGATCCCGCTTTCGGTACGTCGCAGGGAATCCTTCCGGAATTCCAGCAGCTCAGCACCGAGATCCTCAACCTCTTCCGTTCCTACAAAAACGTTCTCGAAACGTTCGAAACACGTCTCACAGTGACGGGACGCGACCGGGAGAAACTACTGCTTGATGCGTTGATCGCCTGCGAAGATCGGATAGTGCCGCAGTGGCAGGAACTCTGGTACCGGGGCAATGACATTCTGACGCCGGTCTGGAGCGATCCGGCCATGCTGGCGCGGCACAAACGCTATGCCGAGCGCGTGTTGACCCCCGATTTCATGCCGGGCGCCGTAATGAAGCGCTGCTACGAAAAGCCGCTCGGTTATCCGGGGGACTATCGGATCATGAACTATGTCTATGAATGGCAGCGTGTAGGCGATACGCCCTACGAAAAGCTGCTGCACCGCATCGGTATCGAAACCGGTGCCTGCGTCGGTACGCGGCTGCGCATGACGCAAAAACTGATAGCGGAGCATGTAGCGGCGAACGCTGGCGACACACCGCTGAACATTGCCAATCTGGGTTGCGGTTCGGCTTATGAGGTTTATGACTATCTGAAAATCGATCGCCTGCCGTCGCCCGTCAACTTTACCCTCATCGATCAGGACGATCGTGCACTGAACCATGTCTACGAGCATGCCCATCCGGAAGTGGTCCGCCATGCGGGCCGCGCCAAGGTTCAGTGTCTGCAGGCATCCTTTGCGCAGCTTCTGAAAGCCGGCGCTTTGTTCAGGACGTTGCCGCCGCAGGACGTGATCTACAGCCTTGGTCTCTACGACTATCTTTCGGCACGCCGTGCGCGTGCGCTGACGCATGATCTTTATGCACAAGTGAAGCCCGGCGGAAAGCTTATACTCGCCAACGTCAAGAAGGGTCGCGAGTCCTGTGAGTGGCCGCTTGAGTTCGTGACCGACTGGAGTCTGATCTACCGGACCGAGAGGGATATGCTGGCGCTGATCGACGGCCTTGATGTCGCCAATGTCACGGTTGAGGTCGATTCGACGAAATGCATTTATCTGATGGTAGTCGACAAGCCGGCTTAGAACATGGGAGTTCGGCGCCTAGGCGTGCCGCTTGAGGTCGTCAACGTCCGGCGCGACGAAGCGGCTCTTGGGGAAGGTGGCGGTAACCGTCGTCCCTTCGCCAACGTGGCTCTTAAGTTCGACTGTACCGCCATGCAGACTCATGATCTTGCGGACCAGCGGCAGACCGAGGCCCGTGCCCTGCTGCGTGCGCGACATGGCGTCTTCGACTTGCTCGAAAGGCTCGAATATGCGCGTCAGATCGGACGTCTTGATACCGATGCCGGTATCCTCGACGTTGAGTACCATGTCGCCGGTACTGTCGAGACCGAGTTCCACGCGGACCTGGCCGCCTTCAGGAGTGAACTTGAGGGCATTCGACGTCAGATTGATAGCCACCTGGTTGAACAAACGCGGGTCGACGATGATCCAAGGGAGGTCGTCCCGTACACGGAAGGTGAGATCGACCCCGAGTTCCGAGGCGCGCTGGCGGAACATACGCATTGTCCGATTGAGCGACTCGACTGGATCGAGCGGTTCTTCCTCAAGCTGAAGCTTGCCGGCCTCGGCCTTGGAGATATCCAGAATATCGTTGATGATGCTCAGTAGATGCGCACCACTTGAACGGATATCGCTTGCATAATCGACGTATTTGGATTGGCCCACGGGGCCGAACATCTGGCTGGAGATGATTTCCGAGAATCCGATGATGGCGTTGAGCGGTGTTCGCAGTTCGTGACTCATAATGGCAAGGAAATCGTTTTTTGACCGATTGGCGACTTCGGATCGGCTAAGCAACCGTTCGGAGCGTAGTTGCTCGAAGCGCAGTTTTTCGTTGTCCACAAAGCTGACTCTCAACTGCCGCTCCTGCACGTAGTTCAGGAACATACTGATGCCGACGGCCGACCCCATGAACGCATTGTTGTTTGCGAATATTTCGAAAGGGACCGGATTGACGAACAGTATGACCCATTCATATGCGATCACTGTCGTCAGAGACATCGCCGTCGAATAGAGGTAGCTCAGGCGCCATACGCAATTGCTGTAGGCAATTACGACAATGAGACCAGCGTAGTAAAAATATGCGCCTGGCGCCTCGGCAATTGCCGTCAACGTAACGACCGAAGCACTGGGCGCAATCATGGCAAGTGAAAACCAGCCCGAGTTCCGATACGTAATATGGCCCGTATAGGAGAGGACAACGAGCCCGAACAGAATAGGACAGACGAGACCGAAACGAAGCAACCATGCTTCGTAGAAAACGTCCGGAACGATATAGACGTCGAGAATTCCAAAAAGGGAAAAGACGAACGCGCCCATCACCATAGAAACACGGGTGACGGCGATCTGACGGGTATAGTTGTCCGCCGCGAACTGGTCCTCCAGTTCGGCGCCGCGAAAACGCAACGTGATCCAGTGTATCGAGAAGTCGCGTCGATCCACCGTGAGCGCGGCATTGTCATCGAGAGTCAATATACCAATCCATGCCAATTACCGATCCCGGCCGCTACAGATAATCCACGGGCGTCCGGGGTCGAAGAAACATGTAGTCCCAAGCGTTTTGACATGACCTTCCCTAAAATCGTCTTAAATGCTTGGTTCCGCGTGGACTAGAATAAAACTTGCTCTTCACAATTAAGAAGTGCTTAACCTAAAGTTCCATGTGTCGAAAATGGATTTCTGTGATCGTTAACAAACGGGTGGGGGCTCCACGTGAGCATCTTGGCAACGGAAGGCACAAGAAACGGCATCCGGCCGTCCAAAGCCGGTGTGCCGTCTGATTGGCTGACACCGGAAGAGCGTGCCGTTGTCACCGAGAAGTCGCTGGGCCGTGGTTTGCGGATTCTCGGCGCTCACTACACCTTATATTTCGTCACGCTTGTCGGTGCAGTGGCACCTTTGCCGATTGCGGCGAACATTCTCTTTGCAGTCGCCAACGGCGCGCTGATCGGCCTTCTGTTCCTGATCGGTCACGACAGCGGCCATTCGGCCTTTGTGCCGGGGCGCACCATGAACCGCTGGATCACACGATTTGTCTTTGTGCCCTGCCTGCACTCCCGCAGCCTGTGGGACGTCGTCCATAACCGCATCCATCATCGCTACACGAACCTCAAAGGGTTCGACTATGTGTGGGCGCCCATGGGCAAAGACGAGTTCGACGCAGCATCGCCCTTGCGCCGAGGATTGGAGCGCGTCTATCGCAGCGTTTTCGGGCCTTTGATTTACTATTGGGTAGCATTTTGGATTCCGAAACTTGTGTTGCCGATTTCACCTGAGTCGCGCGGCGAGTGGCGCCGGCATCTCCCGGACACGCTTTTTGTGATCTTCGTCGGTGGCGGTATGGTGGCAGCGATCGGCATTTTGGGGGGTTGGCTGGCGCCGGAACGCACACTCTTGTCGACGATGCTTCTGGGCTGGTTCATCCCGTTTGCGGTCTGGAACTACTTGATGGCACTGTCGATCTTCCTGCAGCACAATCATCCGAAGGTGCCGTGGTTCGACAACCCCGATGAGTGGAGCTTCTACGGCGGTAATATTCGCGGCACGGCACATGTCGATCTGCCGTTCGATTTTCTACCCTTGTTCAAATGGGTCATGCTGCACCATGCCCATCATGCGTTGCCGTCGATCCCCGGTTACAAGTTGACGGAGGCCCAGGCGATGCTCATCGAGGCATATGGCAATGACGTTGTGCGCTACCGGCTCAGCCTCGGCGAATACCTGAACATCTGCAGCAGTTGCAAACTCTTTGACTATGAGCGAAAGCAATGGACCGATTTCGACGGTAAGCCGACAGCCGCGCCCATCGATCTCGCGGCTCCCGGTTATGAAACGCCGAAGGACCTTCGGGCCGCATGGTCCTTGCAGCCCGCCGCCGGACCACGTTCGGCGCCACGTCGTACCGCGCGCTCCCGGCGCCCGGTGGACGAGGCCAGGACGGAGACGCCGCCGCGCCGAGCCGGTAGCGAGCCGCCGACGGAATAGCACCCTCAGGTGCGCATCAGAAAATAGGTCAGCAGTAGGCTGCCGAAGACGATCCGGTACCATCCGAAGGCCGTATAGCCATGGCTACTGACAAAATTGACCAGCCACTGCACGACGATAAGTGCCGCGATGAAGGCCGCCGTAAATCCCGTTGCGATGATCAGTATATGGTCGGTCTCGATCAGGCCGCGGCTCTCCCACAAGTTGACTGCTGACGCTCCGATCATCACGGGTATGGCCAGAAAGAAGGAGAATTCAGCGGCCGTCTTTCGTTCAACGCCGACCACAAGAGATCCGAGTATCGTGGCGCCCGAGCGCGATACGCCGGGCACCAGCGCAAGACATTGGAAAAATCCGATCTTCAGCGCTGTCCGTCGGTCCAGCATATCGATCGAGTGGATATTGGGCTCTATGTCGAGCCGCTCAATGGCGACAATTGCGATACCGCCCACAATGAGCGTTGTGCAAACAACATAGGGCGAGAAAAGCACCGATACGATGAAATCATGGAATAGAAGCCCCAATACGCCTGCCGGGATCAACGCCACCAGAATGACGAACACGAAATGACGTGCCATCGGATCCGATCCGACGCCCAGCACCGCCGCTGTGAGTCGCCGACGGTAGAGAACGCAAATGGCGAGGATGGCGCCAAGCTGGATCACAACCTCGAATATCCTGCCGGGCACACCCACGAATCCGATCAGGTCGCCGGCAATGATGAGATGCCCGGTAGATGAAACCGGCAGAAACTCCGTCACGCCCTCGACGATGCCGAGAAACAAGGCTTGCAGGAAACTGTTCTCGTACATGTCGGCGGGCGTTCCTCTGCGGCGCGATCGCTGATTCGAATCGAGCCTAGCATGCGAAGCATTACATGATCCTTATGGCAAATACGTGGCGCAATCAGAATCCCGTTGCGTCCAGCGCTTCCTTGACGCGCCTGACGGCGATGTCGAAAGCTGCGGAACGCAGATCGAGGTTGGCCTCAGCGGCATGAGCAAACACGCCGCGGGCGGCATTGCCGAGGATGAGTTCGAGTTCGGTGTCGACTTTTTCAAGCGACCACACCTGACGTTGAAGGTTCTGGACCCATTCAAAATAGCTGACGATAACGCCGCCTGCGTTTGCCAGAATGTCGGGGATGATTGTCACGCCACGTTCTCGGAGCATCAGGTCCGCCTCCGCAGTGATGGGCGTGTTGGCACCTTCGACGACGGTGCGGCATGCGAGACGCGCCGCGTTTCCAGCGTGAATCGCGTTGCCGAGCGCAGCCGGCACGAGATAGTCGCAAGGTATCTCGAACAATGCGTCAGGCTCTACCGGATTGTGGCCGTCGGTGTCCTTGAGTGAGCCCCGCGCGCGCTTTTGCGCGGATAGAGCCGCCAGGTCGATCCCCTCACCGTGATGAACGGCACTGCGGGAGTCGGAAATCGCTATGACTTTCACGCCGAGAGATATCAGTGCCTGAGCTGCATGAAACCCGACATTGCCAAACCCCTGAACAACTGCCGTTGCGCCTTTTAGAGGCTTGTCGTGCAGCCTGGCATATTCGGCGACGACGATCCCGAGACCATGACCCGTCGCCTTGTCGCGCCCCGGCGAACCTCCCAGAGCCAGCGGCTTCCCGGTAACCGCGGCGGGCGAATGCCCGTAGATCGCCGAGTACTCGCTATGAATCCAGCCCATTGTTTGTGCGTTGGTGCCTACATCCGGCGCCATGATGTCGGAGTTCGGCCCGATCTCTCGATGAATGCGTTTGACGAATTTCCGCGTCAGGACTTCCAGCTCGCGCTGGCTCATCTCATGCGGATTGCATGCGATCCCGCCCTTGCCGCCACCGAGCGGAATGTCAGCCAGCGCGGTCTTCATTGTCATCAAGGCGGCGAGTTCGCGCACTTCGCGGATGTCGACCCCGGGATGGTAACGCAACCCGCCCTTGCAGGGCCCACGCACATTTTGGTGCTGCACGCGATAGCCGGTGAAAATCGCCAGCTCCCCGTTGTCACGTACAACGGGTATCTCGACCTTCAGTTCCAGCGCTGCCAACGACATCAGAGATTCGATCGTCGGGCCGTAGCCCAGTCGTTCGCAGGCCGCCGCTACGGAACTTTCGTAGGACGTCGGCATGTATTTGTCGGTCATCGAATCTCCAGGGGTTGGGGGCGGGCACGATGCGAGGGTAGCGATCTTGATAAACCGGATTCGAGAGGAAATGGCCGATGAATTCAACCGCGGTGGTCCGCCGCATTGCCGGTTTGGAGATTAGCAACCTGTTCAGCGGCCATTCAGGTGCCGGGTGGAAGTCTACCCGTGCTGTCGAAAGGATTTCCGTCCTTGAGTGGAGGGGGTGTCCGGTCCTTGTCGGCCCGGCACGGGCGGGCGGCGCGCTCCTCGGCGCCGCCCGCCTTCTTTCTATGTACCAAACCGGAAAACCCTTTGCAGCGCTCGGTCCCCGCGTCATCATTGCGCCCGACAAGAAAAAGGTGGCCCGTGAAAGGTCGCAAGAGGTGAGGGACGACATGGGGCAGAATGAACAAGTTGGCGAATTCATCACGATTGAGCGCATCGGCCGTGTGGCAATCGTTCAATTCAACCGCGGCGACCGCGTCAACGCGCTTTCGGCGCGCCTGTTGCGCGACCTCGCGGCCACAGCCCGCATGTTGCGGGAAGATGTGACGACGAGCGCTATAGTTCTGACGGGTGGACAGGCTTTCACCGGCGGTGCCGATCTCACCGATCCCGAGCTGGCGAAACGCGCTTCCGCTTCGCTTCTGGAGCGGCGCGAAATACTGCGCGCCGGACCCGACATGTGCGATGCTTGGGAAGCGCTGGACCAGGTGACGATTGCCGCGATCGAAGGGTTTTGCATCGGTGGTGGTGTCGCACTGGCGGTTGCCTGTGATTTTCGCATTGCTGCGCGCGGCGCGCATTTTCGTCTCCCTGAAATCCCGCTTGGCATGAACATGAGTTGGCATACACAGCCGCGTATGGTGAATCTGATTGGCCCTTCCCGCACCAAACAACTTACTATCTTCGGTGAGCGCGTCGATGCGGTGCAGGCCGAGCGGTGGGGCCTCGCCGACGAAATCTGCGATGACGGCAAGGCACTCGATACCGCGCGTCGCTGGGCCGCGAAGGTCGCGGCGCTTCCGCCTGTATCGGTACGCATGGCCAAGCGCGGCATCACTCAGGCCGCGACTGCGCTCAACGCCGCCGTCACCTTCATGGACGTCGATCAGTTCGCGCTCGCCGCCACCGGCGAGGACAGCCGTGAGGCCATCGCGGCCTTTCTCGAAAAGCGTCCACCGAATTTCACTGGGCGTTGATACGCCATTATCCGAGGCATCGATGTCATACGACGATCCGAAGACCCATCGTGGCAATTGCCCCTGCTGCACCCCTTATGTCTGGGGCGCCTATCCGCCGAAACGCGAACATTTGAGCCGGCGCGATTTTTTCGGCGCCGGTGCGGTGTTGACGGCTGGCATGCTGACCGCGCTCGGCGTCTCGCGCGCCGGCGGCGACGTGCTCGCGGATGCCGCTGCGGCGCTCACCTTCGCCGCACCCGCCATCGCCGGCGGGGCCACGCGGCGCGTCCGCGCGGCTTCCGGCGGCGTCACGATCTATCGCGGCGGCACCATCCGCACGATGAATTCGGCCCTGCCGGTCGTCGAAGCGGTCGCAGTCAAGGGAGACCGCATTCTCGCGGTCGGCGGCGAGACCGAGGTCGTATCGCGTGCGGGCAGCGGTGCCCGCATTGTTGATCTCGGCGGCAAGACCATGTTGCCGGGCTTCATTGACTGCCACGGCCATGTTTCCCTGACGGCGCTGCTGATGGGCTTCCAGAACCTCGCGCCGATTCCGGCAGGGCCCATCGGCAGCATCGTCGACATCCGGAACGAACTACTGAAGTACCGGGAGAAGACCGGCGGCGGCCGCGGCGGCTGGATTCTCGGCGCGAACTACGACGACTCGCTGCTGGTCGAGAAGCGCGCCATCACCCGCGCCGATCTCGACGAAGTGTCGACCGAGCAACCGGTGCTTGCCTATCACGCGTCGCTTCATGTCGTGGTTGTGAACTCATATGCGTTGAACCTGCTCGGCATCACGGCCGATACGCCCGATCCCGCCGGCGGAGTCATCCGCCGCTGGCCTGGCACCAGCGAACCGAACGGCATTCTCGAGGAGGGTGCCATTTCGCTCGCCCTGCCACGTCTGCCGGAAGCCTCAAAGAATGAAATGCTCGACCTTCTCGACAAGGTGCAGGATCAGTATGCCGCATGGGGTATCACCACCGCGCAGGATGGCGCGACACGGCGCCCCGACTACGATCTGCTGACGCTCGCGGCCGAGCGCGACCGCTTGAAAATCGATGTGATCGGTTATCCTTTCTTCACTCATATCGACGATCTGGCGCGCGGCGATGTCGAGGTGCGAAAGGATTACAATGGCTTCAAGATCGGCGGCATCAAGCTGATGCTCGACGGTTCGCCGCAAGCCAAGACCGCCTGGCTCACGGAGCCTTATGAGGTTGTGCCGCCGGGATTCAAGCCGGACTATCGCGGCTACCGGATCATCGACGATTTGACGGCGGCCAACTATGTTGACGATGCCTTCGCACGCGGCTGGCAGGTCTACGCGCATTGCAATGGCGACGCCGCCGCCGACCAGTTCATCGCCGCCGTCGAAAAGGCAACGGCGAAATATGGGCCCGGCGACCGGCGTGCGACCGTTATCCATGCCCAAACGTTACGAGAAGACCAGCTCGACCGGATGGAAAAGCTCGGCATCATACCATCTTATTTCGTTACTCACACATTCTATTGGGGCGATTGGCACCGGGACTCGGTGCTGGGTCCGGCACGCGCGGCGCGCATCAGTCCCGTGCGGTCGACTATCGAACGCGGCATGCGCTATACGCTGCACAATGATTCGCCGGTTGCGCCCTCCGATTGCCGCATGCTGCTCTGGTCTGCGACCAACAGGCGCACCCGCAGCGGCGAAGTGCTGGGGGAAGATCAACGTATAAGCGCTTACGATGCCCTGCGAGGTATCACCATCGAGGCCGCCTGGCAGCATTTCGAGGACGACATCAAAGGCTCCATCGAGGAAGGCAAGCTCGCCGACTTCGTCATCACGGCGGAAGACCCCGAGGCGATTGACCCGGCCGATCTCCGCGATCTGCAGATCGTCGAAACGATCAAGCGGGGCGAAACCATCTACGTCGCCTGAACGGCCAGAGAGAAGCCCGAACACCATGCAACTCAAGATCCGACGCATACCACTCGACACGCTGCGCGAGAACGTTGCGATACTGGCGTCGGATTGCGCCGCGCTCCGGCCGGAGGCCTTTCAGGCGTTCAAGCGGCTGGAGATCGTTCATGACGGCCGCTCCATCATTGCGAGCCTCGATATTTCCCACGATCCGTCGCTTGTTGGTCCGGAGGAAATTGGCCTTGCCGAGCCGGCATTTCGCCGCCTGGGGTTGCCCGAGGGCACGTTGATCACGATCGCACCGGCGCGCCGACCGCAAAGCCTGGAATATGTGCGTACCAAGATCACCGGCGAAACGCTCAACGCACATCAGATTGATGCCATCATCCGCGACATTGCCGGATATCGCTATTCGGATATGGAAATCGCCGCTTTTCTGGTCGCTTGTGCCGGCTTCCTAACGACTGGCGAGCTGTTGGACTTGACGCGTGCGATGGCCTCGGCCGGCAACACCCTCACTTGGAACTCGCCGATGATCGTCGACAAGCACTGCATTGGCGGCATACCGGGCAACAGGACCTCGATGATTGTCGTGCCGATTGTCGCGGCGCACGGACTGACCATCCCGAAAACCTCCTCGCGCGCCATCACATCGCCCGCAGGCACCGCCGACACGATGGAAGTGCTTGCCCGTGTCGATCTCCGGATCGAGGAGATGCGCGCCGTGGTGGGCGAATGCAACGGCTGTCTGGTCTGGGGCGGCCATGTCAATCTGTCGCCCGCCGACGATATTTTGATCGGTGTCGAACGTCCGCTCAATCTCGATACGCGGGAACAGATGGTGGCTTCCATCATGTCGAAAAAAATGTCGGCGGGGTCGACCCATCTCGTCATCGACATTCCGGTCGGACCCACCGCAAAAGTGCGCGACGCTCACGACGCAATGCGGCTGCGCAAACTTTTCGAATATGTCGCCGATCAGATGGGCCTTCACGTTGATGTCGTGGTGACCGATGGTGCGCAGCCGGTCGGCCGAGGCATCGGGCCGATGCTCGAGGCACGCGACGTCATGGCCGTGCTCGACAACGAACCGGATGCGCCTGCCGATCTGCGGGAGAAGTCGCTCCAGCTCGCCGGCCACATTATTGAAGGCGACCCGGCTGTCAGGGGCGGCGGCGGCTATGCGCGCGCCCGCGAATTGCTCGACAGCGGCGAGGCGGCAGCCCGTATGCGGCGCATCATCGACACGCAAGGCCATGCGCCGCCCGGTCCGCCATTGGGGCCGTTGAAGGCCGAAGTGCTGTCGCCCGCCGACGGCGTCGTCGCGGCTATCGACTGCTTCCGCATCGCGCAAATGGCACGTCTCGCAGGCGCGCCGCTCGATCGCGGCGCCGGGCTCGATATGCTGAAGCGGGTAGGCGATCGTGTCGAAGCCGGCGAGCCGCTCTACCGGATCCACTCGGCCGGTCAGTCGCACTTCGACTTCGCCGTCGAAGCGGCGGCAGAACTGAACGGCTTTGCGCTCGGCGCACCTGCCGGCGGAGCGGGCAGGTGAGTATCGCTCCGGTACAGTCCTTTGCACATGGACGCATTCATGCCCTCGAACTGGCGGACACGCTGGGCGCAGCATTTGGTGAAATCGGCGTTCACAAGTTTCCGGACGGTGAATCCCGTGTGACGGTCGCCGCGCCGGCGCCGACGACAATTCTCTATTGCCCGCTCGACAGGCCCAACGGGAAGCTTGTCGAATTGGCATTGGCCGCCGAAGCGTTGCGCCGCGGTGGTGCGGCGCGTCTCGTTCTCGTCGCTCCCTATCTCTGCTATATGCGTCAGGACAAGGTATTCCATGAGGGTGAGGCAATCAGCCAGAAGGCGATCGGTGGCTGGCTCGGTTCGTTGTTCGACCGCATCGTGACGGTCGACGCCCATCTCCACCGCGTCTCGGACATTCGGGAAGTCTTTCCGGGCACCGAGGCACAAAATCTCACAGCCGCTGAAATTATCGCCGAATTCGCGCGCGAGCGGGGCTTCTCGTGTTCTGCGCTCGTTGCCGGGCCCGATGCTGAATCGATCCAGTGGGTATCTCGCATCGCGGGTATTCTCGGAGCCGAGGCGATTGCCGGTGAGAAGGACCGGCGCGGCGACCGAGATGTCCGGATCGTCTTTCCGTCCGCGAAAATCGAGGGCCGTTCGGTCCTGGTCGCTGACGATATTGTATCGAGCGGTGGCACGGTGACAGTCGCCGTCGAAAGCTTGAAACGGCTCGGCGCTGCCGACATTGCCGTTGTCGTTACACATGCTCTCTTTGACGCGGAGATTGAGGAACGTATTCGCGCCGCTGGTGCCCGCGCGATCTGGTCCACGACCTCCGTGCCGCACCCCACCAACGCCATTTCACTCACCGGAATTTTGACCGATGCGGTGCGTAGCGAAACAGGAAGCGAGAAGCAGAAGTAATGTCGATTACCCTCAGCATTCATGGTGCTGCACACACCGTCACCGGGTCCTGCTATTTGCTGCAGGCTGGCCAGACGCATTTTCTCGTCGATTGTGGCATGTTTCAGGGTGCGAAAACATTGAAGGCGCTCAACTACGCGGATTTCCCTTTCGAACCGGGCGAGATCGACTTCGTTCTTCTCACGCACGCCCATATCGATCATTCGGGTCTCATCCCGAAGCTGGTGAAGCACGGCTTTGCGGGCCCCATCTATGCCACGCATGGCACCATCGATCTTCTTTCCTGCATGCTGCCTGACGCCGGCCACATTCAGGAATTCGAGGTCGAACATCTCAATCGCCGTAACGCACAGCGTGGGAGACCTGAAGTCACGCCGATCTACACGGTTGCCGACGCCGAGGCCTCGCTTCGCGCGTTCAGTCCGGTCGCCTACGACGCGTGGGTCGAGCCGGCGGACGGCATCCGCGCCCGCTTCTGGAATGCGGGCCACATTCTGGGGTCGGCCTCCGTCGAAATCGAAATCGACACGGGTCTGAAATCGCCGCGCAAGTTGCGATTGCTTTTTTCCGGCGACATCGGGCCGGATGTGAAGAGCTTCCACCCTGCGCCCGAGTCGCCTGAGAACCTTGATTATCTGATCTGCGAAGCGACCTACGGGTCGCGGGAGCGTGCGCCGATGACGGTCGCGGCACGTCGCGATCTTCTTGCCACCGAGGTCAACACAGCGCTGAACAGGAACGGAGTGTTGATTTTTCCGACCTTCGCGGTCGAACGTACACAGGAGCTGCTGGCCGATCTTCTGGTACTGGTCGATGAAAAGCGTGTGCGCGATGTGCCGATCTTCCTCGACTCGCCGCTGGCGATCCGCGCCACGGAAGTTTTCCTCGACCATGCCGACAATCTGGAGAACGGCGAGGAGTTCCGTCGCGCCATGCATGCGCAGCGCGTCCGCACCACCGAAACGGTTGCCGAAAGCATGATGATCGAACGCGTGGACGGCAGCCACATCATTGTCGCCGCGAGTGGCATGTGCGACGCGGGCCGTATCCGTCATCACTTGAAAAATCGCCTGTGGCGGGAGAATACCACCGTCATCATGGTCGGCTATCAAGCGGAAGGAACGCTTGGCCGAATCCTGCAATCGGGCGCGAAGGCCGTCCGCATCCAAGGCGAGGAGATCAAGGTGCGGGCCCGCATCCGCACGCTCGATGTTTACTCGGGCCATGCCGACGGGCCGGCACTCGCCCGCTGGGTCGCCGAGCGTGGTTCCGTCATGCGTGGCACAATTCTGGTGCATGGAGAGGAGGACGGCCTTGCGGGTCTGCACGCGCGCCTCGCCGATCTCGGGCTCGATGGCGAGCGCATTTTCGCCCCCGATCTCGACGAGGTGTTCGATCTTCTGGCCGAAGCACCCGAAGCCCGGCGCCGGCCCGCGCCACGTCGTTTGCAGCCTGAACTTGTCGGCCGTCAGGATTGGCACAACGATCTGTCGAAGCTGTGGCTCGACATAAGTGAGCAACTTGAGGGCGCGGCCGACGACCGCGCCCGCAACGTGATCATTCGCCGGATGCGCCGCGCTATTGAGAACGACTCCGGCTGATCATCGCCAGCCTCGGCTCCCGTCGCGCTGGTCACCTTGGTCACGGCGTTCGGTGCGCTGCTCGTAGCGGCGCTCCGGTCGCCGCTGCGTCTGAGGTGCGTGCTGTTGTTGCTGAGCGTGCCGCTGCATCTGTGGCGGGGCTTGCCGCCGCTCTTGCATCTGGCGCTGTGGCTGGTGCACCTGCTGCTGCGGCGGCCGCTGGCGCTCGGGCGTCTGGCGCACCTGCGGTTGTGCCTGTCTCTGTCGCCACTGCTGCTGCGGCATCTGGCGTTGTTGATACGCCTGTTGTTGCCACCGCTGCGGTTCCTGCATCTGGCGCTGGCGTTGCTGGTCCCACGCGCGCTGTTGACGCCGCTGTTGTTCCTGAACCTGTCGCTGGTGCTGCTGCGGTTGTGCCTGTTGCTGCCGCGGCTGCTGCAACGCCCGCATCTGCCGTTGTTGCACATGTTGCTGCGGCGGCGCTTGCCGCTGCCGCCACCGCTGTTCCGGAACCTGTTGCCGCAGGTCGAGCCGTGGGCCGTCTTGCCGCTCGTTCCGCTGCCAATGCTCGGGCCGTGCATGAACGCGGTCGACCTTGTAGCGGCTGCCGCGCTCCACGAAGCTGCGATCGAAGCCGCGATGTTCGACGCGATTGTGCTTGTTGCGCGGCGGTGCCCAGCGGTGGGTGTTGCGATAGATCGTCTTGTAGTTGTTGACGACGATGATGTGCTGATGCACGACCGGCGCACTGAAATGGTGGCGACGGACATAGTTCCACCCGCCATGGTTCCAGCCTGGATTGTAGGACCAGTAGCTGACGCCATACCCGACGGGCGCCCAGCCGATATAGCTGTCGCTGTAGCGCCACGTCACCCATGCCGGCGCCCATACGCGGCCCGGCACCCATATCCATCCGAATGCGGCGTCCCACACCCAGTTGCCATAGTGAAACGGTGCCCAGCCCCAGGCGAAGCCCGACGCCCAGGTCCAACCGTAGCCATCGTCCCAGACCCAGCGCCCATGCGTGTAGGGGCGCCAGCCATGCGCCACACCGTGTGGATACCAGACCGCGCCATAACTTGCGTGATGGGTCCACGTACCGTAGGGAGCGAGAGAGTCGTGGAAATAGGCAGCGTCCGAATGGGCCGGCGGATAGTAGCCGGCATGAGCGGGCGTCGCCGCGGACATCCACAGTGACAGCGCTGCCAGCAAGGCGAGCGCCATTACAAAACGTGGATGCATCCGCCGGCGGGGATGCGAAAGGAGGGCATGCATGAAAACGGGGCCTCATCGACACCGATCACCTGCCCGAAGGCGGCAAAGAGAGCCATGCTGGCTTCTGTCTCTTTGCTTTTGAGTGGTCCCGTCTGTCGTCGACGGTCCCGCCCGGTGATCTCTGACGTACCCCGTAGAAAACAGTTAACTGCATATCCGCCGGCTTGTCACCGCTTTTTGGCACAAATCGCGCCAGTGGTTATGGCTTTTACGGTCGCCCTTTGGGAGAATGAAGAACTGAAAATCATCCCCCCAAAAACTCAAGACAATCCCTCAAGGTCCCAATGCCCCCCGCTAAGGAAAAACAGAAGACAAAGGACGGCCGCCGCCTCCGCAGTGAGGCGAGCCGGCGACGTATCGTCGAGGCCATGCGCGACCTGATTCGTGAAGGCCAGGTTGCGCCGCGTGCTGAAGACGTTGCCGCCCGCGCCGATGTCGGGCTGCGCAGTGTCTTCCGGCATTTCGACGACATGGAAAGTCTCTATCGCGAAATTGCCGCGTTGATGCGTACCGAATTGCGCCCGGTTCTGGCCGAGCAGCAACCACCCGCCGATGCACCCGATTTGCTGGAGCAACTCGTTGCCCGCCGCGCAAAGCTCTTCGAAAAAATCATGCCACTGCGTATTGCCGCCGATGTGCACAGCCATTCGTCGCCTTTTCTGCGCGAAGACCGGCGCTGGATGAATGACAGCCTCCGTACGATCTTGCGAGCGTCTTTGCCCACATCGCTGACGAAGGATCGCACGTTGTTCGATGCATTGGATGCGACGATGAGCTTCGAATTCTGGCGTCGCCTGCGTGAGGATCAGGGCTTGTCGGTAACGCAGGCCAAACGTGTCATGGAGAAGATACTTGCCACGCTTGCGGCCCGCGCGTCACGCTAGCTGAACAGCGCTTCAACGCCCGTTCCTTCGAGAACGCTATCCATGGTCTTGCGATCAGCCGGCGTCAGCGCCTCGCGCTTCTCGCACAACCATTGCAAGCACTTGCCCTGATAAGGGAAAGGCTGTTGCACCCATGGTTTGCCATCGATCTCGGTCTCGACTTTGTCCGATCCCGCCGCCAGTGCCTTTGCGTTGGCGATGAGCGCCGGTACGTAGACGCGCCCAACCTCGCCGAGAAGCCCTCGTATCGTTTCGGGAATCGCATCGCGCTGCATCCAGTCACCGTCGGTGGGATCGAGGCCCGACAGGTCTTCCATGACGTCGACCCAGGCGAAAACGCGCGGGCTTCGCGCCAGTGTTTCTTCCATCGGCGTCGGATCGAAATGCGTGAGCTGCGTCAACTGGCCGAACACGCCGAAGTCGCTGCCCCCGGGTCGCCTGCCCATCAGGAAAGGCTGCACCTCGAGATGCGCCGTCATCGCATCGAGAAAGCGCTGATAGCTCGCCTCGATCACCGGCGCCGTCGTCTCGTTGGAACCGACGACATAGAGCCTCGAAATTTGCCGTTCGGAGAACAGTTTACTCATTTGCGCGAGCGTGTCGTTCGAGGCGGTGATGTTGCGCCACAGCGGCAGGATGGCCGCCGCCCGGTCGATGTCGGTCTTGTAGTGCCAGCGATAGTGGAACATCGCCTTGGTCAGCCACTCGTCGGCATAGTCTTCGAGGAGATAGTCGATGAATTCGATGACCGGATCGGCCGGCACGACATGCCGGCCCGTGAACGCTCTTTCGAAGCGCCGGATCAGCGGCGTCGAATCAACCGCCGCCTCGTAAGCGCCGTCACCGTCCTTCAGATAGAAAGTCGGCAACAGTGCAACCTTGGGTGTCGGCAGACCGGCGGGCACATTGTGTCCGCTCAGCAGGAAACGATAGGGAATATGGCGGTAACGCAGCACCGAAAGCATCTTCCGGGTGTAGGGCGAGCCCGGTGCGCCGCTCAAAAGCAGCGGTGTCTCCAGCGTCATTTTCGTTTCCTGTCCCTGTTCGTTTCTGGTCAGAGCGAGAGAATGTTTCCGGCTGCCGGGTCGATTTTTCCGGCCAGTGTTTCGGAATAGACTTTGCTGATCGCCTCCGGCCCTTTGCCGCGTTCGAGCTTGACCCACGTTGAGGCCTTGCCGGCGAAGGCGCGCCAGCGTTCGCCCAGCTTCGTGTCGAAACCGGCTTTACCCCATTCCTCCATCCGCTTGCGTGCCTGGTCGGGCGCGAAGAAGAGATGCGGCTTGGCGCCAGGCAGCGTTCCGGACACGCGCGGTGCATCCCAATGCGACAGTCCCACCTGCGTGCTCTCGACGAGATTGTCGCCAAAATGCCGGTGGACGGCCGCCAACACTTCGCCATTGCCGGCAAAATCGACCACAAGCGTCGGCACACTTGCGTCAAGCGTCGCGATCTTGTCGTAGGTCAGCGCGCGGTCATAGCAGCCGAGGCTCTCGACGAATGCGAGGTTCCCTGCTGATGTCAGGCCGACGACTTCCGGTCCTTTCGGCCGCCTTTGCGCAAGCCCGAAGGCGAGTCCGAATCCCGTCTTTGACGAAGCACTCAGCAGCAATGCCTGCTTGGCGCCGAAAAAATTGTTGTCGGCCAGCCAGTCGTCGATCAGAAACGATGTCGTATAGAGCGGTCGCAGTATCGGCTGCAGGTCGTCGAGCGCCGGCGGTGCCGTTTTGTCCGATTTCAGCCGCGTATAGGTATTGTAGACCGGATGCAGCTCGCGCCGTTGTTTGTAGAGATCGAGGAAGGATCCTGACGTCACATTTTCCGGCTGCATGACGAGATGCGACGACATGGGAAAATAGCCGTAGAGCCGTTCACCCTCGGGAATCTCGGTCGATCGCGAACGCACCACCGTCGCGTAACCCCAAACCGGAATCTTGCCCCAGCCAGCCTCCGCCGGAAAGAACGACCAGTAGTTCAGCATGTCGCCCGCCACCGCATAGGTGATGTTGTTGGCGGTAAAGGCAAACTTCTCGACCTCAACCAGCACCTGCCCCTCGTCGAGCGCGACGTCCCTTGGTGCGGGGCCGTTGACCCATCTGGTCTGGGCAAGGTCGGCGCGGTTGACGATGAAATCCTGCGTGGTGGCGGTCATCTTCTGTCCTTTCGGCGTCGGGCTTGGCGATGCCGCGCATGATGTCATCTGCGCCGAGCCGCTTCCAGCGCTGTTCGCGCACATTCGCCTGTGCAGGATCGTCCATGCGGTGGCGCGCTACCGCATGGACAGGCCATATATTGGCAACTATAATGCCAATATATGGTGGCGAGTTACCGCGGTCAATGCATCGGTCAGGAATGAGTGGGAAAAGACAAATGAAGGTACAGAACGGCTTGCGGCCGCCGGCCGCGCAGGTCGAAGCGTTCTTTGCCGCCGCCGGCACAGCCGACGATGGTTCGGTCGCGTTGCTTAACCTGCTGAAGTTTCGTCCCCATGCCGTCTATCCCGATGGAAATGACGCCCACCTGTCAGGTGAGGAAGCCTATATGCGCTACGGCCTCGAAGTGGCGAAGCTGATCGCCAGTCTCGGCGGCAAATTCGTCTGGTTCGGCAAGGTCGACGGCATATTGGTTGGCGAGGTCGAGGAGTTGTGGGACAGGGTGGCGCTGATCGAATATCCTTCCCGCGCCGCCTTCCGGCAGATGATCGAATCGCCCGAATACAAGGCAATCGAAGTTCATCGGGAAGCCGGTCTCGCCGGTCAGCTCGACATCGGCGCGCGTCGCGGCTGAGCGGCCCGCTATGCGGGCCGGAGGAATCGTGCCGCCAGGTTGACGACACGGCGCAGCGGCCCGGGGTTCACGACGGATTGCAGGTCGACCAGATAGGCGATGGCTTTTGTCATGTCTTCGATCGTCAGCGCCTCGCGTGCCGTCTCCGGTCCCTGCAGAAGAAGTTCCGGCGCGAACCGGTTTTCGGAGGAAAAGAATTCGCGAAACAGTTTTTCGTTCGAGCTCCGGAAAAACTCGAGGATGGCGCGGCGATCGGACGTCGAAAGAAGCCTGGCAACCGGTCTTCCATCGCTGAAATGTCTGTTCATAAGATTGAAAACGGCGCGCCGTCTTTCAGGATCGAGGCATTGCGACTTGAACAATCGTGTTATTTCCGTTGCTTCGAGCGACGGGCTGTTGTTGAGAGCCTCCGTCAAGGAAAACCGTTTCATTGCCGAAGCAAGTACCGGACCTGCGCCACGGCGTTCGTCGAGAAAGCGTAGAAAATCTTCCGGCACGCTGATTTTTCTGTCGTAGAGCCGTGCTGCGACATTCTCCTTTCCGAAGACTTTCGCCCAGTTCGAAGCGTGTCCGTAGATATTCAAATCGGTATTCATGCGCACGGGATCGTCGAGATGAGTCTCGATCGGGCTTGCATAGCGATGGATCGGGCTCTTCGAGCATTGAGCATAGCTTGATACATATCCATCGTCCTGTTGCCGTGCATAGAACACGACGACAGGGGAGAATGCCCGAAGACTCTCGTGCAGAATCTCGATGTCCGGCTTGCTCGTGGCAAAAAAGGCTTCGCTCGAGAGGATTGCCGTGTCGGCGTTCGACGCCCGGATTTCATCGAGAAGGGGAACGAGTTCCTCTTCACGGGATAATACGCGACGTTCCTTCTGGTCGATCCTTCCCCGGTTGGCCTGAGCGAAACGATGATGTGCGCGCTGCTCACCCAGATGAGCGACCGGATATACGATGCCGAGTTTCAGAAGTGCAAGATGATTCTTGAAGAGGAAATGTTGCAGCGACGTTGTGCCCGTCTTGTGCGGACCGACATGAATAATCAGCTTTTGGTGCATCTTTTGTCTCTGGGCTTTAGCAGTTTGCACCGAACACCATTGTGGCGGTGCGTTTCAGAGTAATGCGCATCCTAAAAGTAGGTGGCACGTGGAACGAGCCCGTTGGGCAGATGACCGTCGGAATTTTCTTACTCCGGGCTTTTCCCGATCCCGCTGTCTTTGCGCCGCGACAATGCGAAACGGTAATATCTGAAGAGGATGGTAACGACGAATTCCAGTTGTCGTCGCCTCATCGTTTTGGAGTCGGGGTAGAAATAGTCGCTGTCCTTGATGGGCGCGAAAAGATCTCCTGCTTTGTCTCTGAAATAGTTTTCTTGCACCCAGCGGTTGGAGGCGGCGTATCGCGTGACGATCGCCCGGCGCTGGGCGGCGGTTAGCTTGGATTCTTTGCTGTCCTTGACGAACCGGTCTCCCGTTAGGTAATGCACGAAATTCTGAAATCGGTTGTCGTGGGCATCTCTAAAAATGGTCTTGTTGCCTTTGACAAGTTCAGTGATGGAATCGGCAAAGCTCGGATTGATCACCGTATCGGGATAGACGAATGAATCGAACGGCGCGGACAGGCCGAGCAGAGAGAAAAAGTCCGAGACCACGTCGCCGCCTTCCATCTTTTTGCGATCGAAGAGCCTGACCTTAATCTTGTCGCGTGGAATGACCTTTTCCCAGCGGATTAAATATGCTCGCCAATCGGCAGTTGAGCCGACGACCGCGATGAGCCACGCCCAGAAATCGTCCCGCACCTTGGCATGCCATTGCTGCCAGCCTGAGAGAAGAAAGTCGTCCTGTCGCCGGATGTAGAGGATCACCTCGATGTCATGGTCTTTCGCCAGCCCCTCGAACAACGAGGGAGCAGCCGCTTGCGCGACGAGATTCTCGGCGCTGATCAATATCGTGGCGCCATTTGTTTTTTCGTGAATATCGCGGATTGCGGCTTCGAGCTCTCGCCGGCCGCTACCCGGCTTTGCAAGCAGTCTTTGCATTGCGGGAACGTGATTTCCGTGGATTTTGCCGGTGAGATTGAGATCGCCGTCGGGAATGACGATGCCCTCCTCACGTAGGGCATCGGCATTGAGGCTGAGAAAATTTTGTATGGCGGTGCTGCCGGTTTTCCCGGCACCGATATGAAGAATGATTTTTCGTCGTTCGCTCACGCCGCGTCCCTGCCGTGTCTCCGGTTGCCGCCTGGCTGCTGCTGCGCTGCATTCCCCTGCTGGTGCTGGGAGAATACGAAATCCACCAGTTTGGGCAATGGATGGCGGTTATGAAGCCCTTGCCGCGCCCCTTTCGGCGGCGCATCATATATCTCTGTTGTGCATGCGCAACGAGAATGCCTGTCTAGCAAGTGGTCTTCCGGGGAGGGAAGGCGGACAGGTCGGAAACGCCATATGGGGAGGAGGGCGCATGTCCAAGCGTCGCGAGGATATTGGTGCGGGTATCGGCGAGGAAGCGGCCGAGACGCCGAATGTCCTGAGCCCGATTGTCGGCATAAGCCGCGAGGATGTGCTCTCGGCCATCGGTTCGATCCTGGGTGGCGCGGCCCGCCAGCCTTTCACCGTCATGCAGCATATCGGCTCGTTTGGCCGCAATGTGGTCGACATTGTGAGCGGCGAGGACAAGTTCGCGCCCCAGCCGAAGGATCGCCGCTTCGTCGATCCGGCCTGGCAGAAAAGCCCGGTCTATCGCCGCATGATGCAGGGCTGGCTCGCCTTCCAGACGGAAGTCCATGGCTTCATCCGCTCGCTCGACCTCGATCCGATCGAACATGGCCGCGCCATGCTGGTCGCCGACATCATGATCGACGCCGTCGCACCCACGAACACGCTGGTCGGCAACCCGTCCGCCGTCAAGCTTGCACTCGATACCGGCGGTAGCTCGCTGGTACAGGGCTTCCGCAACGCGATTGACGATCTGCGCAACAATCACGGCATGCCTTCCCAGGTCGACAAGGCGCCCTTCAAGGTCGGCGGCAATCTCGCCACGACCGAAGGCGCGGTCGTCTATCGCACCGAAATGCTGGAACTGCTGCAATACACGCCGAAGACGGAGACGGTGCATGCGATGCCGTTGCTCTTCGTGCCGCCACAGATCAACAAATACTACGTGCTCGACCTGACGCCCGAAAAGAGCATGTCGCAATATCTGGTGCGGCAGGGTTATCAGGTCTTCGTCGTGAGCTGGCGCAATCCGGGTCCGGAGCATCGCGATTGGGGCCTCGCTGACTATGTCTCGGCGCTGGTCGATGTGATCGGTGTCGTCTGCTCGATCACCGACAGCGAGAAACTCAACATCTCGGGCGGTTGCTCTGGCGGCATCACCACGGCGACGCTTTTGAGTTATCTCGCGGCGAAAGGCGACAAGCGCGTCAACTCGGTCACCTTCTGGGTCTGCGTTCTCGATCCGCGCATGGAGGATAGCGATGTCGGCGTGCTGATCACGAAACGCGGCATCGAGATGGCGCGAAAACGCTCGGCGAAAAAGGGGGTGCTGGCGGGCTCCGATCTTTCTCGCGTCTTCGCCTGGCTGCGGCCCAACGATCTGATCTGGAACTACGTCGTCAACAATTATCTCCATGGCCAGAAGCCGCCGGCCTTCGACGTGCTTTTCTGGAACAACGACTCGACCAATCTCACCGCCGGTCTGCACTCGGACTATCTCTCGCTCTACGAAACGCAGCCCTTCGCCAATCCGGGCAGGGAGGAAATTCTCGGATACCCGATCGACATCGGAAAGGTCGACATCGACGCCTTCATCGTCGGCGGCGTTACCGACCACATCACGCCCTGGAAGGCCTGCTACCGCACGACGAAAATGCTGGGCGGCAAGAGGGAGTTCGTGCTGTCGAACAGCGGCCACATCCAGTCGATCCTCAATCCGCCCGGCAATCCGAAGGCGAAATACTTCGTTAACGATAAATTGCCCGACACCGCCGACGAATGGGCGGCGGGCGCGTCGGAAGTGCAGGGATCCTGGTGGGAACGTTGGGCGACATGGCTCGGCGAGCGCTCGGGCGAGACGATTCCCGCGCCGAAAAAGCTGGGGAATCGCAAATACAAGTCTATGGAAGCGGCGCCGGGTACATATGTATTGGGTTAGACGTTCATAGTTTGTATTAGACTGAACGCTCATTGTTGAGTCGCCCGTCTGAAGCGGGCAGCGGGCGCGAGCCCTCCAGCCGGAGCCGTGATGCCAGAAAGACAGCCCCGTTTCCGCGACGTCAGAGCGGGTTCGAACATACTCCGCACCGCGGTCTGGCACGGCGAGGGAAAAGGCAAGCCATCCGGCCGTCCGCTTCTTTTCTTCAATGGCATCGGCGCCAATATCGAATTGATAGCACCGCTCGCCGAAGCGCTGACTGATCGCGACATCATCGCCTTCGATGCGCCTGGCATCGGCGGTTCGGCGGCGGCCGGCATTCCCTATCGTCCCTGGACCCTGGCGCGCATGGCAGCCGCCATTCTCGATGAGCTCGGCTACGGCGAAGTCGATGTGATGGGCGTCTCCTGGGGTGGCGCGATGGCGCAGCAATTCGCCTTCCAGTATGGCGCCCGTGTCCACCGTCTCATTCTCTGCGCGACATCGGCCGGCTCGTTGATGGTGCCGGGAAATCCGAAAGCGCTGATGAAGCTCGCCCATCCGCGCCGTTACATGGACCCGGCCTATCTGATGAAGCATTTCGAGATGCTCTATGGCGACGACACGGCCGGGGCGCCGGATCATTCGAGCCGCCTGCGCGCACCGACGATCCGCGGTTATTTCTACCAGTTGCTGGCCGGCATCGGCTGGACCAGCGTTCCCTTCCTGCCCTTCATCAAGCAGCCGACGCTGGTTCTCGCCGGCGACAACGACCAGATCGTCCCGCTGATCAACGGCCGTTTTCTGGCCCAGCTCATCCCCGGCGCCCGCCTCGAAATTGTCTCGGGCGGCCACCTCTTTCTGGTCTCGCGCGCCAGTGAGGTTATCCCCCTCATTCGCGATTTCCTGGACGAGGAGGCGGAACCGCGCCCTTTCGCCGCAAAGCCGCGCCGGCCCGCGGCTAGCGCCCCGGCGCCCTTCACCGTCAAGATGGCCGACTGACCCCTTGTCCGGCTGGAATGCTTGCGGCGGGCCCGTCAGGGGCCGCTTGCCATGGCGGCTTGCCGGCGCTATATTAATGGACAACATTAAAACGCCCCGGACAGAAACCGGCGCGGAGGGGAACCGGCATGAAAATCGGAAAGCGCTGCATCGGCCTTCTGGCCGCTCTGGCGGTCGTCGTGATCGTCGCGGGCGTGCTCTTCACGCGCTACTGGATTTACATCCCCGGCCTCATCGATGCGTGGCGCAGTCCGATCGGTCCCAATGTCGAGATCGTCTGGCAGGCAGGCCCGGCCGAACCCGCGCAAGCCCCGTTGGAGCGTGCGCCCAACATCGTCGTCATTCTGGTCGACGATCTCGGTTTCAACGATCTGAGCTTCGGCGGCGGCGGACTTGGCGGCGGCACCGTGCCGACGCCGCATATCGATGCCATCGCAAGCAACGGTGTCACCTTCACCAACGGCTATGCCGGCAACGCCACCTGCGCACCCTCGCGCGCCGCCATCATGACCGGCCGCTTCGCCACCCGCTTCGGCTTCGAGTTCACGCCCGCCCCCAAGGCCTTCGCGAAGAACATCGCCCGCTTCAACCGCGATGCCGGCGTCGTCTATTTCGAGGACCGCGAGCCGCTGGTGCCCGAGCCCGATGCGATGACGCTGCCCGCCGACGAAATCACCATCGCCGAAATGCTGCAATCGGCCGGCTATCGCACGCTGATGCTCGGCAAGTGGCATATCGGCGGCACCGAGACTTCGCGCCCCGAAAAGCGCGGTTTCGACGAGGCGCTGGGTTTCATGCGCGGCGCTTCACTCTTCCTGCCCGTCAACGACCCGAATGTCGTCAACTCGAAGCAGGATTTCGACCCGATCGACCAGTTCCTCTGGGCCAATCTTCCTTTTGCCGTCGAGTTCAACGGCTCGCCGCGTTTCGAACCCTCGCAATACATGACCGACTATCTGACCGACGAGGCGGTCAAGGCGATCCATGCCAACCGCAACCGCCCCTTCTTCATGTATCTTGCCTATAACGCGCCGCACACGCCGCTTCAGGCGCTGAAATCGGACTACGATGCGCTCGCCCATATCGAAAACTACACCGAGCGCGTCTATGCCGCGATGATCGTCGCGCTCGATCGCGGCGTTGCAAAAGTCATGGAAGCCCTGCGCGAGAACGGACTCGAAGAAAACACCATCGTGATCTTCACCAGCGACAATGGCGGCGCCAATTATGTCGGCCTGCCCGACCTCAACACGCCCTATCGCGGCTGGAAGATCACCTTCTTCGAGGGCGGCATCCATGTGCCCTATTTCATGCAATGGCCGGCGCGCATCCCGGCCGGCAGCACCTATGACGGCCCGGTCGCCCATGTCGACATCTTCGCCACGGCGGCGGCCGCGGCCGGCGCGAGCCGGCGCACCGACCGCATTGTCGACGGCGTCGATCTGGTCGGGCTCGCGCTTGGCGAGGCGCCGCGGCCGGTCCGGCCGCTCTTCTGGCGCTCGGGCCACTACAAGGCCGTGCTGAAGGATGGCTGGAAACTGCAAGTGTCGGAACGGCCCGAAAAGACCTGGCTCTTCAACCTCGCGACGGATCCGACCGAGAAGAACGATCTCTCCGAAGCTGAACCCGAAAAACGGGCCGAAATGATGGCCGCGCTTGTCGAAATCGACGGCGAACAATCCGATCCGATCTGGCCGGCGCTCATCGAAGCGCCGATGATGATCGACCGCCCCATGGGCGGCGCACCGCGCGGGCCGGACGATGAATATGTTTACTGGGCGAACTAGGACCGTTGTTCTTTCCGTATTGGCGGCGGCGCTCGTCGCCGCCGCCGCCGTCGCGGTCATCTGGACAAGGGGTGGATCGAACGCCGCGCGCATGGCGGCGGCCGAGCCCGCGCAATGCCTTGCGCCGCCCGCCGCCGACGATGCCGCCCCGCGCGCCGGATCTCCCGCCGGCATGGTCTGGGTCCCGCCCGGCACCTTCACCATGGGCGACACGATCTACCCGGAAGAAGGCCCGCTCCGCCAGGTCTCGGTCGAAGGTTTCTGGATCGACCGCACCGAAGTCACCAACCGCGACTTCGCTGCCTTTGTCGCCGCCACCGGCTATGTGACGGTCGCCGAGCGTCCGGTCGACACGGCGCTGCACCCCTACCTGCCGCCCGAAATGCGCAAGGCCGGCGCCGTCGTCTTCGTCATGCCGAACGACGTCGACGGCATGGGCGACATCTCCCAATGGTGGCAATACGTGCCGGGTGCCAACTGGCGCCATCCCGGCGGTCCGGCAAGCTCCATCGAAGGCCGCGACGACTTCCCGGTCACAGCGGTCGCGCTCGAGGACGCGCGCGCTTATGCGCAGTGGAAAGGCCACGCGCTTCCGAGCGAGGCCGAATGGGAATGGGCCGCCCGCGCCGCCGACCCCGCCGCGCCGCCCTCGCACAACCGTCCGAAGGAAGCCAACACCTGGCAGGGTCTCTTCCCGATCGTCAACACCGCCGATGACGGTTTCGTCGGCGTCGCGCCGGTCGGCTGCTTCAAGCCCAATGCGCTCGGCCTTCACGACATGCTCGGCAATCTCTGGGAGTGGACTGCCGATTCTTATGACGGCCGCCGCGATGCCAACGTGATCAAGGGCGGCTCCTTCCTCTGCGCGCCGAATTACTGCATGCGCTACCGCCCGGGTGCCCGCCAGCCGCAGGAAATCGACCTCGCCACCACCCATCTCGGCTTCCGCACGGTCCTCGCCGCGCCCGGCCCCGCAGCCGCGCCCTGATTGTCGGCCGCTTGACCGCTCGCCCCGATCGCGGCTCACTAGGCGGATGACCGACCGCACCGCCACCGACCTGCCGCCCGCACCGCCCGACACGGAAAGGGATATTGCCGTCGTCGATCATCTGCGCAAGGCCGAGTACCAGATACTTTGGTTGCGCTGGATCGGTATTGTCGGCTGGGCGCTCATCCTCTGGCGCGGCGGCGCAATGGCGGATGCCGGCTGGGCCTGGGCGGTCTATGCCGGCGGCGTCGCCTATACGGGCTTTGCCCATTGGCGCGTTGCGGGCGATCGTCCGATCCTCTCGAGCGCGCGCATCACGACCGTCGGCGACCCGTTGCTCGTCACGCTGATGTGCATTTTCACCGGCGGTCTCGCCTCGGTCTTCTTTCCCTTCTACTACTTCACATTGCTCGCCGCCGTTTTCCGTTTCGGCGTGCGCGAGACGCTGGGTCTGCTGGCGCTGACCTACGCGCTGGCTGTTCTTCTCTATGTCGCCGCGCCGGGGCCTTCGCCCACGCCCGCCGACCTGTTGATCGGTCTCTTCTATCTCGGTTTCTCGGCCGCGCTCGGCATCATGCTGGCGCGCTGGGCGCAGGAAAATCTGGACCTGGCGCGGGACAAGGCGCGCGCGCTTGGCATTGCCCGTGATCGCGCCAAGGAGCTGGCGCGCCGTTTGATCCAGACCGAAGAGGATGAACGCCGCCGCGCCGCCGCCGACATTCACGACCGCATGAGCGGCCATCTCTTTGCCTTGCGCCAGGGAGCCGACCGCGCGCATGACGCCGGTCTCAGCGCCGCCGTCGCGGCGCTGTCATCCGATGTCCGCACCCTGATGAACGAGATGCACCCGACCGTTCTCGACGATCTCGGCTTTTTGGTCGCGGTCGAGGAATATGTGGCCGGCCAGCGCGATCAGGTGCCGTTCTCGATTTCGCTCGACCTCGATCCGGCCTTGCGCAACTGGCATTGCCGTTCCGACGCCATGCTTTTCCGTATCCTGCAGGAAGCGCTGCTGAATGTCCGCAAGCATGCCGGCGCAGGAAACGTCTCGATCTCGTTCCGCCGCGACGGCGCCAACGCCGCCCGCCTTGAAATCGCCGACGACGGCGCGGGCTTCGATCCGCAAAGTCCCGCCCCCGGCCATTTCGGCGTCCTGACGATGCGCGAGCGTGCCGGCGCGCTTGGCGGCTCTCTTGAAGTCTTGAGCCGGCCGGGGCAGGGTGCGCGGCTTGTCGTTCGCGTACCGGGAGGGGAAAAGGCGTGAGAAAGATTTCGGTCTATCTGATCGACGATCATCATGTGCTGCGTCAGGCCGTCGTCGAAATGCTGCAATCCGAGGGCGACATCGTCGTTTCTGGACAGGCGGGCGATGCCCGCACCGGTATCGACGCCATCGCCGTGGAGAAGCCCGACATCGTCATTCTCGATCTGAAGATGCCGGGCATGAGCGGCCTTGCCGCCATCGGCGAAATTCTCCGCGTTGCGCCGAAAACCGGCATCATCGTGTTCACCATGTACGCCAACCCGGCCTATGTCTGGGAAACGACCAATGCTGGCGCCAGCGGCTATGTTCTGAAAAGCGCTTCCAAGGACGATCTTCTGCGGGCCGTCCGCGCGGTGCATGCCGGTGCCGGTTATCTGCAGGCCGAGGTCACAAAGCCGCTCTTGCGCCGTCTGGCGCAGGATGCGCGCGCCGCCGGCCAGAAGGCGTCGTTGACCTCGCGCGAATTGCAGGTGCTGGAATGCCTGGCGGAGGGTCAGAGCAACAAGGTCATCGCCGGCAATCTCTCGATCACCGAAGACACGGTGAAGGCTCATCTGAAGAGCCTTTATGAAAAGCTCGGTGCCTCCGATCGCGCCCACGCGGTGGCGATCTCGCTGCGTCAGCAATTGATCGAGTAAACCGAAACGCCCGGTTTTCTGCCATTTTCACCCGATTCAGCGTTCCGCGCCCCTCGTCCGGGTAGTTCCGCACGCGGGCCGGCCGGCCGACCCTGACTGGAAATCGGGCACTGGCTGTGACCTGCGGGCGAAGCGCGCGCGGGCCCATGGTCGCCGCGCCGGCGCTCATCGGCAGAAAAGAGGGAGAAGACCATGTGGCTCAACGACAAGCAGAGGAAGCGCATCGCCCCGGCGGATGAAAACGCGACGGGCATCCCGCTACCCACCCGCATCGTCTCCAACGGCGAATACATGCCGATGCCGCAGACGCCGGATCAGGCCCGCGTCGAAAACGCGATCCTTGCAGCCGCCGACGAACAGGGCGCGAAACTGGGGCTTTCGCGGCGAGCCTTCCTGCGTTCCGGCGCGGGGCTTGCTGCTTCCTTCATGGCGATGAACCGCGTCTTCGGCGGCGACGTCTTCTCGGTCGCCCATGCCGAAACGATGGACCTCGCTGCTGCCGCCGAAAGGTCCGTGCATTTTGCCGACCAGTTGATCGTCGACGTGCAGCTCCACTTCATCCGCGACGACTACGCATGGGACGGCATCCTCCACCTCGGCGAATACGCGAAACAGTGGAACGCCGACATGGGGGACATTTCCTTCGACACCTTCAAGTTCGACAATTTCATGAAGGAGGTCTGGTTCGATAGCGACACCAAGATCGGTCTCATCAGCGCCGCGCCCGCCGATCACGGTCCCAACGTCATCATGAACAATGACGGTCTCGCATCGGCCCGCACCTTCGTCAACAAGGCGTCGGGCTCGCGCCGCATGTTGTCGCATGCCGTCATCGCGCCGGGCCAGCCCGGCTGGCTCGAAGAGATCGACCGCGCCATCGAGGAATTGAAGCCCGATAGCTGGAAGGGCTACACGCTGGGCGACCCCTTCGACAATTCGCAATATCCCTGGCGTCTCGACGACGAGAAACTGATGTACCCGGCCTATGAGCGCATGATGAAGGCCGGCATCCGCAACGTCTGCATTCACAAGGGCCTGCTGCCGGAAGACTACGAAAACGTCATCACCCATTGGCGTCATGCGATGGTCGACGATGTCGGCAAGGCCGCGAAGGATTGGCCGGATCTCAATTTCATCATCTACCATTCGGGCTTCCGCCCGCTGATGACCTCGCCCGATCCGCTGCTGGCGCAATTCGAGGAGACGGGCCGCATCGACTGGGTCTCGGACCTCGCCGACATCCCGGCCGAATACGGTGTCTCGAATGTCTATGCCGAACTCGGCACCACCTTCGGCAGTTGTGCGGTCACGCATCCTCGCCTCGCCGCCGCGTTGATGGGCGTGCTGGTCAAGGGCATGGGTGCCGATCACGTCATCTGGGGAACGGACTCGGTCTGGTACGGCTCGCCGCAATGGCAGATCGAAGCGATGCGCCGTATCGAAATTCCCGAGGATATGCAAAAGGCGCATGGCTTCGCAGCCCTGGGCGCCGGTGACGGCGAGGTGAAGAGCCGGATCTTTGCTGGCAATTCGCTGGGTCTTTACGGCATGGAGGACATGGCCGCGCCCGATGCGGCATGGCGCACCGACGCGCTCTCGGCGATCAAGGCGAAATATGTTGCGGCCGGTCACGAGCCGTCGAATGAATTCCATGGCTTCATTCGACGCGCCGGAGGGGAAGCCTGATGGCCGGAATGTTCGACGGCAAGGTTGTGCTGATCACGGGGGCGTCGGCCGGCATCGGCCGTGCCATCGCAGAGGCCGCGGCGCGCGAGGGCGCGTCGCTGGCGCTGGGCGACGTTGCAAAAGAGGGCGAGGCGGTTGCGGCGGCTTTGCGCAAACAGGGGGCGAAGGCTTTCTTCCTCCGCACCGACGTGTGCGAAGTCGCCGACATCGCGGCGCTGGTCGCCGCCGCGAAAAAGGAATTCGGCGCCACGCCTCACATCGCCTTCGCCAACGCCGGTGTCGAGGGCAAGCTCGGCGCGCCATGGGAAACGAAGGAAGACGATTTCCTGCGCGTCATCGACATCAATCTCGCAGGCGCCTGGCGCACCATGGCGGCCGTCCTGCCCGGCATGATCGAACGCGGCGAGGGCGCGATTGTCGCCACCGCCTCTGTCGCCGGTCTCGTCGGCGCGGGCGGCCTTGCGGCCTATGTGGCCAGCAAGCACGGCATTGTCGGTCTGGTGAAATCGGTCGCCATCGACGTGGCTAAATCCGGCGTCCGCGTCAATGCGCTTTGTCCCGGCATGATCGAGACCGCGATGGTCGATCGGCTGGCAAGCGACATGCCCGGCTTCCGCGACGCGCTGCTGGCATTGAAGCCGATGGGCCGTCTTGGCGTGCCGTCCGAGGCGGCCGAAGCCGCCATCTGGCTCGCATCCCCCGCCGCAAGCTTCGTCACCGGTCACGCGCTCGCCGTCGATGGTGGCTACGCGGCGCAGTAGCGGCACAACAGGGGAAACGCACATGTCCACCGGTTCCATGACTGCCGAAGCCTCGAAGAAAGTGGTGTCGGATTTTCTCGGCGCCTGGCAGAAGCGCGACGTGGCTGGCATCATGGAATGCTTCACGCCCGAAGCGACCTATCACAACGTTCCCGTCGCGCCGATAAGAGGCATTGCCGGCATTCGGGAAATCTTCGAAGGCTTCCTTTCGGCCTTTGAGTATGCCGATCTCGAAATTATCCGCATTGCCGCTGAGCCCAACCTCGTTTTCGCCGAACGTATCGACCACTTCCGCCTGCATGACGGCCGGAGCGTCGATCTGCCGGTCAACGGCGTCTTCGAACTGAAAGACGGAAAAATCCACCGCTTCAGCGACTATTTCGACCTGGCCTCATTTGAAGGTCCGACCGGCCTGAAACTCTGACTGTCCATATTTCGCCCCATACGGGACTTTTTTCCGCCAGATGCGTCCGTCATGCTGGGCGCATGACGATCGAGCAAACCGCTGCCGAAGGGCCGGCAGAAAATGGAGGCCAGGCGCGCATCCTGCGGCCCGGGCGCAATGTCTGGCGCATCGACGAAGCGTCGCGCGCGCGCCTTCTGATCGACGCGGCGGAATATTATGGTGCCCTTCGCCGCGCGATGCGTTGCGCCGAGCATTCGCTGCTGATCGTCGGTTGGGACATCGACAGCCGCACGCCGCTGGTCGGCCCGCAAGGCAGCGCCGAGGACGGCATGCCCGAAACGCTCGGCGCGTTCCTCACGGCGCTTGCCGAAGAAAAGCCGAACCTCGCAATCAAACTGTTGCTCTGGGACTATTCGGTTCTCTACGCCAAGGAGCGCGAGCTGCTGCCCGCCATGCAGTTTCGCTGGACATCGCCCGGCAATGTCGATCTTTGTCTCGACAACGAAATTCCGCTCGGCGGGTCCCACCATCAGAAACTCGTCGTTATCGACGACAGCCTGGCCTTTTGCGGCGGCCTCGATCTCACCATCCGTCGCTGGGATACATCCGATCACGCACCGGACAATCCGCACCGCGTCGACCCGCAGCAGGAGCCATACCGGCCATTTCACGACGTCCAGATGATGGTCGACGGCGCGCCGGCCGCCGCGCTCGGCGATCTCGTGCGCCGCCGCTGGCGCCGCGCCGCGAGCGAAAAGCTGAAGCCGCCGCCGCCCGCCGGCGATCGCTGGCCCGAAGGCGTCGATCCGCATTTTTCCAATGTCGCCGTCGGCATCGCGCGCACCGAGCCGCCATACAAGGGCGACAACGGCACGCGCGAGGTCGAGGCGCTCTTCGCCGACATGCTGGCGCGTGCCCAACGCTGGGTCTATATCGAAAACCAGTTTCTGACCTGCACCGAAATCGCGCGGCAGCTCGCCGGCCGGCTGCGCGAAAAGCCCGAGCTCGAAGCGCTGCTGGTCGTCCCGCAATCCCATCGCAAGTGGCTCGAGCACCGCACCATGCTGGTCGGCCGTCTCCGTTTCATGGACGTACTCCGCCGCGCCGGCATCGAGGACCGCGTGCGCGTGCTGACGCCCTCGGTCGGCGCGGGTGACGATGCCACCGGCATCATGGTTCATTCCAAACTGGCGATCGTCGACGACGTGCTGCTGCGGGTCGGTTCCGCCAATCTTTGCAACCGCTCGATGGGTCTCGACACCGAATGCGATCTCGCTGTCGAAGCCGAGAGCGCGGAAGACCGCGAGGCCGTCATGGCGGTGCTCGGCCGCCTTCTTGGCGAGCATTGCGGTGCCGAACCGCGTGAGGTCGTCGCGGCCTTGCGCGACACGGGCTCTCTCTTCGAGGCGTTGGATCGCTGCGGCGGCACGGACCGCGCGCTCGTTCCCATCGAAGACGACGAAGCCGAAATTCGCGACAATGTGACGGCGATCGAAGCGCTGGCCGATCCCGTCCGCCCGCCGGTGCCGGACGGCTATCTCGCAAGCATCGTCGAGATGCCCGGAACTGGGCATCGCCGCCGCAATCTTCCGACACTGATGAAGGGCGTCGCCGTTCTCCTTCTCATCGTCGGTCTCGGGCTTCTCTGGCGCTATACACCGCTCTCGGAAATGGCCGAACCGGAGAAAATGCGCAACTCCTTCGGCAGCATCGCCGCGGCGCCGCTCGCCCCCCTCGTCGTGGTTGGTCTCTACGTGTTGACGGGCTTTGTCGCCTTTCCCGTCATTTTGTTGATTGCCGTCACGGCGGCCACCTTTGGCCTCTGGCCCGGCATTCTCTATGCATCGCTTGGCGCGATGTCGAGCGCGCTTGCGAACTATGCGGCCGGTCGCTACCTGGGCTCCGGCATGCTGCGGAATTTGTTGGGCCCGCGTGTCAGTCGTGTCGCAAAGGCCGTCAATGACAGGGGTATCGTTGCGCTGACGGCGGTGCGTCTCGTGCCCGTCGCCCCGTTTCTGCTGGTCAATCTTGTCGCCGGTGCGCTCCGCATTCGCGTTCTGGACTACACCGTGGGAACCGCGCTCGGTCTTGCGCCCGGCATCGTGCTGATGTCGGTACTTGGCGACCGCCTCTTCACGATGCTGGAAGACCCGTCGCTCGTCGATCTTGCGATCGTGCTCGGTGCGTTCGTCCTGTGGATCGCCTTGGCGCTTGGTCTGCAGCGCCTGATCTCGAAACGGAGGAAGCCCGAGTGACCGAACCCGGACTTCGCGTGCTGAGCTGGAACATTCATGGCGGCATAGGTCCCGACCGCCGCTACGATCTCACCCGCATCGTCGATCTCATCGCGCACCACGATCCGGATGTGATTGCGCTTCAGGAAATCGAATCGCGCGGCCGTATGGGCGAAAGCGCACCATTGGCGGTTCTCCGCGAGGCGCTCGGTGAGCATGCGGCCGAGGCCCGCACCATAGTTGCGCCCGACGGCCACTACGGCCATGCCGTGATCAGCCGCTTTCCGCTCGCCGACACCAGCGTCACCGACCTGTCCTTTCGCACGCGCGAACCGCGCGGCGCCATCGCCACGCATCTGGAAACGCCGCTGGGGCGGATTCGTCTGGTCACCGCGCATCTCGGCCTGAGCGTCTGGGAGCGGCGTCGGCAGGCCGCGACGCTGGCCGTGCTGGCGCAGCCGCAAGGTCTCCCTTGCATCGTGATGGGTGACTTCAACGACTGGTTCTCTTTCGGCTGGGTCCGGCGCCGCCTGAGAGAAGTCGTGCCGATGCGCACGATGGAGCGCACCTTTCCGGCAACGCGGCCGCTCTTTCGCCTCGACCGGATTTATTGCGGCGGTGCGGCGCGCATCCTCGGGAGCTGGACGGACGGGGGCGGGCGGAAAATCTCCGATCATCTGCCGATCGTTGCCGATATCGGGATCGGCCTCGTTGAGGCGCGTCAGCGCCTCGACGTGCCGTCCAGCGTCAGAATATCTGCATAAAGATCGACTCGCCGATCGCGGAACACGCCCCAGTTGAGGCGTTGCCGGCGGTTCTTCTCGATGTCGAAAGTCGCGGTGAGGACGGCCTCCTCCTGCTCGTCCGCTTCGGCCACTTTCGCACCGGTCGCATCGGTAATGAAGGACGATCCGTAGAAGGTGATGGCGCAGCTCTTGCCTTCCTCGCGGCCGACGCGATTCGAGGCGACGATCGGCATCAGATTGGCGGCCGAATGCCCTTGCATCGTTCGCTGCCAGTGGTCACGCGAATGGATCGTTTCGTCATGCGGTTCCGAGCCGATGGCGGTCGGATAGAGAATAACGTCGGCGCCCTTCACCGCTAGGATACGCGCGGCCTCTGGAAACCACTGGTCCCAGCAGACCGCCGCGCCCACACGGCCCGCCCGCGTGTTCCAGACATGAAAACCGGTATCGCCGGGGCTGAAATAATATTTCTCCCGATAGCCCGGTCCGTCGGGAATATGCGATTTGCGATAGACGCCGAGAACCTCGCCGCTGTCGATCATGACCAGGGAGTTGTACTGCGCATTGTTGGCCCGCTCGTAAATCGAGATGGGCAGCACGATCTTGTACTGCGCGGCGAGCGACTGGAAATGATGCACGGCCGGATTGTCGGCGACGGGCGTTGCAAGATGCATCAGGTCCGGCTCGGTATCCTTGCAAAAATAGGGCGTCTCGAAAAGCTCCTGCAGCAGGATGACCTGCGCGCCTTTTTCGGCCGCTGCCCGCACCAGCGTTTCGGCCCGCGCGATATTCTCGTCGCGGTCGTGCCCGCAGGCCATTTGCGTCGCGGCGACGGTGATCTCGGTCATCTCAAAACTCCGAAAATTTCGCCGCCGGGCGATAATCGTCCGGCCGCGAGGCATTATTTTGTACCGCATTGGCGCGGATGCGTCCGTTTCGTCCGTCTTGCTTCAATTTGCCGCCGCTCCGCCTGTTGAACGCGGGCGTCTGCGGGTCTCTACTTGTCAAACAGAAGCATGTCCCGGACATGTCGATAATCCCGCCGGAGCGAGGGCGGGTAAAGGGGGATAGGCCGGATGCTGCGCCATTTCGTTCATATCCTTGATTTTCCGAAGGAAGAGCTCCTGCGGATGATGGAGTTGACGGCCATGCTGAAGCGGGCCGACAAGGACGGCGCTTGCCCCCGGCTCCTGTCCGGTGCCTCGCTCGGCATGATCTTCGAGGAGCCGTCCACCCGCACCCGCGTCTCCTTCGAGGTCGCCATGACCAAGCTCGGCGGCCATGCGCTCTATCTGCGCCCCGGCGAAATCCATCTCGGCGCCCGCGAGTCGATCGCCGACACCGCCCGCGTCGTCTCCCGCATGGTCGACGTCATCGAGGCACGCACCCTGAAGCACGAGACGGTGCTCGGCCTTTCGAAATACGCGACCGTGCCCGTCATCAACGGCCTCACCGACTTCAACCACCCGACACAGGTTCTCTGCGACGTCTTCACGATGACGGAGCATGCCTCGAAGGGAAAGAAGCTCGAAGACTTCAGACTCGTCTTTGTCGGTGATGCGACAAATGTCTGCGTCTCGCTGATGTTCATCTGTGCCCGCATGGGGCTCTCCTTCACGCAGGCCGCGCCCGCGAAATACCAGATATCCGAGGCGCACCGCGCGATGGTACGCGAGGCTTGTGCGGAGTCGGGTGCCACGATCTCCTTCACCGAAGACCCCGCCGCCGCGGTCGCCGATGCCGATTTCATCTATACCGATCTCTGGTGGTGGGTGGGGCAGGAAAGTGAGATACCGGAGCGCAGCGCGGCGTTCATGCCGAAATTTCAGGTCAACGCGGCACTGATGGCGAAAGCGCCGGCAACGGCGCGCTTCATGCACTGCCTGCCGGCCTCGCGCGGCGTCGAGGCGACCGATGAAGTCATGGACGGTCCGCAGTCCATCATTCTCGACCAATCCGAAAACAGGCTGCACACCGAAAAGGCGTTGCTGGTCTGGTTCGTCTATCCGCGTCTGAAGCGGCCCTCCGATGCGCTGCTCGCGCGTCATCGGGGGCTGGCCGAGGATTTTTTGTCGGACTTTCTCTGATTTGCGTGAAGGCGCGGCGCGTCTCTTGCCGCGGGTAACCGGATTTACTCACTCGGGAGAAAAAAATGTCCGATACATCCGCTACCGCTGCCACCAATCCGCGCGGCTACAAGAAGGTGATGCGGGGGCTCGATCTCACGCTCTTCACCGTCTGCGCCATTCTCGTCATCGACCAGCTCGCGGCATCCGCCGCCATCGGCCCGCAAGCCGTCTTCTGGTGGATATTCACGATGATCTTCTTCTTCGTGCCCTACGGCCTCATCACGGCCGAACTCGGCAGCACCTATCCCGATCAGGGCGGCATCTATGCCTGGGTCCGCCGCGCCTATGGTGCCCGCTGGGGCGGCCGCACGGCCTGGCTCTGGTGGATCAATGTCGCGCTCTGGCAGCCATCGGTCTTCATTCTCTTCGCTGGCATCTTCGCCGCGCTCTTCATGCCCGACCTCGCGCTCTGGACGCAGATCGCGATTGCCGTCGCGCTGACCTGGGCGACCGTCTGGATCAACATCGTCCGCCTCGACATCGGCAAATGGGTGCCCAATCTCGGCGCCGTCTTTAAAGTCGCGATCATGCTGGTCATTGGCATCGGCGGCTTCGTCTATGCAGGCAACCACGGCGTCGCCAACGAACTGACCTTCTCCAGCATGGCGCCGAGTTGGGGTGCCTCGCTCGCCTTCCTGCCGGTCATTGTCTACAACTTCATGGGCTTCGAGCTGATGTCCGGCGCCAGCGCCGAGATGAAAAATCCGGCCCGCGACGTGCCCCTCACCATTGCCGTTTCCGGCATCGCGATCGCGGCCTTCTACCTCTTCGCCACCATCGGCATCCTGATCGCGTTGCCGCTCGACGACATCAATCTCGTCAGCGGCGTCGTCGATACGCTGCGCGTCTTGCTGGGCGAGGGCGGGGTGGCCGGCACCTTCGTCATCCTGCTGGGCCTGATGGCGCTCTACACTTTCCTCGCCAACATGGTCACATGGACGATGGGCGCCAACCGCTCGGCCGCCGAAGCAGCCCTCGACGGCAATCTGCCGGCGATGTTCGCGCGTCTGCATCCCGAGCACAAAACGCCCGCCAACGCGGCCATCGTGACGGGCGTTGTCACCACAGTGGTGATCGTCATCTACGGCCTCCTGGCCGCCGACGCCGAAGACCTCTTCTGGACGCTTTTTGCCTTCTCCTCCATCGTCTTCCTGCTGCCTTACCTGGCGATGTTCATGGCCTTCCTGAAGCTGCGCCGCATCGACGCCGACAGGCCGCGTCCTTACCGCGTACCGGGCGGCAAGGGCGGGGCGCTCGTCTTCGCCGCGCTCTGCATGGCCTTCATCGTTCAGGCCATTGTCTTCTTCATCTACACGCCGGACGAGTTCGACATGACTTATGCCCTGTCGATCGTCGCCGGCGTCATCGTCACGCTTCTGGTCGGCGAGTTTCTGGTCCGCCGCGCCGGCCGCGTGGCCGGCGGCGGTTAGGCGCGGCATGAGGGTCCTCGTCGCCATCGGCGGAAACGCGCTGCTGAAGCGCGGCGAGGCCCTGAGCATCGCCAATCAGCGCCGCAATATGGCCGAGGCGGCCGGCGCGCTGGCCGCCATCGCCCGCGCACACGAGATGGTACTGGTGCACGGCAACGGCCCGCAGGTCGGCCTCCTCGCGCTGGAGGCCGATGCCTACAAGGACGCGACGCCTTACCCGCTCGACGTGCTGGGCGCGGAATCGCAGGGCATGATCGGCTATGTGATCGAGGCGGCGATGCGCCGCGCCTTGCCGGGCCGCGAAGTCGCGACCCTCTTGACGCAAACCCTGGTCGATCCGGGAGATCCCGCCTTCGCCGCGCCCGCAAAGCCGATCGGCCCCGTCTATGACGAGGCGACCGCAAAGGCGCTCGCCGCCGAACGCGGCTGGGCGGTCGCGCCGGACGGCCCAAATGGAAAAGTCTGGCGCCGCGTCGTCGCCTCGCCCGCGCCCCGCGGCATTGTCGAGCTCGAAACAATCCGCAGGCTGATGAATGACAGCTGTCTCGTGATCTGCGCCGGCGGCGGCGGTATCCCGGTGCGGGCCGGCGCGGATGGCGCGCCCGAAGGCGTCGAGGCCGTCATCGACAAGGACCTCGCCGCCTGCCTGCTTGCCGTCGAACTCGGCGCCGAACGTCTGCTGATCCTGACCGATGTCGACGGCGTCCATGCCGATTGGGGAAAACCGGGTGCGCGCCTGCTGAAATCCGTGTCGGCCCGTACCCTCGACCCCGCCGGTTTCGCGGCAGGTTCCATGCGCCCGAAGATCGAGGCCGTCCGGCGCTTCGCCCTGGAGACGGGCCATCCGGCTTTCATCGGCAACCTCGACGAGGCCCGCGCCGTGATGGCCGGTGAAGCCGGCACCCGGATCGACCCCTGATTGCGATTTGTGACAGTTTTTTGACAGTTCCGTGACAGAGGGGGGGTAGGGCCGTCACAGCGCTGTTGCCGCGTTTGCTGTCGCCGCCGGTTTCGCTTCGCTTCGCCGTCCGCCTTGTTATGCTCGCTCGCATGCTTTGTCCCCGGAAGCGCCGGGCGGACGGGCGGACAAAAGGGCGGGAATCCGGGCCGGAAATGGTTGTAACCTCAGTGAGCACAAGCCCGGCCGGCAGTTTTCATGTCGTGCCGCCGCCGCCGCCGCGCGCGCGTCAATGGAGCGAGCCCGCCATCGCGGTCGCCCTGGCCCTGGGCCTGAACCTCGTCCTTATCCTCCCGTTTTTATTGCCAAATCCGGCGCCGCCCCGGCCCGCCGAGCCGCCCGCCATCTCGGTCGACCTCGTCCCCGAAGAAGAAGCCCCGCCGCCAATGCCGCCCTTGGCTCAGCCTCAACCTGAACAACAGGACGCGGAGCCCTATGTCTTCTCGCGTTCCGGCGACGACAGCGGAAAGCCCGCCGCTCTTGAAGAGAGCGAGGAAACGGAGGAGCCAAGGCAGACGGATTCGACCGAGGAGACGCCGGAGCCGGACGAGCAAACCACTGAACTTGAAGAGAAAAACACCGAGGAAGACATTCCGGGCTGGGCCCGCACCCTGGCCCCCGGCATCGAGTTGCG